>CASEOD010000116.1 GCA_949289445.1 uncultured Eubacteriales bacterium
CTGCAGCAGAATGTATTCAGATTATCTCAAAGGGCGAAAGACCGACAGTAAAAACGGCGAAAGTCTATCTGCTCTCAGGGATTCTCAGCGAAGAAGAGCTTTCCCGAATCAAGAAATACGTCATCAATCCGGTGGAGGCCAGAGAAGCCGCTCTGGAAGAATTCGACACGCTGAAAGTGGAATATGAAATACCTACGGAAGTAGCGGTTCTTGACGGATTTAACAGTCTTGATGAATCAGGCCTTGCAGAATTTCTGAAAGATTACGGTCTTGCCATGGACTTGGCCGATCTGAAATTCTGTCAGGACTATTTCAGAGGGGAAGACAGAAATCCAACCATCACGGAAATCAGAGTTATCGACACTTACTGGTCCGATCACTGCAGACATACGACGTTTAATACCACCATTGACAATGTGAAATTTGAAGATCCGGCAGTTCAGCAGACTTATGAGGAATATCTGAAGACTCGCCGGGCTCTGGGAAGAACCAAGCCCATCACTTTAATGGATATGGGTACACTGGCGGCAAAATACCTGAAAAAGGAAGGAAAACTGGATAAGCTGGATGAATCCGAAGAGATCAATGCCTGCACAGTAAAAATGCAGGTTGAGGTTGACGGTGCGCTGCAGGACTGGCTGCTGCTTTTTAAAAATGAAACCCACAACCATCCGACGGAAATTGAACCTTTCGGCGGCGCTGCAACCTGCGTGGGCGGCGCAATCCGTGACCCGCTTTCCGGCAGAAGCTATGTATATTCCGCAATGCGCGTTACAGGCGCTGCTGACCCGTTAAAGCCGGTTTCAGAAACCATGGAAGGAAAACTTCCGCAGAGAACTATTGTAACCACTGCAGCTAACGGCTACAGTTCTTACGGAAACCAGATCGGTCTTGCCACCGGGCAGGTAGACGAGCTGTATCATCCGGGCTATGTGGCAAAGAGAATGGAAATCGGTGCGGTCATTGCCGCTGCACCTGCAGAAAATGTACGCAGAGAACGTCCAGCAGATTCTGATATTGTGATTCTGCTGGGTGGCAGAACCGGCCGTGACGGCTGCGGAGGCGCTACAGGCTCCTCCAAATCCCATACCACAGAATCGCTGGAAAGCTGTGGGGCAGAAGTTCAGAAGGGTAATGCGCCGGAAGAAAGAAAGCTGCAGAGACTTTTCAGAAATCCTGAAGCTTCAAAGCTGATTAAACGCTGCAATGACTTCGGAGCCGGCGGCGTATCTGTCGCTATCGGAGAACTGGCTGACGGTCTGGAAATCAACCTGAATGCTGTACCGAAGAAATATGACGGTCTGGACGGAACAGAACTGGCTATCAGCGAATCTCAGGAAAGAATGGCTGTGGTTGTTGCAGCGGAAGACGTCCACCGTTTCTGTCAGCTTGCGGAAGCTGAGAATCTGGAAGCAACTGTTGTGGCTGAGGTGAAAGAAAATCCGTATTTGAAGATTTTCTGGAATGGAAAAGCCATTGTGAATATTTCCAGAGCTTTCCTTGATACCAATGGGGCGGAGAAACACATAGATATTGAAATTCCAAAGCACAGAGACTTTACAAAAAAACTTTCCGGTTCCTTCATCGAGGAGTATAAAGCTCTGGCAGGTGATTTAAACGTATGTTCCAAGAGAGGACTGTCTGAACGCTTTGATTCTACCATCGGCGCCGGCACTGTTCTGATGCCGTTCGGAGGAATCAGACAGAGAACGCCGAACCAGGCCATGGTCAATCTGATCTCTGTGGAAGAGGGGCATACTTCCACCTGTTCGCTGATGGCCTGGGGCTATAATCCATATATTTCAGAAGCCAGCCCGTATCACGGCGCATATCTGGCAGTAGTGGAATCTGTTACCAAGCTCATCGCTGCCGGCGCTTCTTTTGAGGACGTATACTTATCCTTCCAGGAATACTTTGAAAAACCGATGAAAGATCCGAAACGTTGGGGAAAACCGATGGCTGCTGTTCTGGGCGCTTTCAAGGCTCAGATGGATCTGGGCGTTGCCGCCATCGGAGGCAAAGACTCCATGAGCGGAACATTTGAGGATATCGACGTTCCTCCGACACTGGTATCCTTTGCAGTGACCACAGATCAGGTGAAGAATATCATTTCACCGGAATTCAAAAAAGTAGACGATCATGTATTTATGTTAACCCCTGAAAAGGATGCCGATGGTCTGCCTAAGGCTGACTCCCTGAAGAAAATCTATCAGGCAGTCAATGAAGGCATTAAGGAAGGCCTGATTATCAGTGCCTATACGCCGGGCTTCGGCGGCGCTGCAGAAGCCGTTCTGAAGATGTGTATGGGTAACGGTATCGGCTTTAAATACCGGACGGATATTGAACCGGATACTGTGTTCGGTTACAATTACGGCGCTGTGATCGTTGAACTTGACAATAACAGACAGATGTCTCCGTCCTGCGGATTTGATATGATTCAGCTTGGGAAAACAGTTGCTGAGGCGGATATTTCTTCTGGAACTGAGAAAGTTCAGTTGGCTGAACTTGAAAACATCTATGAATCCAAGCTGGAACCGATTTATGCCTGCAACATTTCACCGCAGGAAAACAAGCTGGAAACCTTCACATATGAAGCGGAGGAAAGACCTCATGCAAAGACAAAGGTTGCAGTTCCAAAGGTACTGATTCCTGTGTTCCCGGGAACAAACTGTGAGTATGATTCTGCTAAGGCATTCCGCGATGCCGGCGCCGAAACAGAGATTTTTGTAATCAACAATCTGAGTGCAGCTGCCATTGCAAAATCCGTAGAAGATTTTGCCGCAAAGGTGAAAGAAAGTCAGATTATCTTTATACCTGGCGGATTCTCAGGCGGAGACGAACCGGATGGTTCCGGCAAATTCATTACTGCTTTCTTCAGAAATCAGGAAGTGAAAGAAGCCGTAACAGATCTTCTGGATAACAGAGATGGTCTGATGATCGGTATCTGCAACGGATTCCAGGCTCTGATCAAACTGGGCCTTGTACCTTACGGAAAAATTATCGATACCGATGAAAACTGTCCGACTCTGACTTTCAATGAAATTGCAAGACACCAGTCCAAACTGGTAAGAACCAGAATCGCTTCCAACAAGTCTCCTTGGCTGGCAAACACTAAACCGGGAGAGGTTTATACCGTTCCGATTTCTCATGGAGAGGGCAGATTCATCGCATCTGAAGAACTGATCAGACAGCTTGCTGAAAACGGTCAGATTATCACCCAGTATGTCGATCTTGACGGCAATGTAACAGATGATATTCAGTTCAATCCAAACGGTTCCTATTTTGCAATTGAAGGAATTACTTCACCGGACGGAAGAGTGCTGGGCAAGATGGGACACTCCGAGAGAACCGGAAAAGACCTTTACAAGAATGTGCCGGGAGATTTCGACATGGGAATGTTCCGTGCAGCAGTTGAATATTTCAAATGACAAACAGATGTTCTCTGTTCTGAAAATGTGGCAGGAACATAGAAAGGGTACAGTGAAAACTCACTGTACCCTTTTTGCTAAATCTTTTCGTGCCACCAGCGCGGCACCAAATCCTTAAGTCTGACGGTTTCTTTTGTTTCGTAATCCACCAGGAACTCGATGTTCTCAGCATTCCCGCCGAGCTGCATCATGAACTCCCTGCAGGCGCCGCAGGGCATACCGGCTTTTCCGTTCCGCATCACCGCCACTATTTTTATAATTTCATGTTCTCCGCAGGTAATCATGTTCGCAATGGCATTTCTTTCGGCACACATTCCAAGTGAACTTGCAGTGTCAATGCAGACACCGGTATAAATTTTTCCCGATTTTGAAAGAAGGGCAGAGGAAACGCCACCGGCTTCGACCATAGGCGAAATATTTCTCTCATATTTCACCATTCCGGCTGCAAGGAACAGTCTGTCCCAGATGTCATCATACTGTGACAGGGCCTTTTTTTCCAAAGATTTGACAAAACTATCCTTGCCGTTACAGTAACTGTCAATGTCCCATGGAAAGCGCTGAGCCAGTTCTTTTTTCAGCGCTGCGTACTCTCTGCAGTCACGCTCATTTGAACGCAGATAGTCGGCAAAAGCCAGATGGCGAAGGATATTCTCAGTGTCACTGCCGCAAAAAATATGAATCTGATGGGTTCGTTCGATTTCACCTTTGCGGAGATATCTTCTTCCTGCAATACCGAATTCACCCAGATATTCATAACCAAGTCTGATAAAATCCTCCGAAACTCTGTCAACCTGTTCCAGGTTTCTGACCGCCGCCATAACATCAATGACAGGTTTGGCAGACAAGCCAGGAACTGATGTACTTCCGATATGATAGACTGCCAGACAATTATCTTTTAGGATTTCTCTGACCTTTTCTTTCTCTTCATCGTATTTTTGTGGCCAGCAGGGGTTATAATCTACAATTTTGACATGTTGAGGCATAGTATCTCACTCCTTTACCAGAAAAGCCTTTTCAGTCTTTTGTTTCTTCTATGGTTTTGATAAATCTGGCGGGAACGCCTGCAAATACTGTATTTGCAGGAACATTCTCAGTAACAACCGCACCTGCGGCGATAATGGCATTGTCACCGATAGTGACACCAGGAAGCACTGTCACATTAGCGCCAAGCCAGACACGCTTCCCAATATGAATGGGTTTGGGATATAAATCATGTCTTCGTTCAGGAGAAAAACCGTGATTCAGGGTTGCCAGCACTGCATTATGGCCTATAAGGGCATAATCATCAATGTATATGCCTCCCTGATCCTGAAATTTGCAGCCTGCGTTAATAAAAACTCCCTTTCCCAAAGTAATGTTTTTCCCGAAGTCTGTATAGAAAGGGGGGAAAAGACCGAACTCATTATCCACAGGTTTTCCAATCAGTTTTGAAAAAAGAATTCTGAGCTCTTCAGGGGAGTGATATCCGCTGTTTATATCGGAAGTGACTTTCATCGCTTCATGGGCCGCAAATGTCATATATTTTTTTTCTTCTGAACCGTTTGTTACAGGTTTCTGCTGATTTAAGTACTCTAAAAACTGCTCAAGTTCCATATGATAATTCTCCTTATGTTTTTGATAAGAAGATTATAGATGAAAATCGGCAAAAGGGCAAATGCTTATCTCAAATTTCTAAGTATAACTATGATGTATAACAGAAAGATTTATAAGGTGATGAGGCTGGGACGGAAAAAGAGGCGTTTCGGAACGAAATAACTATTCTTAAAATCATAATTTTGGGAATAGTTATGGCCGGATAAGATATATACATACATCTAATAAAGTTTACGTCTTTTTCTTTATCGACTTCCCGAATCCTAGCTGACGGTTCATTTCGTTTTGTGATGTATTTTCTTCGATGACAAGTTCTTAAAAAATCCTGATGGTTTTTCTTTATGGTCTGTAGTTTCCGACTCTTAATTTGTCCGTGTTTTTGAATCGTTTCCCGGATATTCTGCAGATAACTGATATGCCTTCAAAACGCCTCGAAACTCCGATAGTTTCATACAGTCAGGCTGTAATACTTGCCACTTTCGGAGTTTCGATGTATGGGATAAAATTTTAGAGGCTCTATTTTGCGTTTTAAGCGATTTTATTATATAAGGTCGATATTT
>CASEOD010000117.1 GCA_949289445.1 uncultured Eubacteriales bacterium
ATCTCCAATGAATCTCCTGTAGGAAAAGCTCTGATCGGAGCAAAACAGGGTGATGTAGTAGATGTAGAACTTGCTGACGGAGACATCATGCAGTATAAAGTTCTGAAGATCGAGAGAAATATCTGAGTAATAAACAAGTAACTATCGGAAAAGATCAGAAGCGCTGCTTTAGAATAAGAAGCAGACGCATCGCAGCAGAAAAGAAGGAGTGACAAAGGTGGCAGAACAGAAGAAGCAGGAGCAGGATACGAATCAGTTATTAAAGGTGCGCCGTGAAAAACTGGCAGAACTGCAGGCAAATGGTAAAGACCCGTTCCAGATTACCAAATTTAACCAGACACATCATTCCCTTGAGGTAAAAGAGATTTATGAAGCGCATGAAGCGGAACTTCTCAAAGACCATAAGGAACCGGAAGTAGAAGGTCTGGATGAAGAACAGAAAAAAGAAGTTCTGAAGAAAGACTATGAAGAAAGAAGAAACATCATGGATGCAAACCCGATTCATGTAGCTGTAGCAGGCCGTATGATGTTCAAGAGAGTGATGGGAAAAGCTTCTTTCTGTAATATCCAGGATCTGCAGGGAAATATTCAGGTATACGTGGCAAGAGATGCCATTGGCACCGATTCCTACGCAGACTTTAAAAAATCTGATATTGGCGATATCTTCGGTCTGGAAGGATTTGCTTTCAGAACAAGAACCGGTGAGATTTCTATCCATGCAGAGAAAATGACGCTGTTATCCAAGAGTTTACAGATCCTTCCGGAGAAATTCCATGGTCTGACCGATACGGATACCCGTTATCGTCAGAGATATGTAGACCTGATCATGAACCAGGAAAGCAAGAAAGTATTTATCAAACGTTCTCAGATCCTCAAAGAGATCCGTAATTTCCTTTCCGGACGTGACTTCATGGAAGTAGAGACTCCGATGCTGGTTGCAAATGCAGGTGGTGCTGCGGCAAGACCGTTCGAGACACATTACAATGCACTGAACGAAGATGTAAAACTGCGTATTTCTCTGGAACTGTATCTGAAGAGACTGATCGTTGGTGGTCTGGAGAGAGTCTTCGAGATTGGACGAGTATTCCGTAATGAAGGTGTGGACACCCGTCATAACCCGGAATTCACCCTGATGGAGCTGTATCAGGCATATACTGATTATGAAGGTATGATGGAACTGACCGAATCCATGTTCCGTTATCTGGCAGAAAAAGTCTGCGGTTCTACAAAGATCTCCTACAATGGTATCGAGATCGATCTTGGAAAACCATTTGAACGTCTGACCATGAACGATGCCATCAAAAAATATGCAGGTATCGATTTTGACCAGGTTGCAGATGATGAAGCTGCAAAGAAACTGGCAGAAGAACATCATATCGCATACGAAGAGCGTCACAAAAAAGGAGATATCATCAACCTGTTCTTCGAAGAGTTCTGCGAGAAGGAACTGATCCAGCCGACCTTTATCATGGATCATCCGATCGAGATCTCACCGCTGACCAAGAAGAAACCTTCCGATCCGACCAAGGTAGAACGTTTCGAGCTGTTTATCAACACATGGGAAATGTGTAATGCATACTCCGAGCTGAACGATCCGATCGATCAGAGAGAACGTTTCGCAGCACAGGAAGAAGCATTTGCAGCAGGTGATGACGAAGCCAACCATACAGACGAAGACTTCCTGAACGCCCTGGAGATCGGTATGCCTCCGACAGGTGGTATCGGATACGGTATCGACCGGCTGGTTATGCTACTGACAGACAGCCAGGCCATCAGAGATGTGCTTCTGTTCCCGACAATGAAGTCACTCGGTGATGTAAATAAGAAAAATGATGTAAAAAATCAGGCTACCGAAGAAATGAAAGCAGAGCCGGAAAAAATTGATTTCTCTAATGTAAAGATTGAGCCTTTATTTGAGGAAGAAGTTGATTTTGATACATTCAGCAAGTCAGATTTCAGAGCTGTAAAGGTTAAAGAGTGTGTTGCAGTAC
>CASEOD010000118.1 GCA_949289445.1 uncultured Eubacteriales bacterium
TTTTTTTAAAAATGAAAGAATATTATAAGATAGGAGAAATCGCCACCCTATACGGTATCGGTACCGATTCACTGCGCTACTATGAAGAGCTGGGCATTCTGAAACCTCGCCGGGATGTCAACGGTTACCGTATGTACAGCATCAGTGATATCAGAACGCTGAACATACTCAGGGAACTGCGCTCCATCGGCTTTTCCATGCAGGAAATCAAAGAACATCTCCGGGATTTTAATGTGGAGAAAACCCTTGCCCTGTTTCGCAGAGAAGTCAAAGCTATCGAAGAGAAAATCAGCCAGCTGGATACACTGAAAATACACTTGAATGATCGAATCGAAGAAATGGAATCGCATCTGAACGCCGGTTTTATCTTCAATCAGCCCCGCTTGCTGAAACTGCCTCCGCGGAAAATTCTAAAGCTCAGTGAAGATGTATACCGCGATGAAGATTTGGACTTTGTGCTGAAAGAACTGCAGAAAAAGAATCAGGATCAGCTGTATATCATCGGCAACGGGGATATGGGTGCTGTGATTCCTCTCGACTGTATTGAACAGGGAGGCTACGGTCGTTTCAGTGCAGTGTTCTGCAGAGTGGAAGACGGAGAAGATTTCGACGAGATCATTCCTGAGGGAACCTATCTGAGTACCACCATCAAAGGCAGCTACAAGAAAATACCACGGGCGTGGAATCATCTCTTTACATATCTTCATGACAACAGCCTCACTGCTGACGGAGACCCTATGGAGTTTTACATCATTGACAATCACGATACCAATATGGAGGATGAATATATTACCGGTCTTCAAGTCAAGGTGAAATCATAAAGTACTGACTGTCAACCATACAAAAACGGTGCGAAACACGAGCCCTCGTTTCCGCACCGTTCTTACCGTTACTGTTTTTCTGCCCTATCACTCACATCTTTCTTTCAGCTTTTCCCACTGACTGTCCACATAGTTCTGGGCATCTTCAATCATCCATTCATTGCCTTTGGCAAACATGTGTCTGAACCTTCCCTGTTTTTCCAGAAAACGTTCCACAGGAAGTTTCTTTGCCGGTTCATAGGTAAGTCTCCACCGGCCATTTTCGATTTCATAAAGGGGCCACACACAGGTATCTACAGCCAGCCTGCAGATCTCAGCCAGATCCTCCATATCATATCTCCAGCCTCGCGGACATGGCGATAATATATTCAAGAAACAAGGCCCCTCTGTATAAATAGCCTTGTGGGCTTTGCTGTGCAGATCTCTGAAATCACCGAGAAAAGTGGTCTGCGCTGCATACGGCACATTGTGCGCCGCAACAATCTCAGTCAGATTCTTCTTATTCTGTACCTTGCCATAAGACTTCGTTCCCACAGGTGTCGTGGTTGCATCCGCAAAGCGCGGTGTGGCAGAAGAACGCTGAATACCTGTATTCATATAGGCTTCATTGTCATAGCAGACATAAACCATGTCATGTCCCCGTTCCATGGCTCCGGAAAGAGACTGAAAACCGATATCATAGGTACCGCCGTCTCCTCCAAAGCAGATGAATTTAAAGTTGTCTTTTATTTTTCCTTTTTTCTTCAGCACATTGTAAGCCGCTTCCACTCCGCCGGTCATTGCGGCAGCATTTTCAAAAGCGCTGTGAATATAACTGTCCTCATAAGCCGTATACGGATATATAAAAGTGGAGACCTCCAGACAGCTTGTAGCGTTGGAAACCACCGCTTTGTCTCCTTCCTCCAGAGCCCGCAGCACACCGTTTACCGCAACACCTGCGCCACAGCCGGCGCAAAGTCTGTGACCCGGGGCCAATCTGTTCTTTTTCTCTAACTCTGCTTTCAAACTGTATGCCATAGTTATCTGTCCTCCAAATCTCTCACACCGATATGTCTGTAAACCTGACCCACTTCTCCCGTCCTGATCATATGGAAAAGCGCATCATAAATTTCATCGAAGGTAGCCGTTGTCACATCTCTTCCTCCAAGTCCGTACACATAATTGACAGCCATCGGTCTTTCCTTCAAATCATAAAGTGCTGATCTGGTTTCTGCAAAGACAGGACCACCTGCGGCAGAAAATCCCTCGCACTTGTCCATCACCGCAACGGCTTTTACACCCGACAAAGCCGCTGCCAATTCTTCCATCGGAAACGGCCTAAAGACTCTCAGTTTGATAAGCCCCACTTTCCTGCCCTGCTGTCTCAGCAGATCCACTGCCGCTTTGCCCGTTCCGGCAGATGAGCCGATCACCACAACAGCTGCTTCTGCGTCTTCCATTCTGTACTCTTCAAAGAAGCCATAGCTTCTGCCGGATATTTCTCCGTAGGCCTGTCCGACCTCCAGAATCCGTTTTTTCGCAGCTTTCATAGCCTCTGCCTGTGCCTTTTTTACTTCCATATAATAAGGCGAAACACCATAAGGGCCTACTGCAAGCGGATTTTCTGACTTCAGAAGATAGTTCTCCGGATTATATTCTCCGACAAAACGCTTTACCTCATCATCTTCCAGAAGTTCGATGTTCTCCACTGCATGACTGGTGATAAAACCATCCTGACAGATCATAATCGGCAGCCGGCAGTATTCTGAAATCGGCATGGCCTGAATGTAGTTATCATAGGCTTCCTGATTGTTTTCTGCATAAATCTGAATCCATCCCGTATCTCTGCAGCCCATGGAGTCAGAATGATCGTTGTTGATGTTGATCGGACCGGTCAGCGCTCTGTTGACCACTGCCATAGTAATGGGAAGTCTGGCGGAAGCGGCAACATAAAGCAGTTCCCACATCAGCGCAAGTCCCGCAGAAGAAGTGGCAGTAATTGCTCTTGCACCTGCTGCAGCAGCTCCGATACAGGTGGACATGGCAGAGTGCTCCGACTCTACTGCAACAAATTCGGTGTCCACTTTTCCATCGGCAATATACTTGGAAAAATACTGAGGAATCTCTGTAGAGGGTGTGATGGGAAAAGCGCCCATGACATCCGGATTGATCTGACGCATCGCTACAGCTACAGCTTCATTCCCGCTCATTCTGTCTTTTACTGCCATTTACTTTTCCTCCTTTCCCATGGTAATTGCGCCGAATGGACATACCTTGGCACAAATGCCGCACCCTTTGCAGTGAAACAAATCTGTATCCAGCCGTTTTCCATCTTTGACAGGAATGGAAACATCCGGGCAGAAAGGTACGCAAAGCATACAGTGTTTACATTTATCGGCATCAAAGAAAGGAGTCAGAACTCTCCATTCTCCTGTATTCACCAGCCTGGATGTACCCGGCTCATAAATCTCTGCGCCGCAGGTCAGTTCCTGCCACGCGCTGTGTTCATTGATATATCTGGCTTCTTTCATATCTTAACCCACCTTTACTTCGTTCATGGACATTCTCAGTGCCTCCATATTGCCGTCGATAACTCCCGGCTTCGAGGCAAACTTGTGCCGGAAAGAGGCTTCCATATCCTGCAAGAATTTCTCGTTATCCACCACATTGCTGACTTTTACCACTGCTGCCAGCATTGGAGTATTCGGAAAGTTCTTTCCAAGGGTCGCCACGGAAATCCTTTCTGCATCCACAGTGCACACCTTTCCTTCATAGCCTCCGAGAAGTCTGCGAAGTTCTTCCGGTTCTTTGCTGCTGTTGATAATAATGGCACCCTCCGGATCAAGCCCTGCAGTCACATCGACAGAGTGAAGCAGGGTTTCGTCTACCACTACCACATAATTGGGCTTGTAAATGTTGGAATGAATGGTGTTTTTCCCATCGGAAATTCGATTATAGGCAGTAATCGGCGCGCCCATTCTCTCCGGACCGTATTCCGGAAAGCCCTGCACCTGCTTTCCTGAGCTGAATGCAACGTCAGCCAGCAGCAGACAGGCTGTTTTCGCACCCTGACCACCTCTGCCGTGCCATCTGATTTCCACTGTTTGATTCTTCTGTGACATGTTTGTTCCTCCGCTACATGAAAAAAACTCCGTCCTGTATCAGGACGGAGATATAAGTATCTTCGCTAAACCACCTGCTACAGCATACCATCATATGCCCTTCCGATTACGGGGAAGGCCCGTCAGCACTTACTCAGCCTGCGCCTTTCTGCGCTGCAACTCGGGAGTGATATTCAATCTGCGCTTACATTCAGCATCGGGCTCTCACCGTCCCCGACTCGCTCATGCCTTTTCTTCACAGATCTACTGTCTCCGTCAAAGTCTTTGGCGCTATGAAATTAAATCCAACACTATCTTACTCCTTAACGGGAGCCATGTCAACAATATTTTGTGTTCTTTTACAAATACTTTCGAATTTATTTGTTTTTATCTCCCTAAAAACGCGATTTTATCTCTTTGACGGCCTTTGCCACAATCTTCTCTGCATCAAAGCCTTCAATGTCCAGAGCTTCTGCCTTAATACACTCAGTCTCCGGAATACCCAGCATTTCCGCAAGGCCGCAGAAATAATCGTATCCGTAATTCTTATCACCGATAAAGCCGCCTGCCGTAGTGATATAGATCAGCTTCTTTCCTTTGCACAGTCCCACAAACCCTGTATTGGTCGCCTTAAAGGTCAGGTCGGCAACCATAATATTTTCTATATAAACCTTCAGAACGGCTGAAAAGGACAGATCCCAGTATGGCGTGCCGATGACAATATAATCCGCTTCTTTGAACTGTTTTGCCAGGTCAAACATGGGATGATTCCAGTCCTTCTGCACCACATATCCATCCCGCTCATGCAGTTTTTCAACGGTGTGAGTCTCCACACTGCCTCTGCGAAGCACAACGGTTTCCACTGCAACATCCGGATGTTTATTCTGAAATTCCCGAATATACGTATCACATAGCCTTTTTGTTCTGGATTTTTCTCCTCTGATACATGCGTCTACAAACAATAGTTTTTCCATGGTCATTCCTCCTGCCTGTTCCAATCTGTTATCTGCATTATTTTCCGTCGTATTATTCCACTGAATCCAGCAGACCCTTCAGCACCTTAGCCTCATCCGCCGTCATAGTGATGCCTTTCCCCATCTTCTCATGGTCCGGCGCCCAGTCTCTTAAATCGTATTTAGGTGCCGCACCGTTCCAGCTGACCAGATTCAGCTCCTTACGCCAGCCTCTGGAATTTTCTGATAAAACACCAATCTCTTCAATAATTTCATATTTAATATCTGCCATAGTTTCACTCCTTTTCTTCTGACCTGTTACTAATTGTATCTATAAAGACCGGCATTCAAAGAGGTTTCTCTTTCTGCCTGTTTTTTCAGTCTGCGTTCTAAGAAAAAATGATCATATCCATTTTCATTGCTTTATCTTATTGTAATTCATCAATGAATAGCAGTATTCTATCTGATGCCAGTTCAGTATCCTTTTTTAATTCTTCTTTTTCTACCCATCTGTAATTTACTGTTTCACCTTCCTGAAGCAAAACAGACTCTTTATCGCATTCAATTAAGCACAGATACTCCACATAAATGGAATGGGTATTCATATGAACAACTCTGCCGATTTCCTCCAGCTCGTTACAGTGAATTCCAGTTTCTTCTTCCAATTCACGAACAGCACACTCTATCGGTGTTTCACCTTTTTTTGCCGCCCCACTGGCAGTCAGTTCCCACAAGCCGCCAAAAGACTTTCGGAAATCTCTCTGCATAAGTAAGTATTGTCCTTCTTTATGTTTTACTGCAACCTCACATACCAGATGAAAAACACCCTCTGGTACAGTTTCTCCTCTAGCCAAAGTAACATTATCCAGCTTATTGAATCCAACATCATACGCATCCCATAATTCAGCCATCTGTACTTCTGTCCTTTCACTAATCAGCATAAGTTACCGTATTTTATCAGACGCACAGAAATCCTTCCCGTGCATCGGCATCTCCACAAATTTTCGTCTTCTGTCATAAATCAATATCAACTTCGTATTTCCCGTCAATGAGCAGATAATCTGCATTGTACCTTTGTGCAAGTTCCAGAAAGCCGGCGTTGTCTGCCAGTACACTTTCCATCGTACAATACGAATCGTCCACACGATTTTCGATAACATTGGCATATGCCCTGATATCTGCAAAGTGTCGCCTTATATAATTCTCACTCATTACGAGACAGTAAAACCGTATATGTGCGAGATACTCTTCATCAAAACTTTTCTGCCAGTCAAAAGGAATGTAACATCCTTCCACAATCAGATTCTGATGATTCTCTATGGCTGTCTTTATTATTTCGCACACAATAGGCCATAAATACCCGGTAAGTTCACTGTCACTGCTGACAGGAGTCAGGTTTGTATTTTTACTGCGGATCAGCCCCATTTTCAAATGGTCTGTGGATAAGTAAGGATATTTGTATTTTTCAAGCAGTTTTTGCGCAAGAACTGTTTTCCCTGTATGTGATGCGCCTGTGATCAGTATAATCATTTTCCCACCTGTATTTCCAACTTTTTTTATGGATTTTACAGTATTTGTATTATCGCACAAATTGCGCTTTCAGTTTTCTCCGCAGCTTGCGGCTCCATAACACCGGGCTTTTCATCTCTGATAGTTCGCAATTTTTTCTGCCAGTTCCGACAGGTATTCCCACCGCTCCATCTTTTCAGAAAGCTGCAGCTCAGTTTCTTCTTTCTCCCGGTTCAGTTCCGCCAGCTTTGGAAAATCGGTGGCGTTTTTCATCATTTCATCTTCGATTTCAGTCAGTCTGGTTTCCAGCGTCTCAATATCAGATTCTATGGTATCGTACTCTTTCTGCTCTTTAAAGGTAAACTTCGGTTTCTGTTCTCTTCTGTCTGTGCTGCCTCGAATTCCGCCTTTCTTTTCTGCCACTGCGAAAGACTTTTTTTCCTTTTTCTCTTCTGCAAGTTCTTCTTCTCTCCGGGCGGCATAATCACTGTAACTTCCGTTATACTCTCTGATCTGCCCTTCTCCCGCAAACGCAAAGGTTTTTCTTGTGACTCTGTCAAGAAAATATCTGTCATGTGATACAGCGATCACTGCTCCGTTGAAGCTGTCCAGATAATCCTCTAAAACCGACAGGGTCTCTATATCCAGATCATTGGTCGGTTCGTCCAGAAGCAGTACGTTGGGCGCCTGCATCAGCACGCTCAACAGATACAACCGTCTCTTTTCACCGCCTGAAAGATTGCCGATTTTCACCGAATGCATGTGGGGTGGAAAAAGAAACCTTTCCAGCATCTGAGCAGCGGAAAAAGTGCCTTCATCAGTTCTGACCGCAGCTGCAATATCAGAGATAAACTTTATGATTCTGGCATCTTCATCCAGGGCGTGATTTTCCTGAGAAAAACAGCCGATTTTCACCGTTTCTCCCTTTTCCACAGTGCCGCTGTCAGGTGCCGCCGTACCCATGATCAGGTTCAGCAGGGTTGACTTTCCGCATCCATTGGGTCCTACAATTCCCACTCTGTCGTTTCGCAGCAGGATATAGCTGAAATTTTCTATCAGAGTGCGGTCTCCGTAGGCTTTGGAAAGATTCTCGATTTCGATGATTTTCTTTCCCAGACGACTGGACAGTGCGGAAATCTCCAGCTGCCCGTCATCAATTACAAGCCTGCTGCTTTCCAGCTGCCGAAACCTCTGAATCCTGCCTTTTGCCTTGGTAGTTCTTGCCTGAGCTCCCCGCCTTATCCACGCAAGCTCCTTCCGATAAATCGCCTGACGTTTCCGTTCGCTTGCCAGTTCCATCTCCTTGCGGGCAAGTCTTGTCTGCAGATAGCAGTCATAGTTTCCTTCATAGCTGTAAAGCCTGCCCCCGTCTATTTCCACAATCCGGTTCGCCACCCGGTCGAGAAAATATCTGTCGTGGGTAATCATAAAAACAGCGCCTTTATAATTGTCCAGATACTCTTCCAGCCAGACAATCATATCGCTGTCCAAATGATTTGTCGGCTCGTCCAGAATCAGCAGATTACTCTCCGCTGTCAGGACTGCAGCCATTGCTGCCCGTTTTCTCTGTCCTCCCGAAAGTTCTCCCATTTTCTGCTCAAAATCTGTAATCCCCAGTTTTGTCAGCATAGCCTGACACTGATACAGTTCGTAATGACCGCCGATTTTTTCCATGTCGCTGAGCACCTGTTGGAGAACCGATGCCTCCGGATCAAAATAGGGTTCCTGCGCCAGATAGGCAGTTCTCAGTTCTCTGGATCTGGTAATGACACCGCCTTCTTCGTCCACAACTCCTGCAATGATTTTCAGCAGAGTGGATTTTCCGCTGCCGTTCACTCCGATAAGTCCGATTTTATCTGTATCTTGAACAGACAAATCCACACTGACCAGAAGGGGTTTTTCCGTATAACTTTTTTTAATCTTCTCTGCATTTAATAATATCATGATTCTATTATATACGGACTCTCCGCTTTCTTTCAAGGCGTAATTTCTTCGGGCAGGGGAAAAGAAAAAGACTGCCGTCGCAGTAGGCAGCTGCTGCGTTGACAGTCAAAGGCATATTTAACAAAGCAATGTATAAAGCAAGTGCGCGCTGACACCTGCGCAAAGTCCGCCGATAGTGTGGCAGAGGATCGCTCTGCCTGTCAGCTCTCTGAATCCGAGAGAGTCCATCATCGCCACGTGAGTACTCAGATAACCGCTCCAGCACATGCACATGGCGGTAAATACCGCAATATCGTTTCCAGAGGCCAGTCCCTGATTAACCAGACCGGGCACCAGTCCTATGGCAGCACCCGCTGCGCCGAGCGCTGTAATCGGCACTGAGATTCCCTCTGAAGAGGAAAACCCGAACAGGGGCGACAGAATGAACTCCACCTTATCCGCCAGCCACGGAAGGAAGCCGATTCCCTCGTAGGCTGCTCCTGTGAAAGTTCCGTCGGCAGAAGGTCCGCCGGTCAGCATCATCACAACGGTGCAGATTATCAGAACACCCGGAATGATGGCAACTCCCATGGTACTCCCCAGAAACCCGAAGATTACAGCAAAAATTCCGACGAAAACCACTGTCTCAATGCTGAACGCTTTTTTTACTCTGGGCTTGCGGTCTTCCACAATCTGAATATTGGGAACACCTCCCCGAATCCCTTTCTCTACAGATAATTTTCCCTGCATGGTTTTCTTCCTTTCTTATATAATCACTGCAATTGTTGCGTTTTATCTTGTTTTAGTGTATCATGAAAGCATAAATCACAAAAGCGAAACTTTCTCATGTTT
The DNA here is from genome assembly GCA_949289445.1 of uncultured Eubacteriales bacterium. Lineage (GTDB taxonomy): Bacteria > Bacillota > Clostridia > Peptostreptococcales > Anaerovoracaceae > Senimuribacter. The sequence goes on from CASEOD010000118.1 coordinate 9,139, forward strand.
TACATAACAATTTCAGATGATATAAGGAGTTCTTATGGAGTTTAATTTGCAAAAATATCTGGCCTTTGTAAAGACCATTGAATACGGTAGTTTTACTAAGGCCGCAGAAATCCTCAACTATTCTCAGTCCGGTATCAGCAGAATGATTTCCGATCTGGAGCACAAATGGAATCTGACTCTTCTTGAACGGGGACGCGGAGGCGTCTTTCTCACTTCTCAGGGAAAAGCGCTGCTGCCTTTTATCCAGTCTCTCTGCAAAGAGTTCGACAATCTTCAGATACAGGTGGATGAACTGTCGGGTATGCAGACAGGGCTGATTCGTATCGCCACCTTTTCCAGTATCGCGACCCACTGGCTCCCCAACATTATCACAAAATTCCGGCAAGACTATCCTCATATTGACTATGAACTCCTCATGGGCAATTATGAAGAAATTGAAGAATGGGTGCTGGAAGGAAAAGCTGACTGCGGATTTCTTCCCCTTCCTGTATCTTCCTCTCTTGAAACAATTCATCTTGCCAGTGATGAACTCCTCGTCACCCTTCCTGAGAATCATCCTCTCGCCGGCGCCGAAAACTTTCCTCCCGAAGCGCTCAGCCGATACCCTTTTATTCTGGCAAAGACAGGCAAGCGGATTGATGCGGATGAAATATTCAGACGTCACAACGTGAAGCCTGATATCAGATGCTCCACCTTCGATGATTACGCCATCATGTCCATGGTGGAGAGCGGTCTTGGCATCAGTATTCTCCCCGCCCTGATTCTGAAGCGAATCCCCTACCGCATTGTGGCCATGCCCCTGCGCACTCCGGCTTACCGGGAGCTTGCCCTGGTTCTCCGCAGTAAAAAAACGGCCACACTGGCCGTCAAAAGATTTCTGGACTATCTTAAATATCGATAAGGAACTGTCATCTAAGACTTTAATTCCAGCAGACTGCGAAGACCTGCCGCAAAGACGGCAGTCATTTTATCCAGACTTTCAATTGATATACATTCGTTAGCTTCATGCGCCAGTTCTTCCTCATAAGGAAACAATGGCCCGAAGGCAACGGCATTGGGAATGGCTCTGGCATAGGTGGCCCCACCAATGGTAAAAGCGCTGCTTTCCGTATCACCACTGATTTTCCGGTACACATTCATCAGCCGGGTTACAAACGGCGAATCCGGCTGAATGTACACAGGCGGCAGATGCTCTCTTTCCATGCAGATGTAACCTGCTTCCCGGCAGGAGTTCTGCAGTGCCTGCCATATTTCCTCTTTTTGCATGGAAGCCGGATATCGCAGATTCCCCTCCATTTTCACATCTTTCCCTTTATATCGTATAACGCCGATATTAAATGTCAGTTTTCCCGTCAGTTCGTCCTCAAAACCTATACCCAGTTTCTCTCCGTTACAGGTCATGCCGATGGTTTTGCAGTAGGTTTCGACAAAATCGCCTATTGACAATGTACATGGCAGTTCGCTGAACGCCTGTAACATCATACCGATAGCATTCATTCCTTTCTCAGGAGACATGGCATGGGTACTTTTTCCTTCAGCCTTCACCCTGACTTCTTCTCCACAGGCGCAGGCAGTAATGCCGCTGTGCAGGTTCAGCAGTTTCACGGTCTCCCCGGCAGAAAATCCTTTGCAGACCAGCTCGGCACTGCAGCTGCCCGCAACCACATTGCGGCCGCTTCCACCCTCAATCGAAGTAACGAAAATATCTGCCTCAGTATTTGAAACAGCTTCCACAGACAAGTCAATATCAAGCAGCCCTTTCTCACAGTATATGAGGGGAAAATATCCGTCAGGCACAATTGAGTAATCAGGCAGACGATTAACATGAGCTTTATAGTATTCGATGCCTTGCCAGGATTCCTCTTCATTGGTTCCCACGATCATACGCAAACAGGTTCCGTCAGGAATCATATTTTCATCCATCAGGTATTTCATGGCGTAAAGGCTGCTGATCCCGATATTCCGGTAGAAGCTCTGGCCGGAAATGTGGTCGAAGACGAGCGCGTATGGGGATGCACGGAATGGGGCATCGGTTATGTAAGCCCTATCGACGCACCTCCTTGCGGCCAGGACGCCAAATCCCACACAGACGGAATCTGCCTTAACTCCACCGTCTGGCTGGATGGCCGGCAGATCATGAAAGAGGGACAGGTAGTTGACCCGGAACTGGCTGCTCTGTCACCGATAAAATAATATACGAGGCCGCCCCAAAATGAGCGGCCTTTACTTTTTCTTCTGATTCTGTCCTTCTTTCATAAAGTTGAATCTGACTGCATTTTTGGGCAGTCCGTGTATATGTGACAGTTGAAGTCAGCAAAACTTAGCCCTAATCAGTAAAATCCCCGTAAGTGTTTTTCAGGCTAAGTCTGTCTGACAGTTCTTACCCCTGAAGCTGCCTGCCAACATGCTTTTTTAATTTCTTTGACAAAGCCAGAGCCATGATCAGTTTCAAAAGATCCGGAATAATAAACGGGAATACGCACCATCCCAAAACAACACCCAGTGCCACACTCCCATTCTGATTCGTATATACGATCATAAACCAGATCGTGCCGAAAACATAATTCAGTGCCATTGCTAGAAACATAGCTGCCGGCCTTATCCATTTCCGTTCACCCAGAACGCTTTCCAAGACCCACAGCAATGCCGGCCCCAGAAGAAATCCTGCAATATATCCCCCTGTACTTCCAAACAGCACGCCAAGGCCTCCCTGAAAGCCTGCAAACACAGGAATGCCTACTGCTCCCAGCAGTATGTATACAAACACAACCATCGTACTTCTTTTTCCGCCCAGCATTCCCATTGTCAGAAACTGCGCGAAGGTCTGCATGGTAAACACTACCACCGCCGGAACGGAAATCCAGGAGCAGATTGTCATCAGTACCACAAAAATTGCGATACAGGTCATGTCATAGGTACTTATACTTCTGTCTTTTTTTGAAATAGTTGTCATTTATCTTTTCCTCCTCTTTGCGTTACAGTATAGCATCAGACCGCACTATTGTCAACCAATTATATTTTTAAAGGTGACAATGGGCCGGTCTGTTTCCTTTTCCGCCTGTCTCTGTTATATTACCGAAACAACGTGACTCTTCCCGATAAAAAATGTATAATACTCATAACAAAACTTTCTGAAAGTGAGGAAAAAAACATGTCAGATATTTTAACCCCCCTGCTGCTGAAAAGAAGAAGCTGCCGCAGATTTAAAAGTGACGCAGTAGAAAAGGAAAAGACAGAAAAACTGCTGCAGGCCGCACAGCTTGCACCATCAGGAAAAAATACCAGGCCATGGGAATTTATTGTCATACAAGACAGACAGATCCTTCAGAAACTGGAAGGCTGCCGCACTCCCGGCCAGCCGTTTCTTCCTGCCGCGCCTCTTGCCATTGCAGTACTGGCTGATACTGCAAAAACCGATACCTGGATAGAAGACGCCTCCATTGCCGCAGCCTTCATTCAGCTTCAGGCAGAAGCACTGTCTCTGGGGTCCTGCTGGGTTCAGATCAGAATGCGTGAATCAAACCGGAATATGAGCAGCGAAGCATTCGTAAAAAAGCTTCTCGATATCCCCGAGCACATGGGCGTGTTATGCATCATTGCAGCAGGATATCCGGATGAGCCTCTGCCGCCCCATACTTTAGAAGAACAGGATTCTGCAAAGATTCATAGAGAAAAATTTTAACATCCCGTTGAAAAGCACAAAATAAAAAACCGGCTCTATGTCAAATGTTGGGGTGGAGCCCAATCCAAACAAAGAAAAGTATTATGAGAGACGGAGTTAATCCGTCTCTTTTGTCATTCTACTTTTTCATACAATGTAATATGTGAGTTCTGAAGCGTGAAAACGAGGGCATACCGTATGAAACACGTTTCATCACTTTGATCCGATTATTGCAGCCTTCTGTATATCCATTGGTATACGGGACAGTAAAGGCATTAAGAATTTCTTTCTCCCATTTTGTGTATGTT
>CASEOD010000119.1 GCA_949289445.1 uncultured Eubacteriales bacterium
GATGTCAGAGATTGGATTGAAAAGATTGAAGCGACCGATGAAAGAGCGTTTAACAATATCAAGCTGTATCTGTACTATACACAAATGGGGAGATGTATGTATACCGGAAACCAGATTGATCTGGAACAGCTCATGGCAGGAAATCCAAAGTGGGACAGGGATCACATCTACCCTCAGTCCAGAATTAAAGACGACAGCCTCGACAATTTGGTACTGGTTGAGCGGGACAAAAATGCGAAGAAGAGCAATGAAATGCTTTCATCAGAAATACAGGAAAAGCAGAAGGGAAGATGGGCCCAGCTTCTTAAGATGGGATTGATCAGCAAGAAAAAATACGACAGGCTGACAAGGACGGGAGACTTTACCGATGAGGAACTGGCCGGCTTTATCAACAGGCAGCTGGTCGAGACACGCCAGTCCTCAAAGGCTGTAGTAGAGCTACTGAATCGAATGTTCAGAGACAGTCGTGTAATACAGGTAAAAGCCGGTATTACCTCGCAGTTCCGCCACAGGGACCTGAATGTACCAAAATCCAGGAGAATAAATGATTTTCACCACGCCAAGGACGCGTATCTCAATATTGTAGCCGGCGATGTATACGACGCCAAATTTACATCGAATCCCCGCGTCTGGCTCAAAGAGAACAAGGATCGGAAATACAATTTAAGCCGTACATTTGATTTTGATGTGTACAGGGGCAATACGCGCATATGGGAAGCGCCTGCATATAATGGGAAGAAGAAAAATGAGAAAGATGAAAAATTCGGCGGCACGTTAGATCTGGTGAGAAAGATTGTGCAGAGAAATGACATCCTGTATACGGAATATACATACTGCGACAAGGGCGGACTGTTCAACGCAACGATCGTGAAAAAAGGAAAAGGAGCTCCGATTCCGTTGAAATCAGGATTGGACACAGAAAAGTACGGCGGATATAACAGCGCCAATACATCTTATTTTGCATTGATTGAGTTTGATGGGAAAAAAGGTGAACGGGTTCGGAATCTAATGGAGGTGCCGATCTATATTGCCAATATGCTGCCACACGATCCGGAAGCGTATCTGAAATATTGTGAGCAGGTCAAACATTTGGAAAATGTAAAGGTACTGCGTCCCTGCATTAAGAAAAACGCTTTATTGCTGGTGGATGGATATCCGATGCGGATAAGAGGGGCAAATGAAATAATAATTTTGTTTAAAAACGGAATGCAACCGCTTTTTAAACAATACGAGATTTTGATTCGGAATATCGAAAAGTATTTAGATAAACATCAGGCTTTTGAAGTCAATGAAAGGTTCGATAGGATCACAGAAGAAGGGCTGATAGATCTGTACGACGATATGACGGAAAGATTGCTGACGGTTTATGAAAAGAGACCGGCCAATCAGGGCAAGCTGCTGAAGCAGAACAGGGAACGTTTTCTGGAACTGTCCTTGAAGAAAAAAGCGGCGCTGCTCAACGGCATTCTCGGGATGTTTCGATGCGATACAGAAACGAAGGCTGACCTGACAGATATCGGAGGCAGCAAGAATGCAGGAAATATGGCAGTTGGGAAAAATACTGTGGGAAAAGGCCAGTTAATACTTGTAAATCAATCGGTGACCGGTTTATACGAAACCAGAACAGAGTTGTGATATGAGTTGGAGAACAGTTGTGGTGACGGGCTGCGCCAAGCTCGACTATAAAATGGACTACCTGGTTGTTCGCAAGGCTGACCATACGAACCGAATTCACCTCAGCGAAATCGGCCTTTTGATGGTTGAATCGACGGCCGTTTCGCTGACGGCAGTCCTGCTATGTGAACTAACAAAACGAAAAATCAAGGTGGTATTCTGCGATGAACAGCATAATCCTCACTCTGAACTGCTGCCTTATTATGGAAGCCACGATACGAGCATCAAGGTGAAAAAGCAGATTCAGTGGAATCAGCAGACAAAAGAAATGGTCTGGACAGAAATTGTTTCCGAAAAGATCC
>CASEOD010000120.1 GCA_949289445.1 uncultured Eubacteriales bacterium
GAGCGTGAAGCACGAGGAGCAGGCTTATAACAGCTGCAAAGGGATCCTTCACATGTGCAATGATGTGCCTCATCATCTGGTGACGGAGGCTGCACAGAGCTGTATAGATGCCTCTGCCTGCAGGTACACCTACTTCAAGAAGGCGCTGAACCGGATGCTTAATCAGCGGTCAGTATCTTCAGAGGCATCAGGGACCCTCCCTGAGCACGAAAACATCAGAGGAAGGGAGTATTACAGATGAGAGGCGATATCACTTTAAACCACGAAGAACTCATCATCTGCGAACGCTTAAGGGCTCTTAAGATGTCAGGCATGGCGGATGCCTTTGAGGATCAGATGCTGGATCCCAATGCAGACCTCGTTCCGTTCATCGAAAGATTCACAAGGATCGTGGATAAGGAATGGCAGTTACGTTATGACAAGAAGTTCAAGCGGTACCTGAAGAAGGCTCATCTGAGATATCCGGATGCTGACATCGACGAGACCATCTATGACCCGGCAAGGAAACTGGATACTACGACGATAGAAAGACTTGCCTCATGCCATTGGGTAGACGAAGGCAAGAACCTTCTGATCACCGGTATGACCAGCAGCGGAAAGACCTACTTAAGCAATGCGCTCTGCATCTCGGCCCTCCGGCAGATGAAAACGGTCAGATACATAAGAGCGAATACACTCATGCTGGAGCTGGAGCAGGCACGCCTTAAGAACGAATACCTTGAGATGGTGACACAACTGTCAAAGCTCGACCTGCTTGCCATAGATGATTTCGGGCTCATGGAGCTCGACCTGGACAAATGCCGGGATCTCTTTGAAGTGATAGACGGAAGAGACGGCAGACGGTCCACCATCATCATCTCCCAGTTCCCGATAAAGAGCTGGTTCGATCTTTTCAAGGAGCATACTTATGCGGATGCGTGTCTTGCCCGCATCACGGACAAACGGCACAGCTATCGTCTGGAGATGAACGGGATCAGCATGCGTGAAGCTGAAAAATAGGTGATTACATCATGGCGGCGTTTCACGCCGTTTAAAATGGAATGGGTGCGCCGTTCCTCCGGAACAGGCGCTCCGTTCTATCGGAATCTGCACATCAAAAGGAATGCCTTGTATTGTCAAACATTAGATTGATATTATTAAGACTTATCTTGACATCTTATCGGTGAAGGAAACAGCGGATAAATTGAAAACTTCAGAAGTGAAGGTACGGAAGGTTCTGATAACGGAGAACCTATGGCAGAGTAAGACGAGCCTGGAAATTGAGTATTACCTAAGATCCGGTAAAACTACACCAGAAATAGCAAAGCTGCTTTCCACTACAGAAAAAGCAGTGCAGCAGTATTTGCCATACAGCCGTGGCGTGTATAACGGGGACAATCGTTCTGTGGCAGCTTTGAATAGTGCTGATTATCGACTTCGTATTAGAACTTTACAGAGCAAGATTAATAAAAAGAGGGAGGATCTGGCTGTGGAGAAAGGATGGGACAGATATTCTACAAAAGATATGAAAATAGAGAGTGAAGGCGTAGAAGGAGCAGAGGAAGCAGTGAGAAAGAACGGGCAAGCGATTCAGGACATACTTGGCAGCGGAGAAATTACTGCTCCAGAAGAGTTTTATCCAGGGCTGCTTCGGTTGCCAGAAGGTACTGACACATCAGGATTTCCGAGATTCGATGTTATACGCTTGCATCTGGAATTGATGAAGAATGATTATACCGAAGAGCAGGAAGCGGAGACTATTCGTGTGTTAAAAACCTACGGGAAGGTGGAATACGGCAGCACAATATCACGGGATATCCTTGTGCCATCGGATCTACCTCTTTGGGCTTTAAATTATGCAATCCAGAGATGCTTTGGATGGCAAAATTCGCACCTGCATCAATTCGAATTACCGGATGAACAGTTTAAGAAAATCACAGATGGAACGGTCGGTAAATATGCAAAGCTTGTGGGTGTGGTGTTTCGTTCTCCCTGGATGGATGAGAATGAAGATTTTTGGCAGGATGACTACGAGAGCGGAAGCTTCAAGACATGGATCAGAAAAAAGTACACCGGTCCATTTTATGAGATGACGCATGGCGAAGGGATCTGGCAATGCAAGGAAGATCTAAAAGCCTGGAAAAAGAGATATGAATATGTGGAGGTAGAACACCACAGCCGAAGCGAAGGTGAAGAATTCTACAACTGGCCAAAACCCATTAGTAAAGAGGAGTATGAAAGAAGGAAGAGCGCAGCAGAGCAGTGGAGAGACGATGATAAGTATGCGCCTGGTGATAAAGTAAGAACGGAAGTATTCGCTTTTGAGGATATTCCTATTGATGTCTGCAGATATATGTCTGAACGCTCCTGCGGCCAGCTTCTTGAGAGGTTAAGCCTCGATGAGGTTCTGGCAGTCCATGACAAAGGGATTGAGGATGGGTTGTTTGCAGGGGACTCTGTTCCAGAATGCTTTGATGAGGTAATGGATGAGGATTTACAATTTGATATTGAAGATTGCCTTCAGTATGATTCTCCCATGAAACAGCCGTATGCAGGTATGCTGACGGATGAATTGCATTACAATTATGATTTTGGAGATAACTGGTATGTCAGGATTACAGGAAGCTTTGGCGCAGCAGACCTGGTTGCAAGCGGCAGGGTGGCGCAGGAGGAGTTGGAAGAGGCAGTATTGACTGTTTATAAAACATATCGTCCGGTTTGTATCGCTCAGGACGGATATCCGGTGTTAGATGATGTAGGCGGGATAAATGGATATGTGATGTTTTTGAAGGGGATAAACCAGAGCAAGAAGAGCGATGATGTAGATGATGACGAATATGGCAATGAATATGGAATGTATGAAGATAAACAGGCGAGCCTGGAATGGGCAAAAAGTCTGGGTTGGAGCAAGAGAAGGGTAAGTAATAAGAATCTGTTGTAAAAGAATATGTAATCGCCTGCTGTGGGTAACCTGGCGGGGGAAAACTTTTAGATTATTTACATTAGGTTGACGGTTGCGATAAGAAAGAATCAATCTGCCGCCAGATCCCGGTTCAATGCCGGTCCGATAAATATTCAATGTTCCCAAGAAATGTGGATGAGTCCAGGAGCCGCGGAATTCTCAACAATCCTGTGGAGTCGCTGGAATTAATTTACAGATCGTTCTATGTACAAACTTGACTGCCCTGCGGATTAACGGTAAACTGGATGCATAACAGGTGGATGATACCCTGAGGCGGTCTTGTGGAGAAACTTGGGAGATTACCCTAGGCGTAGAGATGCAGTTTTGGGAACTGCTCCATGCCACCGATGATGGAAACCCTCTGCGAGGATCCCTTTATGGTTATGTGGCCAAAATCAAGGAAAGGAGCGTGGGGAAGATGAGGAGGAAACTTCCCATCGGTATCGATGGATTTGAAAAAATCAGGACGAATGATTTTTACTATGCAGATAAAACACTGTTCATAAAGGAACTGTTACAAAACTGGGGTGAAGTAAACTTGTTTACCCGTCCCAGACGTTTTGGCAAGACGCTGAATATGAGTATGTTGAAATGCTTTTTTGAAATAGGGGGAGATCCGGCGCTGTTTGAAGGACTGAAGATAGCGCAGGAAAAAGAACTGTGCGAGAAATACATGGGGAAATTCCCTGTGATCTCCATCAGTCTTAAGAGTGTGGATGGGCTGAGCTATGAAGCTGCAGTTACTGCTCTGCGTCGGGCCATTGGGAACGAGGCGTGCCGCTTTGGCTTTTTGACTGAGAGCGAGCGGCTGGGACAGAATGATAAAGAATTATATATG
>CASEOD010000121.1 GCA_949289445.1 uncultured Eubacteriales bacterium
TTCTTCTCGCAGATATCGGTGGCTGGACCGTAGACCTGATGCGGCTGGACAACAGTGTTCCAAATGCCGCTACCTGCCGCAGCCTGGAACTTGGTGTGATCCGGTGTGTGGATGAGATCACCGAGCAGGTACGCAGAAATACCGGACTGTCTGTAACGGATATTCAGATCGAACGTGTTCTGAACGGCCAGAGCTGCAGCATGGACCCGGCCGCAAAAGAAATCATTGTCCGGCAGGGAAGGCTCTACACGGAGAAAATACTGTCTGCAATTATGGAAGCCGGGTTCGATCTGAAGGCAATTCCGTCCGTGATCATGGGCGGCGGAGCCAGCATTCTGAAACGGCACGTGACACCGCAGGACGGGCTGTGTCGGCAGATTTACCTGACAGACGTACACGCCAATGCTTCCGGCTATGAGCGGATTGTGGGGCAGATGTGCGCGAAGTAAAGAGACCCGTTTTCTCGTTCCGCCTGAACCTTGATAACCCAGATCACAAAAAGGCATGGGAGATCCTGCAAAGTGTTCCAGATGGACAGAAGAGCAGCTATCTGGTTCAGGTGATCTTAAAAGATCAGGAAAACAACCAGCTGGAGAAAAGCATCCGGCAGGCAATCCGGGAAGAACTGGCAGGTGTTTCCATTTCTGGCTCCGGGGAGAGTGTTTCAAAAAAGGAAGAAATCCCGTCCCAGATGCTGGATTTTCTCTCCGGGCTTGAGGATGCATTCTGAAAAAGTCAAGTCTTTCCTGGTGATAAAATAGCCAAATTTCAAGCAGTCAAATTAGTATAAATCACGGATTTTTGAAAGGGGTGATGCCTATTGAATGTTATTGGATCTGCATCCTTTGGGAGCTTTTGAGAGCCTCATATTCGTTGGGTATTGTGAATAGCTTTCTGTCAGGTTTTAGGGTATGTTGTATGTAGAAAAAAGAAAGGAGAACGAACACAATGGAGATGAAAAACATATGCGGAAAAATCCCGGTAGAGCTGCATGAAAAGCTAAAACTGGAAGTCGAAGAGTTAGGAATCAGCATACCAAAATACCTTGAAATGGTAATCGAAGAACACATGACAAGAAAAGGAGAAAAGACGAACATGGCAGATTTAAGAACAGTAGCAGTACAGGTAACCGAGGATTTATTTTCCAGACTGAAAGCAGTCCTCGCCAGGAATGGCATGAAACAGAAAGACTTCTTAATCGGGCTTATCGAAGATGCAATCGAAAAAGAAGAAGCCAAATGGAAAGCAGAGTCAGAGGAAGCCGAAGAAACAGAAATGGAAGAGCCTGAGACTGCGAAATCAGAACCGGATGAAGAGTCAGTAGAACCTGAAGCAGAAGAGCCTGAGACAGAAGCACTGGAAGCTGAAACAGACGGAGAAATGACAGAACCGGACGAAGCTGAAGCAGATGAAGAGCCGACAGAGCCAGAAAACGAAGAGCCAGCGGAAGCAGAGCCAACAGAACTGGAAACCGAAGAAGCAGAAGAATCTGAGCCAGAGGAAGCGGAATCAGAAGAATAGACATCACAAAACAGAAACCAAGAGACGGAAACGGTGCAGAGAAATCTGCACTGTTTTTTTCGCAGCGAAGGGAGGCTGATAGCCGGAACAATTCGATTTTTTGACCTGTTCAGTGGAATCGGAGGATTCCGAGAAGGGCTGCACAGGGCAGGGGGCTTCACCTGTGTCGGACACTGTGAAGCAGATGCATATGCAGACCACAACTACCGGGTGCTGTTTGATACGGAAGGAGAGTGGTTCTGCAATGACGCAAGAAATATTGAAACAGAACGAATGCCGGACTTTGATCTTTTATGTGCGGGATTTCCTTGCCAGGCATTCTCAATCGCTGGACGAAGGGAAGGATTTGCCGATGCAAGAGGAACCCTTTTCTTTGAAGTTGCCAGACTGGTTGCAGACAAACGACCTGCGTATTTTCTCCTTGAAAACGTACCCGGTCTGCTTTCGCATGACAAAGGGCGGACGTTTCACACCATCCTCAGTACGCTATCTGAACTGGGGTATCATGTCGAATGGAAAGTGCTTAACAGCAAGGATTTCGGAGTCCCCCAGTCAAGGAAGCGGGTGTATATTGTCGGATATCTTGATGGAAGATGTGCCGGAAAAATATTACCTTTCCCAAAAGCAAATGGAACAGCTCTTATACAAGTCCATGCTGGCAAACAGGGAGAAAGAGTCTACGCAGAAGAAGGACTGAGCTGCACGCTGACCAGCGGGGCTGGTGGTATGGGCGGCAAGACCGGATTATACGAAGTCGGTATCCCAATCAAGGAAAACACCCGAAAAGGATACAAGATGGCCTACGAGGGGGACAGCATCGATCTCGGATATCCGGGAATCAACAGTCGCAGGGGGAGAGTCGGGCATGAGATCGCCCATACCCTGACGACCGGAAACCAGCAGGGAACACTGCATTTTGTAGATATCTCCCCTCCGCCGCTGGTGACAGACGTTGCAAGATGTCTGAATACCAGACAGGATTCCAGCATCCATAACCACAGGGGCGAAAGTTCCGGGGTGCTGGTGGAAGAAGCGCCAAGGGCAGTGCTGACACCGGCCAAGGAAAAAGTCCGCCAGAATGGAAGAAGGATGAAAGAACCGGAAGAGCCAATGTTCACCATTACGGCAACTGACCGTCATGGAGTGATTTACCACGGCAGAATCCGCAGGCTGACGCCAAGGGAGTGTCTGCGGCTGCAGGGATA
>CASEOD010000122.1 GCA_949289445.1 uncultured Eubacteriales bacterium
GAAAGAGCTTAAGAAGAAAGTAGCCAGACACGAGAAGAAATATAACAGTACAGCAAAGACGGTATTGAACTTCAAAAGTCCCGATCAGGTAGTAGCAGAGTATTTCTCAAAGTGTAACATATGTCTTGACAGTTAAGAAATTTAAAATATACTATCCGATATGGGTAGTGAAAATAAAATAAAAATATGATATAATATGAAAGGATAATTTTAATTAATCTGAAAACAGAAATTCCTGTAAACTTTTAACTCTTTGAAATATGAAAATATAATGGGGATGAATATATGAAAAATGGAATTTTTATTTTGTTACTGATTACATTGCTCTTGGTTTTCACGAGCTGTTCCGATACGGCTAAAAGCGGAGAGGGACCAACCACCATTACTGTTTGGCATGTCTATGGGGGACAGACCGATTCTCCTCTAAATAATTTAATCAATCAGTTTAATCAATCAGTAGGAAAAGAGAAGGGTATTAATGTGCAGGTTACCTCGGTGTCTAATACCAATACAATTCATGAGCTTGTGCTGGCTGCTGCCAATGAAGAGCCCGGTGCTCCAAAGTTGCCTGATCTGTTTATTTCATATCCTAAAACCGTGTTGGCTCTGCCTGATGACAGTATTCTTGTAGATTACAGAGACTATTTTAGCGAAGAAGAATTAGCTGATTTTATTCCGGTTTTTCTGGAAGAAGGTACAGTGGATGATCGTCTTGTTATTCTTCCGGTAGCAAAATCCACAGAGATCATGTTTATCAATCAGACAATTTTTGACCGTTTTTCACGTGCAACCGGTGTAACGATGGAGAATATGAACACATGGGAAGGTCTGTTTAAAGCTGCTGAGATCTATGCTGAATGGACCGATTCTCTCACACCAAATATTCCGGATGATGGCAAATCCATGTTTGTTCACGACTATTACTTTAATTACTTCCAGATTGGTTCTGCGTCTCTGGGAGAAGATTTTTTTCAGGGAGACGGGATTGCCTTTGGCCCTGCTTTTCAGACTGCATGGAAACCATTGGCACGGGCTGCAATTAAAGGAGGTGTCAGATTAAAGGGTGGATATGCAACAGAAGCCATCCGCACCGGTGACAGTATTGTCAGTGTTGCTTCCTCAGCAAGTATTCTTTACTATAGTGATGTAGTCACATATCCGGACAACACTTCTGAGAAAATCAACATTGTCTCTCGTCCCTGTCCGGTATTTGAGAACGGGAAAAAAATGGTCATGCAGAGGGGTGCAGGATTCTGTACGGTTCGATCTACTCCTGAAAGAGAAGAGGCAGCTGTTACTTTTCTCAAGTGGCTGACTGAACCGGAACATAATGTGGAATTCGTGACACGAACGGGATATATGCCTGTGACACGGACAGCCTTTGAAAAGCAGCTGCCAAAAGCCATAGATGGTCTGAAAAGTAAAAAATATGTATCTCTTTATCAAGCATATTTGGAAACTCAGAAAAACTATGATTTCTATGTACCCCCGCAGATGGAGACATATCTGAGCCTAGAAACGAAACTGGAAGAGCATGTACGGGCACAGCTCGCACTTGGCCGTCAGGATTATTTAGAGGCAGGAGAGACTCATCTGGATCAGATCAGCAGAGAGCGGCTTGCGACCTTCCAGAAGATTATGAAACAATAATACAGGAGAGGAGAAGTCGTTGTGCTGAACAAAATGAAGGAGCTTTGGGCATTGGGAGCCTTTGCAAAAAAGCAGAGTGTAAGAATGCAGAGAAAACTGATGCTCTATTGGATGTCGATAATTCTGGTGATCTTTACAGCTGTGCTTTTTCTTTTGGCCATTACCGGAACCTTTTCTCGAGATGATGAGCAGTTTCATGAGGTAATGGCACTTCATCTAAAGAATACACAGGATAATCTGGAAAGTCATCTGGACCATTTAACAGCCCAAAGTTTGAATCTTTCAAAAGAATTAAGCCGGGAAATAGAAGGAGTATTGGCTCGTGAAGGAATTTTAATTCAGGAACTCAATGATGATCCGGAACGCCTGCTGCAACTGCAGGAAATCATGTATCCGCTGGTCAGTGCGACTCTTCAAACAGCGAACTGCAACGGTGCGTACGCGATTCTGAATGCAACCATCAACACAGGTCTGGATGAGGCAGAATACTCTCGAAGCGGCATTTATCTGCGTTATTCTAATCTTAGTGCCAGCAGTCCGGTAACTCCTACGGTTGTATATTTTCGCGGCATTCCTAACATTGCCAGCGAAAAGAATCTCGAACTGCATAATCGATGGAGCCTGGAATTCGATATCAATCAGATTCCGAACTGCCGTGCTTTGATGAATACACCGACAGAAAGACCTGCAGAACGATATTTCTGGTCTCGCCGGATCAATCTGAAGGACACTTGGGAATCTGCGATGTTACTGTGTGTACCGCTTGTCGGCAGCAATGAGGAGATATATGGTATATGCGGTGTGGAGCTCAGTTCACTGTATTTTCAGTTTTCTTATCCTACAGAAGAAGGAGAATTTGGATCTGCTATTACTGTTCTCGCACCGATTAAAGATAATCGTCTCCTGTTATCAGAGGGGCTTGTGGGGAGCATTAACGGAACCTATCTGCAGGGTCAGGAAAGTTTCACTATACACCAGGGACATTACTACAACGAATATAATACGGGAAGTGAACGGTATATCGGATTGCACCGGACTATTTCTATTTCTAAAAAGGAAACTGACGGAACGACCTGGGCTGTCGCTGTTCTGATTCCACAGGAAAGTTATGCTGCATATACAGCAGGAGTTCAGCAAATCTGGATTATTGCAGCCATAATACTGCTCTTTATCTTGCTGGCTTTTTCTTTTTTTCTGACACGGAGATTTGTTCGGCCTATCACAGAAAGTTTAAAGCGGCTTCAACAGGAAGAGTTAATGGAACCTGGTATGTCCTCCGGAATATCAGAGTTGGACGAACTGGCAGACTTCTTGAATACACGGGTAAAGAACCAACGGTTGGAGCAGGGAAATCTTCCGCCAAATATTACTGAACTTTTTGATCAGTTTATAGATCGAAAGAATCTTCTTACAGTGGCAGAACGAAATATTCTACGCTATTATATTGATGGTTATGAAATTGCTGATATTCCGGAACTTGCGTTTATCAGCATGAGTACAGTCCGCAAGCACAATCGAAATATATATGAAAAGCTTGGTGTAGCTTCCAGAGATGAACTGATGCTTTATATTGATCTTCTTCGTCGCTGTGGCAGAATACATGAACTCTTTTAACTTTTCATTACTGTTAAAAAATGCACGGAATTTTGGAGATTTTCGTGCATTTTTATATTGTTTAACGAATATTTTTACAGAAAAGTATCCAAAGGACCATATACGCCCACACTTCACCTGTGGTATAGTGTGAATTAGGAAGGAGGCGCAAGATTATGATAAATCTGCTGTCAAAACATTTGGAGGATTGTTCCACACGGCAGTATTTCTGTTTTGCAGTCCGTTGTGAGGTGTGTGGTGAGTTCTGGTACAGCAACAGTATTCCTTTTTCTAAAGCAGCACAGGAGTCAGAATATGCAGAAAAAAAAGAACTTTATGATGCAATTTATCAGAGGGAGAAGCAACGAGCTCAATTGGCTGCGGGGAAGGAAGCTAGAGAAAGATTCAGTCAGTGTCCTCTTTGTCGGAGACTGGTCTGTGACACATGTTTTCTTATCTGTGATGAGATGGATCTGTGTATTGAATGTGCGGACAGGATGAAAGAATGCGGAGAGCCGGTGATACTATGAAATATCAGCTTTTATCCTTTTGTTTGGTGTTTAGCCTTTTGCTGACAGGATGTACTGCTGCGAAGACTGATGGGTATTTGATTTCTGAAGTGGAAGGTTCACGAGAGTATACCGCAATTCTTGATACATACCTTTCCGGATATGAAATAGTGAAATCGCAAGATGACCTTTATGCTGAGCTGGCAGATGGAAACGCGGTAGTCTGCTTTGATGTTCAGGCAATCCCGGCAATAGAGCGAGGTATTGGCCGGTATTGGTATCCTCATATTTTATCTACGATGGTTCTGGCTGTGGATCGTTCTCAGACTGATGCGGTTATCTCTGGATGGAACAGTCTGCGGGAAAACCAGATTTCAGTTGGTATGAAAAGTGATTCAGTCATCAGGAATATGATGGCTATCGGTGCACTGTCGTATGGCCTTAACGGGAAATTGCCAAAAAAACAGAGCGCTTTGGATTTTCTGGAATATCTCTATCAGAATGGAAATTTTGATCTCAATAATTCAGACGCTCCTATTTTAATCTGCTTGGACTACGAAGCCGCAGCCTGGAATCGAAGTGGAGGGAATTATGAGATCGTGGTGCCGGTGGAAGGAACATTATCCTATCAACTGGGTATACTTTCTGAGGTTCCATTGACACTAGATCATGGATTAGATGATGCACTTCTGACATCTGGTCTGCCTCTGGTCAGCGGGGATAAACCTTATGGATTTCCGGATAATTATCAGTCCTCATATACACTGGAAGAAGATGATTATGACTGGTTTCTGGGCCTTACCGAAAACAGCAGCAGGGATCTGCGCCGCAAGGTTTTTCACTCCAGATTATTCACAACTGCAGATCTAAGAGAACACATTTTATTTGCCATGCTGCTTATCGTTGCCATATTACTATGGAAAGCAACTGTATTTCATCGAATATCTCGTCGTGATGTATGTCGTGTGGTTGATTTAATGTGCTGGCTGATGGTTGGATGGATATTGCTGCGACTACTCAAATACCAGATGCTTTCAGAAGATTTCTGGTGCAGGATGTGCTGGTACGGCTACTACATCTTTCAATTGGCTTTGCCTGTCACTCTTTTGTATCTGACTGTGATTCTGGATAGACTGGAAGAAGAAAGGCGGTGGCGGAATCTATTGTGTTTTTCTTATGTCAGCTATTTGCTTTCAGTCCTTTTGGTGATGACCAATGATCTGCATCAGGCAGTTTTTCGTTTTGATCCTGATGGAAACTGGAATAGTGACTATAACTATGGTTTGGGATATTGGATCATTCTGGGTATTTCATTGCTGTTCTGTATTCTGGCTGTTGGAAAGCTTTTTTACAGGGGAAAAAAAATCGGAGGAAGGAGTAGAAAAATATTTCCTCTGCTATTTTGTATGAGTGTAGCTGTATATATTATTGCTTATATTTGTCGGATACCTTTAGCATGGGAAAGTGATATAACTGTATGTATCTGTATTTTTTCAGTTCTTTTCTTTGAAACAGTGCTCGGTACAGGACTGATTCCAATCAATGTTCAATACAAAAAATTGTTTGTTACTGCTCCTATTGGATTAACGTTGCTGGATGAGAAAGGTCATACAGTTCTTTCTTCTCGAGGAGCATCATCCATCTCTGATTCCATTTGGAAACGTTTACTGATGGACATGGAACATCCGCTACTGAGAGATAATGATACACAGCTTCATGCAGTACCCATTCATGGAGGTATGGCTGTATGGCAAGAGAATCTTTCCGATCTTAATCTAATTCGTCAGGAAATTCAGAATGTACAAGCCCGATTAGGGGCAGCCAATGCATTACTGCAGGAGGAAGAAGAAGTAAGAAAACGTCTGTTGACAGCAGAAACAAACCGAAATCTGTTTGAACAGTTGTACCATGATTTGGAACACCGTATCGATTCACTGGTTCAAATGATAGAGAAATTACAGAAAAGTGAATCTACAAGAGATCTGACCGCATACATCACTTTATGTCTGTGCCATATCAAACGCAGATGCAATCTTTTTTTTCTCGCTCGGCAGGGAGAACCGCTATTTGGGGATGAATTGAACATTTATCTAGATGAGTTATGTGAAATGGCGGGTTATTCGGGGATGCAGACGTTGATCCGCTGCGGAGAATGCGGCACACTTGAGATCCGGAGTGTCACTCTCTGTTATGACTTTGCCTTTGAGACCATAGCCAATGCTCTGAAAACAGAATCTTCACATCTTATTGGATATCTGGAACCAGAGAACAATCATCTGCTATTCCGTTTTCTTCCAAGTGGTGATCCCAGACAGTGGAATTACTCGAAAGAACTTTTAAAAGCCGTATCTGTGTTAAACGGACAAATTGACAGCAAGGATTTGGACGATATAGTCGGGATCTGTATGATATTACCTTTAGGAGGTGAATCAAATGGCTGAATTTTACCGATTTCCTCATTGGATGCTGACCATGCTGGTGATAAGTGTTGCATTGTGTATTATAGTGCAGACTTTGACGATATCTTACAGCATTCGTCGACTACATACCGATTGGGTGCGGATGTGTGAAAACGGGATGGAATGTGTTATTTTGGGAGTTCTTTTTCTTTTTGCCGCTCTCCTTGCACAGGTACAACATGCACTTTTTTGTGGCTTGCTGGTGCCAAGTGGCTACAATCTGCAGCGTCAGATTATATTTTTGTCGGTGACTGTATTGGGAATTACAGTTGCTGTGAAGTCAGAACTGATTTGGCCTTTTTTTACAATAGGGGGAACAATGGTTCTTCTTCCTTTAATTGAAAAGGTCACAGGACCCGCGTATCCTGTTTTGTTTCTTATCAGCATTATGTTTTTTTTAATTCGCAGTATACATATTTGTTGGATGCGCCGACGGGATCTGTTAACGCAGATTTCTTCTGAATCCATCAAAGAAGCGATTGATACTTTACAGGCGGGGATTTTGTTTTTTCGTCAGCAGGGACATGTTCTCTTATGCAATCATCAGATGAACCTGCTGGTTCAACAGATGACAGGACAGTCTCTGGATAATGGAAGAGCGTTTCAGAGTATTCTGGAGTGTGGACCTTTACAGAATGGCTGCACGCGGGAGAAACTGGGTGATCAACAGGTATTTCGATTGCCAGATTTTTCAGTGTGGTGCATTTCATCCCATGATATCCCTATGGGACGAGGCACACTAGTTCTGCTTACCGCAGATAATGTTTCGGAGCGGTGGGATGCCATGACTCTTCTCGTCCATCAAAATCAGGAATTGGAGAACAGAGGGAAGATGCTTCGTCACACAATCGAAAACCTGCAGACAATCTGTGAGGCTGAAGAAATCTCAAGGAGCAAAGGAAGGGTGCATGATCTTTTGGGGCAACGTATAAGCCTGCTTCTGCGTGCCCTGAGGGAAAATCAGCAGCCGAATGAAAAACTGCTGATGGATTTTGTACGAAACCTTCCCTTGATGCTCAGGGAGGACCAGATGCTGGATCCTGATCACCGCTTAAAACTGCTGAAGGAAACATTTCAAGGGATGGAGGTATCAGTGGAAATACGGGGAGGATTGCCGAATGATTTAATGGTTGCAAACAGTTTTGCAGAGATTGCTGAGGAGTGTGTCACTAACGCCGTGCGTCACGGATACGCTACCCGTATTCAGTTTCATTTTTTTCAGAATGATTGCTGGCGTATGACAGTAACGGACAACGGAATCCCTCCTGCCGGACCAATCAGGGAAGGAGGAGGCATCACTGAAATGCGTCACCGTATCGAACGTCTTGGTGGCACACTTGAACTCTATACAGCCCCAAGATTCTATATTCAAATTTTTGTTCCAAAGGAGGTTGAGAGGAAATGATGAAAGTTCTCATAGTGGAAGATCATGTGTCCATGAGAGAATCATTGACTTCAGTATTAAGTGCTTCAGGTAAATTCACTGTAGTAGGAGAAGTATCCAATGCTGACTATGCCGTCGATTTTTGCGAACGTTTACATCCGGATTTGGTTCTGATGGATGTATGTACAGAGGGAGGGGCTTCCGGACTGAAGGCAGTTGAAACAATTCGTGAAAAAAATAAGGAGATTAAAATTATTATTATGACTGCCTTTGATGAAATCACTTATATTCCTCGAGCCAAGGCTGCCGGAGCTAATGGTTTTGTCTACAAAAGCAAAAGTCTGAATTACTTTTTAGAAGTAGCCAAAGATGTAATGGATGGGGGAAGCTGTTTTCCTGAACCCAAGACCATTCCCATGCCTCAGGGAGAGGCTCCGCTTACTGAACGAGAGATGGAAGTGCTCAGACTGATGTGCAGGCATATGACAAACAAGGAAATAGCCCAGGAATTATTTATCAGTGAAAATACCGTTAAGTATCATAAAATGAATATGCTGGGCAAAACTGGATTTTCAAAAGCTGTGGATTTGGCGTTTTATATGATTTCGAATGGATGGATTAACCCACTGTATTAATAGATTGAAAGGAAATACTGAGATATCATCACTGTATGTGAGTAGAGAACTTTCCCTCAGTCCCAAATAGAGAAACAACACGTTCCATCATATTATAAAATTTCGTAGTCTTTACTGCCTGGTTGCGGACCTGTTTTCAGACAAAGACTACCCGCTACGGGTAGGGCGAAACAAAAGGAAAGTCGATAAAATAAAGCTATAAATACAGAAAAGCAAGGAGGTGGGCGTCTGAGAACAATGGTTCTAATCATGCAGCGAGCTTCATTGGCACAAGGCTTAATATCAAAAGCAAATAATATTTCTGATTTTAAGTTATATTATGAACCGGACTATTCTAATGCTGATATGTCCATCCGTACACATTTTGCTTCAGGAGCACTCCTTGAGATTTCTGAGGATGGCCCCCATGATATTAGCTTTTGTCTGGATCTGTGTACATGGTTGCGGAAAGTTACACCCTATTGCAGGTTAATGCTGATGTGTCCGGAGAAGCAGCAGGAGACTGTACATCGTGCTGTGGAAGCTAAGCGGAAGGGAGAAATCGATGACTTTGTATTTTATGATGTGTCACTGGACTATCTGATTGCCAGTCTTCTCTCTCTGTAGGATAAACACAGTGTGATGATTCTTATTAACTTCCGAAATGTTTTCGCTCGAATAGTACTTTGAAACATAAATTCTACTGAATCGGAATGACAGTTACCAAATAATAAAAGAATCAATTAGTAAAATGGGGAGGATAAAAATGAAAGGTCGTAAATTTTTGAAAACAACTTCCATTCTTATGATTATTGGTGGTGTAATCGGCGTTATCACAGGTATTATCGCTATTCTTGGCATCAGTGCTTTGGCTGCGCTTTCATCAAGCAGAGAAGGGACAGGTGTGTTTTATGTGAGTTCTATCATTGTAATTGCGGCATCAGTTATTCAGTTCATTGCAGGCATTAAAGGCATCGGAGCCTGCAGTGCGCCCCGCAAAGCGGCTGATTGTATCAAGTGGGGTATTGTTATCGCAGTCCTAAGTCTCGTATCCATGATTTTGGGACTTGTTGCAGGTGGAGAATTCAGCATTATCAGTCTCATCCTCAATTTGATCCTTCCGGGATTATACGTTTATGGTGCATTACAGATGAAGGATGCTGACCAGGTTTAAACAGGTGTTGAAAAGTGCATATATTAGGATTTATTGAAATTTTGACGCTGCTCACTCTGATGACACGCAAAGCCAGACGATTGCACTGTCCTTATCGGCAGCGGTTTATGCGTTTTTTCTAAACTGAGTATTTGCAGGCTTTATGCCTAAACGGCTCCAGCAACTAAACTGACGGCCTGTCAAAATGAGCCGGGTGTTTTGTCATGGACAGGAGAGATATCTTGCTTTGCTCCTTTCTTGCTCTCGGCATAAGAACATGGTATATTGACAGAAGTGAGTGAAAAATGCTTATTTCAGTTTATATATAAAGGCAAGGCCACTGCCATTTGGGCATAATGTAGCATTACTCCGAAAGGAAGGGGTTATGAAAACAATTATATTTATTTCTGCCAACAAAATACTCGGCCAAGGGTTATCGGCAGCGATACTTTCAAAAGCTGAGATTGATTTCCAATTGACGGCACAGTTCAATTATTCTCAGGGAGTAGTCGGTGTGGATGTTTTTCATGCGGATGTGGTGATTTTAGATGTGGCAGATCAGTCAGACATGGATTACGCAGTTGAAATTTGCCGGTCACTGCGGCAAAGTGATCGAATGATAAAAATTCTGCTTTTAGTAAGGCCAGAGCAGGAAATTGTTCGTACAAAAGCCGTTGATGTTCAAAATGCTGGTCTGATAGATAACTTCGTTTTTTACGATAATTCACTGACCTATCTGCTTGCTAAATTAGAAGCACTGTAAGTTTTATTATCTCGATAATATCTTTAGGTTCATCTGAGAAATCAGCAGAATTCTCAGACTGCAAAAAATTTTTTGATTTTGTTTCTCCATTTATATGCATATCCGGTACAAAAGCAGGGGTATTTCAGTATCAGCTTCCTTATACGGGAAGCTGACCTTTTTGATTCTATATCTTTTTGAAAGTCTGATCTATGTTAGTGACGTTCCCGATTCCTTTATGTATTGATAAAAAAGAAGCAGAATAAAGCTGTTGGCGAGCAGGGAAAACTCGCTTTCATAATGTTCCTGCCATAAAAGTGAATGGTATTTTCGATGTTTCATGATTCTTTAGAGCCGTGTATCTCGACTATTGGCGATATTTATGGTATAATTCGATAGCAGATAATCACAAAAGGGGGAGGGACACCTATATGGGCGAACAGAAGCCTAAAAAAATGAAACAATATATTTGTGCGGGTCTTCTGGCCCATGTGGATGCAGGCAAGACCACTCTGTCCGAAAGTATTCTGTATCATTGCGGCATCACCAGATCCATGGGAAGAGTGGATCACGGTGATGCTTTTCTTGATACAGAGGCTCTGGAAAAAAAGAGGGGCATCACGATTTTCTCCAAGCAGGCCGTATTTCCTCTGGGGGATAAAGAGGTTATGCTGCTGGATACCCCGGGTCACATGGATTTCTCAGCTGAGATGGAGCGGACTCTGCAGGTTCTGGATTATGCCGTTCTTGTAATCAGCGGTCCGGATGGCACTGCCGGAAGAGTTCAGTCACTCTGGGAGCTTCTGGAGCTTTATCAGGTGCCCACATTTCTGTTTATCAATAAGATGGATCAGCCGGGAGCTGATATCGGACTGATTATGGAGGACATAGAAAAGAACCTGAGCAGCCAGTGCGCTCTTGTTTCACGGGAAGATTTTTTTGAGAAGGCCGCATTATGTGATGAGTCACTTCTGGAATCTTTTCTGGAGAACGGGCAGGTTACCGATGAAGATATTGCAGCACTGACAAAACAGAGAAAGCTTTTTCCCTGTTTTGAGGGCTCAGCCCTGAAGATGACAGGCATTGCAGAGTTCCTTTCCGGTATAAGCCGGTTTACCGTGTCTTCATCTTATCCGTCACAGTTCGGAGCCAGAGTCTATAAGATTTCCAGAGATGATCAGGGAAGCAGACTGACTCACATGAAAATTACCGGCGGTCGTCTCTCAGTGCGGCAGCAGCTTGACTGTGGAAAGGTCAACCAGATTCGTATCTATAATGGAAGCAGATTTGAGACTGTTTCAGAGGCAGAAGCCGGTACTGTCTGTGCTGTGACTGGACTTGAGGAATCTTTCTGCGGACAGGGGCTTGGCATGGAACCCGCCGGCAGAAAACCATATCTTGACACGGCGCTGTCCTATCAGATGCAGCTGCCTTCAGACTGGGACATTCACGAGGCTTTCAGCAAATTTCGGCAGCTGGAGGAAGAACTGCCGGAACTTCACGTTTCTCTGGATCAGTCTTCAGCCCGTCTCAGCATTCAGATGATGGGGGAGATACAGGGGGAAATTCTGAAAAGCCTGATCAGCCAGCGTTTTGGAAAAGCTATAGAATTCGGTGACGAAACAGTTCTGTATAAGGAAACGATCAGTGAAAAAACAGAAGGCGTAGGACATTTTGAACCTCTTCGGCATTATGCGGAGGCGCACATTCTCATTGAGCCGCTGCCTGCGGGAAGCGGTATTGTTCTGGATTCAGCTGTAAGTGAGGATGCGCTGGACAGAAACTGGCAGCATCTGATTCTGACTCATCTGTCAGAACGGCAGCATCCCGGCGTTCTGACCGGAGCACCTGTCACCGATGTGAAATTTACACTGGTGGCAGGAAAGGGCCATCTGAAACACACCGAGGGGGGAGATTTCAGACAGGCAACTTACAGGGCTGTGCGTCACGGACTCAGAAAAGGCGGAAGCATTCTTCTTGAGCCTTACTATACATATCGCCTGGAGGTTCCGTCAGAACTGGTGGGCAGAGCCATGCACGATATTCAGAAAATGTCCGGAACCTACCGGCCGTCAGAAGCTGACAGAGGTCAGACAGTACTGAAAGGCGAGGCGCCCGTAGCGTCCATGAACGGTTATCATAAGGAAGTGCTGACCTATACGAAGGGACAGGGAAGACTTTTCTGTTCCCTGAAAGGATATTTTCCATGCCATAATTCTGAGGAAGTTATATCCGCCTCAGGCTATGATCCTGACAGAGATACGGAAAATCCGTGCGGTTCAGTGTTCTGCAGCCATGGAGCGGGTGTCAACGTTTCATGGGATCAGGTGGAGGCACATATGCATCTGCCTCTGACCTATATAAAAAAGGAAGCTGTTCAGGCGTCTGTGGATAAAGCGCTCCCCAGTCATAAAAGGCACTACAGTGATGAGGAACTGGAAGCCGTGTTCCGGCAGACTTACGGAATCAGCAAGCGGGAGAACCGGAAATTTCACAAAAATGCCAGAATTATCACAGCCGAACAGGAATTCGCAGGTCCGAAAGTAAAAAGCGGATATAATCTTGCCTCTGCTGAGGAAGTGCTTCTGGTGGATGGATATAACATGATTTTCGCATGGGACGAGCTGAAAGAAATGGCGTCTTTCAATCTGGAAAGCGCCAGAAGTTTACTGACAGAAGCACTCAGTAATTATCAGGGCTACAGAGAGAAACGGATTATTGTGGTGTTCGATGCATACAGGCTGCCGGGAAAAACCGGAACAACAGAGAATATCAATAATCTGACCGTTGTCTATACCAGAGAAGGACAGACCGCAGACCAGTACATTGAAAAGTTTGTCCTGGAAAATGTAAAGAAAATGAAAATCACTGTAGCCACATCTGACGGCCTCGAGCAGATGATGATCTTTGGACAGGGGGCTCTTCGGATGTCTGCAAGAGAACTTCGTCAGCAGATTATCGACACCAGTGAGGAAATCCGGGAAAAGTATCTGAAAAAATGAATATCAGCTGAAAGGAAAGCACTTTTGTCTGATTCTGATGATGACAGAGTGCTTTTTTATTGCAGAAAAAAAACGGCAGGACAGATTTACATGCCGTGGCTTTCCTTTATCTCTGCGTAAAGGATAAAAAACTTATCATATCCGCCTGTCCCATTCATATAGTATTAGAGAAAGGACAGGTATTGCTTATGAACCATTTTGAAAAAGTTTTTCAGTGCTTTCCGGTTAGCATCAGGGAGGAAATCAGCGGGCTGCCTTTGGGAATGCGGGAAAGCATTGAGGAAATCAGAGTGTACCGAGACAGAGAGGTTCAACTCTTTGCAGGCGGAAAAAGGATTTCCCTTACAGGGAAAACAGACGGTCAGGACATGAACAATCTTCTCAACAACCTGATGAAGTTCTCCTATTATGCATATGAAGAAGATATCGCAAGAGGCTTTATCACAATAGATGGAGGACATCGCGTAGGGATCTGTGGAAAGGCGGTGGTGAACGGCGGTCGTGTCAGTCTCATACGGGATGTAAGCTCGCTGAATATCCGCTGCAGTAAGGAAGTTCTCGGCTGCAGCGACAGGCTGGTAAAATATGCGGTTGATTCCTGCGGCAAACTGAGAAATCTCCTTATTGTATCACCGCCTGCATGCGGGAAAACCACACTGCTGCGTGACATTGCCAGAAATCTCAGCCTGTTGGGCTATAAAGTGGGTATCTGTGATGAGCGTTCAGAGATCGCAGGAATGTCAGCCGGCATCAGCCGTTATACCTTCGGAACCATGGTGGATGTACTGGACGGATGTCCCAAGGCGGAAGGCATGTGTATGATGATTCGATCCATGTCTCCGCAGATTATCATTACCGATGAGATCTCCACAGAGGAAGATGCGGCAGCTGTCAGGGCCTGTGCAGGCAGCGGTGTTTCGGTAATCGCCTCTGCGCACGGAAGTTCCATGGAAGACATGAAAAAGACAGGAGTTCGGGAACTTCTGGAAAATCATATCTTTGACTACCTGATCTTTCTTACAAACCGGCCCAGAGCAGGTACTGTCGGGGAGGTGCGGTGTGGTTAAGCTGATGGGAATTGTTCTGGCTTTTGCAGGTTGTACCGCAGTCGGATTTTTAAAAGCATCAGATTTGAGGCAGCGGGAAAAGCTGCTGCTGGATTTTAAAGAACTGCTCCTTCATATTTCCACAGAAATCAGTTACTTTAAAGAGCCGCTTCCTCAGATTTTTGAAAGGCTGTCTGCAGAATTCTGTAAAGACGGGAGAGGAAGTGACAGAGAAACCGGACTTCTGCTCAGAAACTGTCTGACTGCCTACAGAACAGAAGGAGTGGATATGGACAGATTATGGAAAAATGCAGTGGATTTTGTCTATGAGGATTTGCCTGTAACACAGCGTGATACGGATATCATGAAAAAATGCGGAGATTTTCTTGGGCAGAGTGATTTCGCAGGACAGCGGGAGCATTTTCTGATGCTCAACCATCAGCTAGACAGGCAGATAGAACAGGCTGCCCGGGAGGCAGACACAAAGGGAAAAATGTACAGCCGACTGGGGATTTCTGCAGGGACTGTACTTGCAATAGTACTGATCTGATAAACGGAGGGATTTATTTTGGACATAACAGTTATTTTTAAAATAGCGGGCATAGGAATCTGTATTGCCTTGCTGAACCAGCTGCTGATAAAGTCTGGAAAGGATGAAATGGCTATGATGACAACGCTGGCAGGTGTCATTATTGTGCTGGTAATCATTGTCAAAATGCTGGCGGAATTTTTTGACACCATCAGGGTGTTCATGGAATTTTAGTTATGGAAATATTGAAGATTGCTGCTCTTGCCCTGGCGGCCGTGGTGATTATTGTTCTGGTAAAGAACTATAAGCCGGAGTTCGGAATTCTCACAGCCATAGGCTGCAGTCTGCTGATTCTGTATTTTCTGGCCGACAGTCTGAAATATGCCTTCTCATATATTTCAGACATCTACGGCAGGCTGGAATACGGGAACTCTTATTTTTCAATCATTATCAAGGTGCTCGCCATAGCATATATCACAGAATTTACAGCGCAGCTGTGCAAAGATGCAGGAGAGAGTTCCATCGCCTCAAAGGTGGAGCTTGCAGGAAAGGTGATCATTTTCTGTGTGGCCATTCCTGTCTTTGTATCGATTTTAAACCTGGTGGAACAGTTGTTATAGAGGAAATATGGAATTTGATGAAATTATAAAAGAACAGATGGAAAACCTGATAGACGAGGAACAGACCGATTCACTGTCTGATTATGCCAGTGGATTGACCGGAGGCATTTCTGACAGCTTTACCTTAGACAAAATTGTGGATTCCACTTTGAACGGAGAAAGTATTTTTCAGTCTGAAGAGATAATAGAAAGCTTGAAACAGCTGTTTTTTTATGAACTCAGGGCAGCGCTTGTCGCCGGGGTGGAGATTCTGACGATCTGTGTGATAATCGGCCTTTTGAGAAATCTGACCACGTCTTTTGGAAAAAAAGGAGTCAGTGAGATAGCGCAGCTGGTGTGCGGCATGGTTATCATCGGACTTGCCATGACCAACTTTCAGACAGTTTATCAGATGACCATTGATGCGGTAAATACAATTACTTATACTATGGAAATTCTGCTGCCGGTCCTGATTGGAATTCTTATCTCCATGGGGCAGGTGACCAGCGGAACGATCATGAGTCCTCTGCTGCTGACAGCAGTCACCATATTTCAGACTGTGATCAAAACAGTCATCATGCCGGGGCTCTTTCTGTCTACCGTGCTTTCTCTCATCAACTGTCTAACAGAAAAAGATTACGTAAACCAGCTTTCCAGGTTCATCAGACAGGCATGTCTGTTTATTACCGGTATTATTCTGACACTGATGTCGGGAATGATAGCAGTGCAGGGGCTGATTACCCAGACGTCAGACAGTCTTCTCATGGGAACGGCAAAGTATTCTCTGGATGCATTTATTCCCATCGTGGGAGGCTTTACTGCGGATACGGTCGAACTCTTTCTTAAATGTATGGGCTCCATCAAGGGTATGGTTGGCGTTTTCGGAATACTGACAATCGCAGCACTCATACTGACACCGATTATTAAAATTATGGCAGTCTGTGTCATTTACAAGATTACTGCGCTGCTTATCGAACCGGTGGCATCAAAGAAACTTTCCGCAGGGGTTTCTGACATGGGAACCTCACTGGCGGCAATGGGGGCGATTCTGTTTTTCGCATCACTTTTATTTATCATGTTCATTGCATCTATTATCAGTCTGGGAGGTAGCTGATGGGAATGGTGACAGCATGGGTAAAGGACATCTTCATTGTCATTTTATCCATAACCTTTATTGAAATACTGATGCCGGAGGGGACGATGGCGAAATATCTGAAATTTATTTTTTCCATGGTGATTCTGGCAGTGATTCTGTCGCCTGTGCAGGCAGTACTAAAATAAATTTTCCTGCATAACCTGCATAATCGGCAAAAAAGAAAATATTTTTTAGTGAGGAAGACTATGTTTGGAAGAATCGGAATTACAAAAGATCTGACAGTTAAAATCATTACTCTGCTTGTCATCGCCTCTGTCTTTCTGCTGACGATGAGTATTCTTACCGATGACTATGACAGCAGAAAGCAGATATCTGACGATAACGGCGCAACAGAACAGGCGCTTTCTGCATTTCTGTCGGATGTTGAAGGGATTGGAAAAACCAGCGTCATGATCAGGTATGGGGAAGAGAACGCAGTAAAAGGCGTGATTGTATCTGCAGAAGGAGCCGGAGAGCCTGTCGTAAAAAACACTATTGTAAAAGGCGTTGCGACGCTTTTCGATATTCCGGTTTCCAGCGTGATGGTATTTGAAAAAAAACAGGAGGAAAGTGAAGAATGAAAGGAAAGTTAAAAGGCAGTTTTAAAGGTTTCTTTAACAAGAAAGAAAATATCGCAATCATGGCCGTTGCTGCAGTATTCTGCGCCGGAATTGCGGTAACGGAAATGAAAGCCGGTGATATTCCTCTTCATGACGGAGATGTTCTGGTGGACAGCCGCAATATTGCGCAGGCGGAGTTTGATCCGCAGTCTGATGACAGCGGAAAGAGTGCGGAGACGGAGAATACTGCGGAAGAATCAAAAGACAGCG
Source organism: uncultured Eubacteriales bacterium (assembly GCA_949289445.1). Taxonomy (GTDB): domain Bacteria; phylum Bacillota; class Clostridia; order Peptostreptococcales; family Anaerovoracaceae; genus Senimuribacter. The sequence goes on from CASEOD010000122.1 coordinate 17,246, forward strand.
CTTCTTCAGATGAAACAGGCAGACAGAGCGGAGACAGTGTTTTTGCCGAAAAAAGGGCAAGTCTGGATCTGGAAAGAAACGAACTGATTGCAAAGTACGATGAAACAATTAAGAATTCCACCAATGATGCAGAGAAGAAAAATGCGGTGGAAAAGAAGGAAACGCTCACCGGATATATGGAACAGGAGATTTCAGTGGAGAACATTATAGCCAGCAAAAATCTGCCGGAGTGCCTGGTAATCATTACGGACAGCACTGTCACCGTCACTGTGGATGAACGGGATTTAACGCAGAATACGGTGGCGAAGATCTGCAGCGTGGTGATGGAGGAGACCGGAAGAAGTGCGGATAAAATCATCATTCAGAGTAATTACTGAAGCAGATAAGATTTAAGGCATTTTAATGGGGTGCGAATCTTTGGACCTGTTGACAAACTCACTTTTTCGGCGGAGTGAAACTTTTTCTGTAAATATGTAACTGAAAGGTTCTTCTATGATAAAATCTAATTCATAGGAGGGCCTTTTATGATGGCAAAACAGAAGAAACCTGTACATCGGGTACAAATGACAGAAGGAAAACGTAACATTATCCATCAGCTTCTGGAAGAATACGATATTCAGACA
>CASEOD010000123.1 GCA_949289445.1 uncultured Eubacteriales bacterium
GGCAAGCTTGTCAGAGTCATCTGGAAAATGATGACCGACGAAATCGAATTTAACCTCAAGTAAGAGGTCTGGATACCAACATCATAGATTTGAAAATGGCACCCACCAGGGAGCTTTATTAAAGTTACCCTTTTTTACCACGAAAAGAAGTTTTTAATTTCCAGCTAATTTAAGGTTGACTTTTCATAGCTGGTCTCCTTTTATCCGAACATCCGAAAAAGTTTCACGCCCAGTCTCAGCAGTTTATACTCCATACCTTCCAGTTCTTTTGCCGCATTTTTCAGTTCGCTGCGGATAGAAATCCCCTGAGGACAGTGAGTTTCGCATCTGCCGCAGCCCACACACTGTGAAATTCCGGCATGTTTTTTCCGCAGTACTGAAAAGAGATAATCGTGACGACCCGCTCTCCTGCTTTCTTCATAAACCGCATTATAACAGCGGAACGCTCCCGGAATATCCACACCGGCAGGACAGGGCATACAGTAGCCACAGCCCGTACACCCGACTTTCGTTGTCCTGGCGATTTCCTCCTTTACCCTGTCAATCATCTGCCTGTCTGATAGAGTCAGACAACCTGCTTTTGCTTCTGATGCAGTTTTTACATTCTCGTGCACCATATCCAGGGAGTTCATCCCTGACAGAACACAGGTAACCTGTTTCTGATCATAAAGCCATTTGAAGGCCATTTCTGCAGGAGTTCTCCTGTGCGGATCTCTGAAAAAGAGCTCCTTTGCCGACTCCGGCAGCAGATTTACCAGTTTTCCTCCCCGCAGAGGTTCCATGATGATGACCGGCAGTCCCTTTTCTGAAGCATACATAAGCCCCTTCCTGCCCGCCTGAGAGTTTTCATCCACATAGTTGTACTGAATCTGGCAGAAGTCCCAGTCATAAGCATCCACAAGTCTGCAGAATCCGTCAGTGCTTCCATGATAGGAAAATCCTATATTTCGTATCTGCCCCGATTCCGTCTTTTCTCTGATCCAGCTCTCTATCCCTGCTTTTTTCAGCTTTTCCCAGGTCTCCACATCTCCCAGCATATGCATCAGATAATAATCCACATAATCAGTCCGCAGCCTCTTCAGCTGTTCGCTGAAAAGCTTCTCTGCGCCTGCTCTGCTCTTTATCAGATAGTGAGGCAGCTTGGTTGCAATCTTCACCTGCTTCCTGCATCCGTTACGCTCCAGAATTTCTCCCAGGGCAGCTTCGCTTCCCGGATAAATGTAGGCTGTATCAAAATAATTGACTCCCAGTCTGATGGCTTCCATCACTTCAGTTTCTGCCTTTTCCAGATCTATGGATACGCCTTTTCTGGCAAACCGCATACATCCGTAACCCAAAACCGAGATATTCTCTCCTTTTCTGTCTTTACGATACTGCACCTTTACATTTCTCTCCTTGTCAGTGTATTTACTCAAGTGTAGCAGAAAGCGCCCCGCTTTACAAGGCTCCGGAAAAGGAAAAGAACCGCGCAGCCTGTGAAACACACATTTCCTCAGCAACGGGCCCTTTTCCTTCAATTTGCCTATATTCAGATTTCGTTTGCCTGATACATTACATCAGATCTGCCTGTGGATTTTCTCTATCCAGAATTCTAATCTCACACTGACCGCCCAGTCTCTCCTCCACAAGATTCTTCAAATCTGAGAGGACTTCCAGCAGTTCTTCATATCTGGCCGTATCCACCAGTTCACAGCAGAGCATCGCATTTACGGTCTTTTCCGTCAGCATGGTGCGCTGTGCTTCACGCCAGGTCCAGCATCTGCACACCGCTCCTGCGTCGTCCTTATAAACCAGTTCTCCTTCAAAAGGAGGCTCATCGGTATCACTGCCGATAACACGGAATGATTCTGTTCCGTCTGCCTTCGTCAGGAGCAGATCTCCTTCCATGCAGTCAATATCCTCGCCTCCGCAAGGCATGGCATGACTCAGGGAAACACTGTTGTAAATATCTACGATAGGATTGATGGTTCCCAGATGATTTTCCTTGGAAATTCTTTTCATCAGGGCCTCGATGGCACATCTTGCACCCTTTTTCGTCTTAAATCTGGTATAAGCTTCTCTCCACACTTTGATGACCCTGTTGTCTGAAAAATTTTCTTCAGTGAGGAAGGACAGAGCTTTCTGTTCACCGGCTCTGATCATGGCCTCATACTCATCTTCATCATTGCCGTATGCATTGGTAATGCCTTTACAGACTACGATACCGATCTTACAGTCAGGAAACATTTCCCAGAAATCTTCTTTGCAAATAATTTTTTTCATTGGTATAACCTCCTGCCTTTGCTAGGACTATTTTACACCTCTTTCAAAAATTCCGCAAGCTTATCCAGACCTTCTCTCAGAGTTTTAGAATCGTAGGCATAACCGATTCTTACAGCGCCTTCCATTTCGAAACATTCTCCCGGAGTAAACAAAACTCCTTTTTCACGAAGCAGTTTTACACAGAGATCATACGACGGCATGTCTTTATCATAATATACAAGCGCTGTAGTTCCTGCCACCGGCTTCAGGTATTTTACCTCAGGAGTTTCCTGCACCCACTGATCCAGAATTGCTCTGTTTTTATTCAGAATAGCTCTGTTTCTTGCAAAGACTTTGTCCTTATTCTTAAGCGCCAGTGCCGCCAGCTTATCGTCAATGACACCACAGCTGATAGTATCATAATCACGTCTTTCATGACACAGATGCAGCACTTCTGCACTCTTTGTGGCAATCCATCCCATTCTGAGACCGGCAAGTGAAAATACTTTGGACATGCTTCCCACAGAAATACCTTTGTCGTAAATGTCCACAATTGACTGCATATAGCTTCCGTCCTCGGAAATACCTCTGTAAACCTCGTCACACAGCACATAGGCATCAACACTCTGGGCAATTTTCACGATTTCTTTCATCGTGTCCACGGGAATCCAGGAGCCGGTCGGGTTGTTTGGATTGTTGATCGTGATCATTCTGGTATTTTCATCAACCAGACCTCTCAGAACCTCCAGATTCGGCAGGTAGTCATCTTCTAAGGTCAGCTGCAGAATCCTCACATCTGCTCCGATGGATTCAGGAATAGAGTAATGCTGCTGGTAAGTCGGCATTACGGAAACCATATTGTCCTCCGGGCCAATCAGTGTGGTAATAACCTGATTATTGGCTCCGATAGCTCCATGGGTCGGAATGACCTGTTCCGGTTTCAGATCCCGGTACAGACCTGCCACACCTTCCAGAAATTCGGGAGAACCGAAAATATGACTGTAAGAAAGTCTGGTTCCCGCAAGCCCCGTCAGATAGCTTTTCGGATCTTCTCCGCAGACTGTCAGAAGTTCTTCCACAGTCATAGAGTCAATACATGTTTCCGCCAGATTGTATACTGCATCGTCTTCATATTCATTCATCCAGCGTTCCACCTTAAAAGTTTTGATTTTCATAGTTCACCTCATCCTCGTTTTAAATATGGTTTTTACACTTTCTACAGATTTACCGTCTGACCCAGATTCATTTCCTCTGCTTTTGCCAGCGCCAGCCTGGCAGTAAGCAGATCCAGCAGAGCCGTGCCTGTGGCATCAAACACTGTGATCTGATCGTCATTCTGTCTGCCCTCTGCTTTTCCTGTCAGAATCTCCCCGATTTCTCCGGCGATCTCTTCTTTTTTCAGAATTCCTTTTGCAACGGGAATCTCAATTTCACCTACATGAATACATTGCGGAGTGTCATCAGTAAAGACTCTTGCCTCTCTGAAAATCTCAGGATCGATTTCTTCCTTACCGGACATATCAGCACCGATACAGCTGAAATGCGTGCCCGCTTTTACCCACTCTTTCCTGATAATCGGCTCATGGGACGGTGTTACGGTAATAATGATGTCACTTTCTGCTGTTGCAGACGGCAGATCCTTCACCGCTTCAAAGGCAACTCTGCCACAGTCGAAATCAAAACGTTCTTTTAAAACCTGCGGCATGGAATCTGCAAATCGAACTGCATTTTCAGTGCTGAGACCGTCATAAATCATGACCTTCTCAATGACAGGCAAATTCATCAGAGTCGCAGCGACCTGAAATGTGGCCACATGACCTGCCCCCACCACCATAAGAGTTTTAGAATCTTTTCTCGCCAGAAGCTTTGCTCCGATGGCGCCTGCTGCGCCGGTTCTCATACCGGTAATATGAGAGCCGTCCAGAATTCCCATCGGCACTCCTGTCTTCGCATCCATCACCATGATGGTCCCAATCAAAGCAGGTATTCCTTTTGCGGGGTTTTCACCAAACCAGGAAACCACCTTCAGGCCGAAAATCTCACTTCCTTTCAGCCAGCCTGATTTAATGTCCATGTCAGCAGCGCCGGGGTTAAATTCATGAAAAACAAGAGGAAACACCGTTGTCTCCCCTTCTGCCTTCAGCCTGTAGACTTCTTCCACGGTTTCTGTCACCTCAGGCATTTTCAGCACCTGTTCAGTCACCTCTCTGCTCAGTACTTTCAGATTAAACATAGATTCACAATCCTTTCCGAAATTATCTCTTTTCTCTGATCTCAGTATAACAGGCATTTTACAGTTTTTCGTTTGAAAAAAATCACAATTTCATTATTGGTTTTAGTATTTTTTACAATGAGAAAAGTTTATTCGGAATTATTGACATATGTTTATTATCCGTGTATAATAAAGGCATAATTGTCATATGTTAATAACACTTATAGATTCAGAAAGGAGATTTTCCTATGCCCCGCCCCAGGAAAAGCAGACTGGTGCATGCCATGCCTTCCTGTGAAGGTTTCACACCGCTGGGTTATGCAGACGACGGCATATGCTGCCGGACCGTCACCATGACTGTCGACGAATTTGAAGCGATTCGGCTTATCGACTTTCTAAAGCTGACCCAGGAGGAATGTGCCGCACGCATGCAGGTTTCCCGCCCTACCGTTACCAATATTTATGAATCCGCCCGGTTTAAACTGGCGGATGCTCTGGTCAATGAGAAACAGATGCTTATCGGCGGCGGCGATTATGACATCTATTGTGAAAACAAAAAAACTGCTGCTTTAGAGGAGGTAAATGCAACAATGAAAATTGCGGTAACTTATGAAAACGGCCGGATATTCCAGCATTTCGGTCATTGTGAAAACTTTAAGCTGTATCAGGTAGAGGATGGCAAAATTGTATCTTCTTCTGTAGAGAATGCCGCCGGAAGCGGCCATGGCGCTCTGGCAGGCTTTCTGAAAAATCTGGGAACAGACGTGCTGATCTGCGGCGGCATCGGAGGCGGTGCTCAGAATGCTCTGGCAGAAGCCGGAATCCGCCTTTACGGAGGTGTCACCGGTTCAGCTGATGAGGCTGTCCAGGCGCTCATCGACGGCACCCTTGCCTATAATGCCAATGTTCAGTGCAGTCACCACGGTGAGGGACACGAAGGCGGACACAGCTTCGGAAGTCACGGCGGCGGACACAGCTGCGGCGGTGGCAGCTGCAGGAACTGATACAGATTTCCAAACCGAAAAGAAAAACAAGGGCAAGTCAAAGGTTAGAAACCGTTGACAAACCCTTGTTTTCTGTTTTTTCTCTTTCTCCTCAGCCCGATACAGACAGACTGTGATCGGTGCGGCTGTAACAGTAGAGACTGTCCGAAAGCATATCCTCCGGTCTCACCACCGTTCTGTTGGCATCGAGAATCGCAGTCTTCACAATCGAAGCGGGAATCATATCCTTCGGAACGACATACACCTCGTGAATTGATGAAGGTATGATGTAAAAATCCTTTTCCAGCATTTCTGCCATATCTTCCAGAATCCCCTCATACAGAATCGCCGCGGCACCGAAAGCACCTCTGGAATTTCCGATAATATAGAACTGTTCGTCTATTTCAGCCATCTCAGCCGGCATGATCCTCGGCGTGTTTTCGGCTGCAGTCCGAAACAGCGCCTCCTCATCCATCTTAAAGGCCTCTGCCATTTCCTTTGTCACCACTGCACTGTTGAAGCCGTCATCATTCATATCCGCAACCACTCTGTAAATCAGAGACAGATCCATGATCCTGCGGTGAGGAACATTCTCCAGCAGATGGCGGTTTTTCTCTGTATTGATTAAAACATAGATGATATTTTCCTGCGGATTTTTCAGTCCGTAATCAGCCGGAGTGTCTTTCAGATATGCCCCGGCACTGAGAAATTCTTCTGCAACGGCGGTAAGAACGTCTTCCATTGATATACCGTTCTGATAAGCCTGATAATATTTTTTTATGTAAATCACAGGTACCGCACAGTTTCCCTCCCTGCTGCTCAGAAGAAGCGCATCTAAAGCCTCATTGACTTTATTCACTTTCTTCACATCTGCAGTCCATGTTTTATATTTTTCGGGTAGCAGCCCGATAATTCCTTTTTTCATCCCCTCTTTAAATTCTTCATAATTCATAAAATCTTTTCCTTTCTCAATTCCCCATGCGGTGTCAATTCCGCATCGACTTAATTTCAAAATAATAATCTTAACAAAAAAACCGCCTCAAAATATGAGACAGTTTCTTCTCCTTACAGGCGATTGCCCTTTATTTTCTGTAATCTTTGATATTTCCCAGGAAAAAAGACTTTTCATCAATTGCCCGCATCGTGGCAAGTACTCCGTCCAGATGATCGTATTCGTGCTGAATCAGTTCAGCCAGATCTCCTTCAAGATGCATCTTCAGATTGTGCCACTGCAAATCGTGATATTCCACAATACACTCTCTGTATCTTTCTACCTTTACCAGCAGATTTGGGAAAGACATACAGTCATCCATCACGATCATCTTCTCCTCAGTCGGAAAATGAAGCACCGGATTGATGAGCACCACAGGTTTGTCGATATACATATACAGCAGTCTTTTCTGCACTCCAATCTGCGGTGCTGCAACAGCTCTGCCGCTGCCGTGAACCCGCCTGTACTCCATCAGGGTGTCGTGAAGATCGGAGACTGTTTCTTCGATTTCCCTGAGATTCTCTTTCCTGTATTCTGTGCACATCACATATAGCCTGGGATCTCCCAGAAGCAGTATGTCTTTCATCATTTGCCTCACCTCTTTCTGATAAAGATTTTTAAACTGAGAACATTTTATCACATCACTGAACCTCAGGCAACTGCCGCCGTTATATTAACGATAAAAAGTTTACAGTAAATTTCAGTCAGGACAGCAGCGGAAGGTATTCGTATACAGTTTCCACTTCAAGTTCCCCGTAAACAATCCTTACCGTGACCGCAGGCCGCTGAGATGTATCATCAAAACCAATGGTCCATCGAAGCTTGCTCTGATCTCCCGCAAAATTATCTGTGATCATGTCCTCAGCCTTTTTCGCTGCCTCTTCTCTGTCAAAACGGAAAAAGCCTTCGCCGAATTCCCGCTCATCAATACACAGCGCTGCGGCGGCAGCTGCCTCATCGGATATCTGTTTCAAATCTGTTTTCTGACGAATCAGTTCTGTATATTGCAGCTGATACATCGTCATCGTCATAACCAGCAGCGCAGCAGCTGCCGTTATTATTAAATTTTTCATGGCTCCCTTCCTGTATATTCACTGACAACATTGCGGCTCACTTTATATTCAAACCGGTTGTCTTCCTGACGAAGATTCCAGAAAAGCGCTGAGGCAATGACGTGATCCACGGTTGTTCTGACAGTAAAGGAAATCACAGTTCCCCGCAAAACAGGCGCTTTGTTTCCTTCTACGTTCACATCTTCTTCGCTGCACTGAAACAACAGGGCCAGTTCCTGCTTCAGTTTTTTCTGACTGGTTTGTGAAATACAACCCTCCTGTCTGACGATCTGACCGAATGCGGCTACCGCCTGATCTGCCGCCGTCAGTTTCATGTGCAGAACCTGACTGTGAGTAAACTGAATGATAAATGCCAGCAATATCATCAGACAGGCTGTGGCAGTGATTAGATTTTTCATGGGCTCTCACTTTCATATATTTCTATGGTTTTTTCCATCATCTGACTTCCCGCACTTTTAAGACTGTTTTCGTCGCCTGCGATCATGGCAAACAGCAGACAGCCCAGCAGGATCGTTCCGATGATAATGATAAGATCTTTCATGGAGTCCACCGGCTTTCTCACTCGCCGATTTCCATGGATTCAATGCTCTCCACACCCTGCTCGACCACGCCTTGGGCGGCTTCTCTCAGAGAGACCTGTCCCTCGCCCAGAACCATGGTGTTGACAATAATGACTCCCAGTAAAATTGTTCCGATAATGATAATTAAATTTTTCATAGTCTGATTCTCCTCTCTCAGAAGATCTGTTCCACCATCTTGAGAGCGTCCATAAAGACCACCACGATGGTGAAATTCAAAAGCATGGCAAATATGGTAGCTGTCGCTGCCATGGTGGTGATCAGGCTTTTCTTTTCTGTCCTGCTCATTCCTTTTGTCATCCGCTCTCCTGTCAGCGTTTCCTCAAAGGAAGCCATATGCAGCCTCAGCTCCGCCGGATTGATCTTGTCCACTTTAGAGAGAATTGCCGCAAAATTTGCGGCAGCCTTTGTGGGCACTCTTGCCGGCAGCAACAGAAAAGCATTCTCTCCCTGTCCAAGCCTGTAGGCGGACAGAATATCCGCGTACACATTTTTCAGAGATTTGCTGCATTCCATCAGCTGTTCCAGAATAAAATCTCCGGACATGGGCATATCCTGATGAACCATGGCAAGATTCTTTAGAACAATGCAGCTGTTAAACAGTTCTCTTTCCATTCGCTCTCCGTTGAACAGGCTCCACCCGGCTGCAATCCGTCTCCTCCCCTCTTTCTTAATCCCCGGAATGCTGCGCCTTGTATATGCGGCAAGCCTTCTCAGCCTGAAAAGCGAAGTTGTCCTTGTTCTCATCTTCTTCACCTCTCTGTCAAATATCCATCTTTTCTCGCGAAAGAAACACATTAAGAAGCAGACTGGCTCCATACATCATGATCATAATGAGAAACCACTGCATTCCCAGAGCCGTGCCAAACTGATAGCTGATAAACTTAGCCGGCGTAAATCCGAAATAGCGGCATGCTCCTGCCACCGTCAGCAGAAAACTGACAGGAGCCAGATACTTTAGGATCAGCCGCGCTTCATTGTTTTCCCGCTTTCCGTGTTCCACCACCTGCCTGCTTCTGATCATGGAGGAAAGAAGATCTTCCAGTGCGTGATCCACCCGTATGCCGTAAAGATACGCGAAAAAAATACTGGTGGAAAGTGCGTTCCCCCAGGCGGTATCTATGCCGTAGCGGAAGGCTGCCAGATGGTATTCCACCTCGTTTTTAGTAACGGCTTTTTGCAGTCCCTTGGCCAGCTGCAGAAGAAGTCTTTTGGCTCCGGGAGCCTTGTCCAGTTCGGCTGCTGTGATTTCTATCGCTTCTCTGATATTGAACCCGTTGATTTTGTAATTGTTCAGAAGTTCCTGAACCAGAATGTCTCCTTCTCTGGAACGGGTCACCCGGCGGCTGTAAAGTCTGGCGGTCAGCACACCGTATGGAACTGCAGTCAGGAATATTCCGCCGGCAGCGGCCGTGGCAGGACCTGCGGCCAAATATACGGCAAATGCGCCTCCTGCGCCCAGAGCCAGACTGAAAGCGTAAAAGTTTTCCAGACAGGTGAAGATTCTGCCCGCCTCTGCACCTTCGATGACCATACTGATATGACGTCCAAGGGGGCTTCTTGTTCGCATTCCGCTGTCTGTGACGGCTTTCAGATTTCTCCGGATATAGAGTCTGCTTCGGAATGTCATACAGACGGAATAGAGGATCGGATACTGCCAGAGGCAGACTCCTGTCAGAAACAAAATGCAGATCAGCTTATCCATGTTGAGCCACCCCGCTCCCATACGGTCCTTTATCCGTCTTTGCGGTTCTGCGCTCCTGCCCGCCGCCGTAGTAAGTGGGGTGAATCTTCAGGTTCACCGGCAGCGGCTTTTTCGCTGCCAGGCGGGCAAGGATGCCGCTCATTTCCCTGATTTTTTCCTGCATTTCCGGATACTTTGCTGTTTTTTCCACACAAGGCGCGCCGTTCCAGAACCATTCTTTCTCTCCAAAGTCATAGCTGCATATCTGCCTTGCCGTCACCTGATCCGACTCCATGTCATAAGAATACTCCCATATTCCCTTCAGTACCTTCTTTGATTTGTCATGGGGCAGCTGGCACAGTTCCAGCACATAGTCAAAATTTTTATAGACCTGAGCGATCAGTTCCCTGCTGTCTCCCCCATACTCCTGTTTAATACCAGAAGCCATTTTATACGGTACATTGATACCGTCATTATCGTGAATGGTTCCCTTGCTTCTGGTCGTGCCTGTGGAGGTAATGGCCAGAGCCAGACGAAAAGCTGCTCCGTCCCGCATTTCCTCCAGCAGAATATAGTCATTGTCACCTCGAAGCAGTGATTTGGTAATGGAAGCAAGCCTCTCTCCGTCAGCCACCAGCTGCATGACAGGCGCCTCCGGCATAATTTTATGCCAGGGAGTTTCCGGATCGGTAGCCAGCGCCAGTCCTTCCAGTCCGGTGTCCTCATACCGCTGCCATATCTGCATAAAGGTGGTTTTTCCTGAGCGTACCTGCCCTGCAAAAATCACATTAAATCCGATTTCAATCATTTTCAGGAAAAGAGGAATGGCTTCCCGGGGGATGGTTCCCAGTTCTGCCAGTTTTTCAAAGGTCAGATCCTGCAGGATGTACTTTCTGAACACCATGATATCCTGATCTTCTTTGGTCCTGTCACCCGAATAAATGGTGATACGGATTCCGTTGTGAAGATAGACCTCGTGGAACCCATATTCCAACCGTTCATAGGGAGTTGCCAGAAGCAGCGTTCTCTTCAGCTGCTCTCTTCTGCGTCCTGAAATTCTCTGCGGCTGCAGCTCTGATTTTCCGTCAATCAGACAGTAAAGCCGCTCACCGATCAGTTTTGCGGAAGAGGAACTGCGGTACTTCTCCTCCATGTCATAAGCCCAGGGCGCAAGGCCCGCAAGACCGTAAACTTCTGCAAATACGCCTTCCGCAAGGCTGGGATACCAGGGTGGTTTCCAGCATCCCTCCAGTTTTTTCTCCCGGAGAATTTCCCTGATCTTTTCTTTATAAAACCTTGTCTCTTCTGCGAAACCCATCATCGCGCGCTTTTCCCGTTCCAGCTTTCTGTTTTTGGCGGGATCGTCAGTTTCATCCCATTCCTTGTCAAATTCCCGTTCCACCACGGAGCAGATCTGCAGAAAACGCTCCATGGGATCTGTTTTTTCCGGTTCTTTCCGTGAAAGGGCTCTGCTCATGTATTCCTCTAAAGAAAACGCTTTTTCCATAGTCCCTCCTTTTGCCCTTTCTCCTCGAAAAGATCAGCCAGAACGCCGGCCGCTTTTGCGAATTTTCCGTATCGGAGCAGGCTTCTTCCCTCCATTTCCGCCTGCCATCCGTATTCCACATAGGGTATTGTGTAAGCCTCCTCCATTTCACAGAGCGCAAGAATATCCCCTTTCATCAGCAGGCCCGGATCTTTCAAGTACTGATTGATGATCAGTGTCCCCTGAAGTTTCAGCGGCTGCACCACATTTTTCTGCTGCAGCACAAGGCGCCTGATGGATTTTGACTGCTGGGTGGTCACAAAGAAACGGTGATCTGACGTATTCATTGCTGCAATGGTCATTCCCAGCGCCGCATCGCAGCCCCCGTCAATCACCGTATAGTCGAACTCCGACGCCGCTTCCGCCAGCAGAATCTCGTAGGTGTTTTCTGTGAAATATCTGGCGGTCAGTGGATTTCTCACAGCGGGCAGCACCCACAGTCCTCTGCATTCTTCCAGATTCTGAAACAGATCTTCCCGAGTGACCCTGCCGCTTCGGACACCTGCTTTCAAATCATCAATAGAATGGCGGCCTTCCAGACTGAAAAACTCGTCCCCGAACTTACCGCTACCCATGATATAAAGGACCCTCTGTCCTCTCTGCTGCAGAAGCTCAGCCATTGACTGTGCGATCATCGTGGTTCCCACCTGACTGTCGCCGCCAAAAAAACCGATTACCTTTTTCATAACTCCTCCTTGTCAACTGTAAATCACCGCAAGTTTTTCTCCCGAGGATGCTGCTCCTGAAAGCTGTTCCGCCTGTTTTTCCGTAACGACAATATCCAGACTGCCGTACTCCGCATTGACGGCGCTGACCGGCGCTCTGGTAACAAAACTGTTTCCGCAGAAAAAATATGCATTGTCGCCGCGGCTGATAGAAACCGGCAGACAGACCATCCAGTCCCGGGGTACCGTCATCACATATTTTCCTTTACTGCTTCCGGCCGTCAGCTCAGACTGATCAAAGTACTCCGGGAACAGGGGTGTCTGCTTGTGAATAAACCCCACGGCTTCTTTGCCAACCACATAATCTTTTTCTCCGGGAGAAATCCAGCCTTCTGTATTTGCATCCATTTTTACCGTTTCCAGCATATCTTCCCGGATAATCTCTCCTTTTTTTACATTTTCGCGGCATACCAGCACATCGTCACCGAAGAAACGGGTCTTTCCCCATTTCTCCCAGGAAAATAGCGCTGTCACACTGATCAGGATCAGCAATATGCCGATAATACGTTTTCCTCTGTCCACGTTTCACCTCTTTCTGTGCAGCAGCCAGTAAGGCTGTCTGTCATCTATAACAATCTCTTTCCGGACAGCAAGGCGCTTTCCGTCGATCACTGCAGAAAAAACAAAGGACAGAGATTCCGCTTTTCGCTGCCCCCACTGAAAAAGCATGTTCTCGTCGAACAGTGCTCCCCGGTACACCCCGTTCCGGCCGGTAAGTTCAGCTGAATAATCCGTACCCTCCAGACTGACTTTTACGGAAGAGGGCAGTGTCTCCCCCTCAGCCTGTGCCGTAAGGACAAACTTTTCACCTGACCAGAAGGTATCTCTGCTTCTTTCTTGCTCCCGCTCTCCTTTTTCTTCAAAATAAAGATTGGCAGATATCCTGTTCTGTTCCCACTGTGCGGTATGCGAAACTTCTCCCGTCAGTGAAGAGGCAGGACCTTCCTCCTCCGCAGTCACCTGTTCCGTCAGCTTCTCTTCTTTCTGCAAAACGGTTCCTGCCTCTTCTGCAGAAATAACCGGTAAAGATGCGGAAAAAAGCAGGACCGCCGACAGAACTGCGGCGGTCACTAAGATTTTTCTCTTCATATTCCTCCTTTCTTTCGGATAGAAAAAGAGCCGCCCCATCGGGCAGCTCTTTCCACTCACTTCTATCTATCCGTATAATCATCATACCATAGTTTTTATTACCTTACAATACCTTTTTTTACTTTTTCTGTAAATTTTATTCTGTTGCCTGCCCTGTCATTACTTTACATGATGGACAGATTTTTGGCCACTGTGTACAGAAATTTCTGTTTCCAGTATTTCCACAGCTTGTTGGGATAAGCCCTGCCGGAAGTTCTGAGAATCAGATTGCTGAGAATAAAAGAACGATATTCTGCAGGCACCATACTCAAGGCTGCATGAATTCCCAGAACTCTTTCTTTGAGAACGGCCTTCTCCACAGCAAAATCCTCCGTAGGACGATTGGGCAGATAGTTTGCGGTTCTGTCACTGACGATGCTCTTTCCCTTCAGCAGGTTTTCTTCTTCTTCCAGTTCAGCCAGTCTCTCTTCCATCCGCTCCAGATCCCTCACTGCCCAGACAGTCTGATAATACACCGCCTTAGGCATGACCAGATTCTTGTACTTTGTCTGTTGCCATTGTCTTGACATAATCACCTCTTTCCGAAATCTCCAATTATTTTTTAACATATTTTCCATATTATGTCAATACATTCCGGTTTTTTTACCCGCTTTTGCGAACCGGACTTAATCCTCTTCCGGAAACAGCTGCTGACGTAAAGTCTTTTTCAGCTCCACAACAGTTTCTGACGGGTTCCGGTCAGTCCGCTCTCTGAGAGAAAGACAGACAGGGCAGACAAATTTTACCGTGGACGGCTTATCACCCAGAACAATCACTTTATCTGCAAGCCTGACCGCTTCCTCTACATCGTGGGTGACAAAAACCACAGCAGGCCTGTATTCTTCCCACAGGGAAAGCAGCAGAGCCTGCATCTGCTCCCGCAGGTGAGGATCAAGCGCAGCAAAAGGTTCATCCATGAGAAGCAGGGGCGGCCTCATCACAAAGACACGTGCCAGAGCCACTCGCTGCTGCATTCCTCCAGAAAGCTCATGAGGATAATATCGTTCAAAGTCTTTAAGTCCCACGCGTTCCAGCATCTTCTTCGCTTCCTGTATCCGCTCCCCTTTTCTCATCCCTCTTCTTTTCAGAGGAAATGTCACATTCTGCATCGCATTGCTCCAGGAAAACAGCGCCGGTGACTGAAACACAACCGCTTTTTCCGCAGAAGGCCCCGTGACTGTCTTTCCGTTCACCGATACTGTACCTCCGTCTGCGGTATCGAAACCGGCTATCAGATTCAGAAGTGTTGTTTTTCCACAGCCGCTTTTTCCCAGAAGAGCAATGCGCTCTCCTTTCTCTGCCGAAAAGGTGACATCCCGCAGTACCTGAATATGCCTGCCTTCATCGCCGGTAAAAGACTTTTCCACATGTTCGATGCTTAGATATTCCTTCATCAGTCTTCTCCTCCCTTTCCAATCTGAGGACTGATTCTTCGGCAGACAAACAGAAGAAGCAGATCGGTCAGCTTTCCACAGGCGGCAATGACGATCATCGTTGCAAGTACAATATCCACATGTCCCAGCATTCGCCCGTCAGTCATCACAGCGCCAAGCCCCTCACTGACGCCCGTGACTTCTCCCAGTACAAGATATGCCCAGGAGATTCCCAGTCCTAGCCGCAATCCGACTGCAATCTGAGGAAAAGCTGCAGGAAACAGCACCGTCCGAAACAGTGTCAGTCCTTCTGCACCCATCATCCTGCCTGCCCGAATCAGCGGAACCGGTACTTTCGAGGCTCCATGGGCAGTATTTACATATATCGGAAAAAAGGTTGCAAGAGCAATGAGAAACAGAGTATTTCCCTCCCCTACGCCAAACCACACAATGGCAATGGGCAGCCATCCGATACCGGGAACAGAGCGGATGGCATGAATAAAGGGATCAAACAGTCTTCTGAAAACTGGCACTCTGCCCGTCAGAAAACCCATGGGCAGACCGATGAGAAGGGCGGCCAGAAAACCGGTAAGAACTCTGCGCAGACTTTGCAGGAGATGTGAGACACAGGTTCCGGAATAAGGGGTGATTTCCAGTGTTCCGAAGATGAAATCCCAGAGCACCCGCACCAGTGTCAAAGGGGACGGCAGCTTATATTCAGGAACTATTCCGAATACTGAAACAACCTGCCACAGAACTATGACTGCGGCAGGTATGATCAGTCCCGTAAAATCAGATTTTCTTTTTGATTTCATCATTGATGGCTCTCTTTATAGGTTTCGATAAAGGACAGGTCGAACATGGCTTCAATGTCAGGAATCTTGTCGATCATTCCCAGTTCCAGCATCTGCTCCGCAAGGTTTTTTACACACTGAATATATGTATCGTCGATGTCCCAGCAGATTTCTATATTGTCGGCTGATATTTCCAGCAGGCTTTTTTCGGTGCCGAATTCTGCCGCCTTGTCCAGCCAGGCATCTTTGTGAGAGTTCATGTATTCTGCCGCCTCAATATGAGCATTGACCAGACTCTGCACCAGTTCAGGATTCTCCTCGATGGTTTCTTCAGTTACCAGCATCCCTGCATTGATAGTTCCGATGCTGTCATCGAAATAAGGATAGCTGAGAATTTTTCCGTAGCCGTCCTGCACCGCCTGAGAAGGATAAGGCTCACCGCTGAGAAAAGCGTCGATGGTGCCGTCGGAAAGAGCCTGCCCCATATCAAAGAAGTCAATTCTTGTCAGAGTCACATCTTTTTCTGCATCCAGACCGGCTTTTTTCAGCACGTCCAGAAGCAGGACATGATGCATGGTTCCGGGTACGTAGGCAATGGTCTTGCCTTTCAGATCCTCAGGCTTTTCAATTCCGGAATCCTTCCCCACCACCAGTGCAGAGCACTTGTTGCACAGGGAAACCACAATTTTCACAGGTTCTCCGTTTGATGCCGCAGTGATGGCCAGCGGAATGGTGGTGCCGGTCATGTCCAGACTCCCTGCCAGCAGCGCAGTTTTCTGATCTCCCGGATTGGTGAAAGGTTTCACTTCCAGAGAGGAGCCCTTAGGCAGAAATTCCTCATAAAAATACGGCGTCAGCGTCTGGGCGGTTTTCCAGGTTCCCACAGTGGCTGTCACGGTAGAACTCTCCGATTCGGTCTGCTCTTTTTCTCCGCATCCGGCCATCAGGCACGCAATCAGAAAAACACACAACAAAATTGCAGACCCTTTCTTCATCACATTTCCTCCTTCTCAATGTCCTTCTGTTTCTTTGAACAGACTGTATAGCCTGCCTCTTCAAAATATCTCTTCGCCTTTTCCGCATCAAACTGATTCCACTTTCCTCCGGAGCAGCAGCAGCTGTCTCTGGGTACCGAACCTGTTTCTATCACGGTGACATTGGCTCCGAAATCGGCAGCCTCCTTACAGAACGGGTGCACACAGATATCAGGCACAGCCTTTCCTCCCAGCAGCCTGGTTACTGCAGCGATCTGCGCCAGCCTCTCATTGCTGATCTGCGGATGTACGCCAAGAGGCGTACCTTCCACAGGAATTCTCGCCATTGCACCGGAAACGATGACCCTGCATTCCTTTGCCAGAAGCGCAATCTCTGCGATTTCCTCGTTGGTATGCTCGATTCCCACAGGTTCGACAAGAAAAACCAGATCCAACGGTGAATCTTTTACCGCCTGCAGAGTATTCAGGCGGACCTGTGGCTCAAATCTGGTGTCTTTTCCCTCACCCAGCCTCAGGGAATGATAAATGAAGTTGACACCGCAGTCTGCAAGCCGGTTGGCTGTTTCCAGATCAAATTCTCCGATGTTGAGCCCCAGCTGATAATCTCCCGGCACAGCCTTTCGAATATTTACGATCATCTCCGCCAGCTGATCTTTGGAGTAAAATTCCGTAGTTCTCAGAACAATCCAGTAAACGCCCTGCTCCGCATACTCTCTGACCTGTCTGATAGTTTCTTCTTCATCATATTCTCTGACCTCTTTGGTAATTCCCCATGCTTCGCCTAAGGAACAGAAATCACAATTCATGGAGCAAGGAGCAAAGTCCACGCCGATTGCTCCCCACAGATAGGCCTTGTCTCCTGTGATTTCCCGGGCAAGGGTTCTGGCTGCCCGACCCAGAAGTCTGTATTCTTCACTGCCCGGTTCTATTGATAAAAGCTGAACAAGCTGTTCTTTGTCAAGACCCGTATTCTGTCCTTCCTCACTTGCCGCCCAGCAAATCAGTTCCTTATTTGTCATAGACATCTTCTCACTTTCCATTATATCTTTTAATTTATAAAGTCACATATAAGACTTTGTCTGTATACGATATCATTATAGCTTATGACTGATAAATTGCAAGATATCTCCTCGGAATCCTCTCTAGACAAATTGGGAATATTTTTGTTTTTTCTTCTGACAGTCCTTTTTCTGTCTTTTCATATCATCCCCTCACAGTAAAACCGCCTTTGCGGACAAAAAAGCTGCCCTTGCCGAGCAGCTCCGTAATTTCAATACATGGAAGTATTCCTTTATTTTTCAGTTCTCATGATAATCCCGGCCCCATTTTCTTTCAGCCAGCTGCGCTGTATCTGATAATCGGGCAGAATACTCTCCACCAGATTCCAGAAGGCCCGTGAATGATTCATTTCTTTCAGATGACACAGCTCATGTACTGTCACATAATCCCTCACTGCTTCCGGACACACCATCAGCAGACAGTTAAAGCTGAGATTCCCCTTTGACGAACAGGAACCCCATCTTGTCTTCTGACAGCGAATGGTGATTCTTTTCACTTTCACGCCGATCAACGGCGCGTACTTCTCCACCCGCTGTAAAAAATCCGGTTTTGCGGCATCTGCAAGATCCCGTAGTTCACCCTCGGAAAAAGACGGTTGTTTCTGTTTGTACTGCTGCTTTGCCTTCTTCAAGTGCTTTTGGAGCCATGGCCGTTTCTTTTCCAGAAACTCTCTGATCTCATTATCGCTCAGATACAGAGGCGCACGTACCAGAATTTTCATATCTTTTTTTATTTGAACTGCAATGGTTTGTCTGTCAGACCGTATCACCTGTACTGCATTCAGTTCATCATTGTCTGTCCCGGTGTTCTTCATCATCAGCTCCCCGCCTTTCTTTCCGTCACTCTTCAACTGCAAAAGATTCCTCAATTGTCACATCAGATACTTTTGCAGTATTCCCCGCCGGTTCCGAAAGCTCATATTCCTTATATCTGCAGTTTCATCTTACCTTGTCCCCAGCAGTTCCAGATCATTTTCATACAGAATGATATTGTCGTCGATAATGTTATACATGCCATGCAGTATAAAATACTGCACCGCCAGATCAAATCTGCTGCTCCCGGAAAGAACCATCCCCGCCTTTTCCAGCAGGGCATTAGTGGTGGGCAAATCCAGATGCAGGGATATTGCCAGTGCGCAGGCCGTATTCTTTGACGGATGATAGTCACTGTTGGACATAATTTTAGAAAAATGCTGCCTGGTGATATTTGCTCCGTGATATACCTCAGAGTTTTTCAAATCCCGCTGGTTAATCAGCTGCAGCAGGTATTCCCGGAAACTGATATCCGGCTGTTTCAGATGATCGCCGATGGTGTGGCTTCCGGACGGTTCCTCTGTGTCTTTCCGTTTTCCCCGGTTCTCTCTGTCTCTGACTGCCTGCGGCTTTTCATGCCGGCTGTCCGGACGGTAGTCTGAATCCCGGTATTCATCGTCTTCCCTCACCGAAACATAGTGCTCGTCAATGTACGTGTGTACATCCTGAAAGAGTTTTCCCGAAAGATCATAGGCCTTGCGGTCAAAAACAACCAGATATACCATCATATCATTTTCCATCAGAAAGTCATAAATCACTGACGTTGCCGTTTTTATGGCAAGATCTTTGGGGAATCCGTAAACACCGGTGGAAATCAGCGGAAATGCAATGCTTTCGCAGCCCAAATTCTGCGCAAGCTTCAGACTTTCATGATAGCAGGAGCGCAGCGCTGCCTGCTCTCCGTGATTTCCGCCGGCCCAGAAAGGCCCCACTGTATGAATGATATACTTTGCATCAAGAGCAAATGCTGAAGTTACCGCAGCTTTACCCACAGGAATATCTCCGATCTTTTTTCTCTCAGCCAGAAGCCTCTCTGCTCCGGCAGCCTCATAGATCGCTTTATCTGTTCCTGCGCCTATCTGTGGATGCGGATTTGCCGTATTGACGATGGCATCTGCCTTAACCCTGGCAATATCATTTCTGATAATCGTAAACGGCATGTACTGTCACCTGCTTTCTTTTTCATAAATCAGCCGTGCACCCGGCCACGGCGCGTCCTCCGCAGTCATGTAGTCAACAGAAGTCTGCACTTTCAGCATGACCATCATCGTCTGGATTCTTCCAAAAATAGACTGCACGTCTTCTGCCCCGGTTTTGATCACAAAACAGAGACTTTCCCTGTTTCCCTCTCTTATGCCAGTAAACCAGACTTTTTCCACTTCGTCAAGATTATTTCCGACAAATTCTGCGATTACTTCTGTCAGACCTTCGGGAACTGACTCAGGAATCACAAAGACTGCATCTTCTCCCGGCGTATACTGTCTCGCTCTCTGTTCCCTGTTTCTTTCAGCCAGAAAAATCAGGACATTTTTATCCAGAAATATGCTTTGCTCACCCGGATTTACAACCATACCCTCAGCGTTTTCCATCTCAATCACCTGATCGATATAATCGTCCAGAAATATCGAAATCGTTGAACATCTGCCGATTTCTGCCTCTTTCATCTTCTGCTCTCCGGTAAAAACAGGCATACAGATCTTTCCCTCCTCGTTGACCAGGTGAATCAGAGTCCAGTGCAGTTCCTCCCCGCAGTTCCTCCCCGCTGATAATCGTATCGCCTGTTTTAATTTTCTCCGGATCAAAGATCTTTTCCGCGTTTTCCGGCATTTCAACAGGCACCAGTACATGACCCATTCCCCCCATTGCCGTCAGTATCGCCTGCAGTACGGGTGATACTTTATCGTCGGCCATAGAGGAAACGTAAAATTCCGCAATCTGCCTTTCTATGAGAGGACTAAACTGAAGAAAGGGATCTTCTCGGTTATCTTCTATTTCTTTTTCCCATCCGTCAAAAGGTTTTCCTGAATGTTTCCGGTAAAATCTCCGGAAAGTCAGGACAATTTCCCGCATAGGCTCATCCAGCCTTGTGAGCGCCTCCTCTTTCAGGGATTCCGGCATTCCGTAATACGCTTCTGCCACAGCCCCTGCAATACATGCGATGGTATCGCTGTCTCCTCCCAGAGTAACGGCTTTCCTTATTACATCCTCAAAATTTTCTCCTTCATAAAAAGCAATGAGTGCCTCCGGTACGGTTCCCTGACAGGTTTCATTAAAACTGTAATTCTCCCGAATCCGATCCAGAGTCCGAAACAGATTATACTGAAAATGATTTGCAGCATAGTTGATAATCTGCTCTTTATCCGCTCCGGCTCTCGCCAGAAAAATCGCTGCCGCCACGGCCTGCGCTCCTTTGATACCTTCCGGATGATTATGGGTGACTTCTGCCGTCAGTCCGGCTCCATGAAGTGTTTCCTCAAGGGTACGGTAAAGCCAGCCTGCCGCTGCGACCCGCATTGCGCTTCCGTTTCCGAAACTGCCATACGGCTCCGGTTCTTTTTCTCTCAGCCATCTGCCAAACATTCCGCCATATCCTGCATGGGGATATCTTCTGCCTATATCCTGCATATTCCTGATGACTGCTTTCCTGACCTCTTCATCATCCTGCCCGTAGGCCTCCATCAGCCCTTTTGCCACAGCCAGCGTCATATAGGAATCATCCGTAGGCGTTGACCACCTGCTCAGCAGCGTGAAATCATAATCGTGGGTGTTGTTAAACTCATATACCGAACCTGTAATATCTCCGAAAATTGCTCCTAACATATTATCATCCTCCTTATCTGTACTCTGCTTTTCTTTTATGTCCAAATCATACCACGGCAGAAAGAAAAAAGGGTCGCCTGCCGGGGGACATTTTTTTCAGTTTGCGGTGAACATAAAAAGCGGCAGGCATGTATTCTGCCATGCGTGATCCTGATTTTAAATATGCCGAAAATCACAGATTTTTGATTTTACCTCACTGACAGAAAAAGTGCCGCCCAATCATCTGTCAGAATGAATTGACGACACTTCTGTCACAGTTCTATTTTTCTCCGCAGGCTTTCTTTTCGGCAATGGCAAGAATGCCTGACCTTCTGAAACTTCCCATTCCGTCCGGCATCACATACTTGTCGTAATAATCACACAGTTCGAGGAATTCATCGTCCATACTGAGCTGATTGATCTTCTCATGAACTGTCTCGTCATCTTCCTGACGATAAAGATGCATCAGATATAAATGTGTCAGACTGCCGACACTCCTGCATTCCAGAACATCCATACCCAGATTTTCCAGTATGTTTCTGAATTCTCCGGTTGTATATGCTTTCAGTTCGGAGATACTGGTCAGGTTTTCTGCGTCATCGTAATCTTCTTTGCTGAAATAACCTTCAGTCATCATTTTTCTGACGGAAGGATGAATATGACCCAGTATTGTCAAGCTGTAATTAAGCCACGAGGCAGCCATACATGCTATAGCGGATACAGAAAACATCGCTTTTTTCCCCACGCGGCACGCCTCAGCGATTACATCACCGGCTTTACTGCCTGAAAAAGATACCGCTCCGTCAAAACACAGCACCAGATCAAACTCATCGGTACCAAATATGCTCAGGTCAGCCGCATCTCTCTTGATAAACCTGATACCTGACAGAGCTTCCTTCTCTGCCTTCTCTCTTGCTATACGCAGCATGTCTTCCGACAGATCCAGATGAACCACGCTGTATCCCATTTTTGCAAGGGGAATGGAGAAAGCGCCTGTTGCAGCGCCGATATCCAGAATGCTGTGCACATCAGTGAGGTGACGCTGGACAGCCTTAAAACGGAGCAGACGATTCATCAGTTCATCGTCATAATCCATTTCCTCAGTCCGGGAAATCATGTTCCAGAATGCTTCGTGTTTTTCTACTGTCATTTTATCACCTCTTCACATAGTTATATGACGCATATTTTATCAATTGTTCCTGCGCCTGTCAAGAGTTTTCCCAGTTCCGGTCATTCTTCCTCTGCTGTCTCGATCCTGAAAACATTGATCACATCCACATCCGGACAGCAGAACAAAGCCGAACCTTCCGGCTGACCCGGAATTCTGCCGCCGTAACGAAGAATGTCAATATACGGAAAAGCCACATGCATGGCCATAGGACAAAGCTTTCCTCTCTCTGTATCAAAATCAAAGGTGTCTCCGATCCGGTGACCTCGATGGCATCCTTTGCATCCTTTCTGATCTGTCAGCGTAATTCTGATTTTCGGTTTCTTCATCATTTTATCTCCTCCAAAAACTGTTCTATGGGAATCCCCTTATACCTGTCCCTGTTGTCTATATTGGCAAGGATAATGTTTCCAAGCTGCTTTACTGCAGCCCGGACACTTTCTTCCAGCTTTCCTGTCTTCAGGTAGTTTCCCGTTACAATAGACATGAAAATATCCCCGGTTCCCGGAAAGCGCACCGGAATCTCCTCATAAGGAATCATGACCATTGTTTCTTTGGAGGAAGCTTTCAGCACAGTGAACATTCTGCCGTCAATGCCGGTACTGGTGATTACCACAGCCTTTGCCCCCATTTCCATAAGCCGGGCCGCAATTTCCTCTGTTTCCGCCTCGGAATAGTCAGGTTTAATCTCGTATCCGGACAAAAAACAGGCTTCGGTAATATTGGGAACAATCACATCAGCCACCGAACACAGTCTCTTCATGTATTCTACCGTTTCATTGCTTACCCCGTTATACAGCTTTCCATCGTCACCCATGATAGGATCGACAAAAACAAGTGTGCCCCTTTTCTTCTGCTCTCTGCAGTAATCATATACCAGTGCCGCCTGTTTCTCTGACATGATGAGTCCCGTGCAGACGGCATCGAAGGAGAACGAAAGATTTTCCCACACACCGATGGTATTTTTCATGTATTCCGTCGTATCCAGAATATCAAACTGTCCGTAATCCAAAGTGTTGGAAACCAGTGCTGTGGGGAGATTGAACGTTTCATATTTCATATGGGAAAATACCGGGATCATCACTGATAAAGCCACTTTCCCATATCCTGCCAGATCGTTGATCAGTAAAACTCTGGTCTGATTTTTTTTATCTTTTTCCATTATATCTCCTTCCATTCGGGAAAATAAGCGATTCTGCACAGCTTCTTCCCCGATTCTGTGCGAAAAATCTTTTCAAATGCATACAGAATATCTTTCTGTGACAGTTTATCCTCATAAAAATTTACAAGAAAATCAGCTTCCACCAGAATCTGATAATCGGTTCCGTCAATGTCTGTATAAGTATGGTGGTGTCCCACCAGATAACAGATCCTGTCAATATCGGCTTCGTTAAAATTCATATCTTCCAGTATTGGGCGCGCATAAACCGACCCTTCCCGTTCCTGAAGCCTGCCGCTGCTCAGACCGTATTTCTTTTCCGCCGGACGAATTCCTATGTCGTGAACCAGCGCAGCGCATTCTGTCAGGAACTGAGTATGTTCATCCACATTTTCCATGCGGGCGATCAGCTGCGCAAACCGATGAACCTTTGTCAAATGCTGAATTCTGTTTGCATCACCTCTGTTAAACTGCATCATTTTCAGATGAAGCCTGTCAATCTGTTCTTCATATTTCATTTGCCACCTCCCCGGCTGTAATCACTGTTTCATGTTCTGCATCCCAAACGATTGCGGAAGAATCCATGTCAGATTCTGTAAATCCATTATGGCTGTCTTTCTTTCACTTCTCTCAGGAAAATTCTTTTTTCAAATTCTCCGCGTTCAGCAGCTTTATCTGCCCTGAGCTGCTCCAGCTGTGTCAACGTCCACCCTCTTGCTTTCACTACAGCCCGTATCACTTCCGCCAGATCGGCAAGTTCCTCCAGAGATTTACTTTCCTGATATTCTGCCAGTTCTTCATTCAGTTTCTCGTCCAGTCTTCTGACATACTCGTCAGTCTCCAGGACATCCCAGAGACAGCTTCTCCCGGAAGCCTCAATGATTTCAGGAATCCTGTCGCGGACCAGTTTGCAGAATTTCTTCCCTGAAGCATTCGTCTGAGGCAGTTCGTCCAAATTGGTTTCTCTAACTTCTCTGATCATCATGTTTCTTTCCTTCTCTGTCATTTATTTGTCAGGTTAATATTATAGCACATAATCCGAATTCTCTCCATTCATTTATCGTCAGTAGCCGGGTCAGCCACCATTCCGTCTGCGACAAATCCCTGAAATTGTGGTATAATAGAAACAGACTAAGAAAAACTCCAAAAGAAAGAAGGTAGATATATGGGTCACATTACTTCAAAAAGCGCATACAAGAGCCTGGAAGAGCGCATCAACTGGTTTACTCAGGGCGCTCCCGCCTCAGATACATTTTACAAAATCCTGCAGGTGCTCTATACGGAAAAGGAGGCAAAAGCCGTGTCTATGCTCCCGGTTCGTCCGTTTACCGTCAAACGTGCCGCACGGGTCTGGAACGTCTCGGAAGCGAAAGCTGAAACAATGCTGAACCACCTCTGCGAAAAAGCTCTGCTCGTAGACACCGAACACAACGGCGTCCGCAAGTTTGTGATGCCGCCTCCCATGGCAGGTTTCATCGAGTTCGCGCTGATGCGCACAAGAGGAGATATCGACCAGAAGTATCTTGGTCAACTCTATTACCAGTATATGAACGTAGAAGAGGACTTCGTAAAGGATCTCTTCTATGTCACAGAGACCAAACTGGGACGAGTCTACGTTCAGGAACCTGTGCTGACAAATTCTCAGATGAACCACATTCTGGACTTTGAACGTGCAAGTCACATTGTCGAGGAGGCAGAATACATCGGCCTCGGTTTATGCTATTGCCGCCACAAGGCTGAGCACGCAGGACACCCCTGCGAAATCAATGCACCCTGGGATGTCTGTCTCACCTTCGGAAATGTGGCCAGATCTCTGGCAGAACACGGCGGACATGCCCGACTCATCTCCAAAGAAGAAGCAATGGACGCTCTTCAGCGTTCCTATGAAGCCAATCTGGTGCAGATCGGTGAAAATGTCCGGGAAAACCCCACTTTCATCTGTAACTGCTGCGGCTGCTGCTGCGAGGCCCTTCAGGCAGCAAGACGTTTCGCACCTGTTCAGCCCGTGGAAACCACCGGCTACATCCCGAAGATCAATGAAGATAACTGTGTGGGATGCGGCAAATGTGCCAAAGTGTGTCCTGTGCACGCCATCACTGTAAGTGAAGATTCGGATACTCACCGTAAAAAAGCCATTGTCAGCGAGGAACTTTGCCTGGGCTGCGGTGTCTGTGCCAGAAACTGCCCGACCAAAGTTATTCATCTGGCAAAACGTCCCGTACAGATCATCACTCCTGTCAACAGCACTCACCGGATTGTAATGCAGGCCATTGAAAAAGGCACTCTGCAGAATCTGCTGTTTGACAACCAGGCCTTTGCAAGTCACCGTGCCATGGCGCAGATATTCGGCTCCATTCTGAAGCTTCCGCCAATCAAACAGGCCCTTGCAAGCAGGCAGTTCAAATCCATTTATCTTGACAGACTCCTTTCCAGTCAGCTGAACAAACAGAGAAACAAAAAGAAAACCGATAACAAATAATCCGGATATTGGAGGACGATTTTTTCGGCTCCACTGTAGACACCTGATAAAGTCGCTGTTTCGCAGATAATTCATCTGTGAGCGGCGACTTTTATCATCACCAAAGGATTGCCTTGAATTTTTAAAATTTGCTGTTATAATAAATACAATTCTTGAGAGGAGAAAAACAGATGACAGAATCCACGAGTACATTGTTCAACAGACTGAGCAGCCGCAAGAGCGGCGAAGCTCTTCTGAAGAAAAAACTGAAAGAACCTACCTTCGCGATTTTTCTGCAGGAAATACTGAAAAATGCAGAAATATCCGCTGCCCAGTGGATAGTAGGCGCAGATATCAGCAAATCTTACGGTTATCAGGTGCTGAGAGGAGAGCGCATTCCCGGTCGGGATATTCTGCTTCGCACAGCACTTTTTTTGCAGCTTTCTCTGAAAGAAACCCAGCGTCTGCTGGCGGTGGGAGACTGTGGAGCACTCTATCCGAAAGTGCGCCGGGATGCTGCCATAATTTTTGCGCTCAACCAGAAAATGACTCTCCTGGAAACGGAAGAGCTGCTTGCCTCCCTGCCGGAACGAAGTCTCTTTGGCAAGGAGATATGATATGGAAATGAGAGAAAAATTTTTACGGGAATACCGGGTCTCGGTGCTGGATTCCCTTCTTCTTCCGCCATGCCTGGAGGCCCAGTACTCGGTCGTGTCCTGCCTGAAGGACGGAGAACGTCAGGTATTCCTGATTCAGGATCAGTCCGGATGGCCGGCAATACTAAAGATCCAGCCGACTGGACGAGAGGATGCCCTGAAGCAGGAGTACAATCTGCTGCAGGAGCTGCGGCATCCCCAAATTCCCCGCCCCCTATCCTATGTGGAATGGAAGGATAAAGAATATCTGATCCGTGAATACGTGGAAGGCATCAGTCTTTATGAACAGGTAACCGCACAAGGGCCCATGTCTTTCGCCAAAGTCCGTTCTTCAGCTCTGTCTCTGTGTCAGGTTCTGCATTATCTGCACAGTCAGCACCCGCCGGTTATATGCCGGGATGTGAAGCCCCAGAATGTGATACTGGATCCTGCAGGGCGCTGCCATCTCATAGATTTGGGCACTGCCCGTCACCACCGGCCGGAGAAACAGGGTGATACTGTGTTTATGGGGACTCAGATGACTGCTCCACCGGAGCAGTTCGGATATCAGCAAACGGATCAGCGTTCAGATATCTACAGCCTGGGGATCCTCATGCGATTTCTTTTCACAGGCAGTTTTGAGCCTGTTGCATCAGATACGTCTTCAAAAGTTCTGGAACGCATTATCCGGCGCTGTACTGCTTTCGATCCAAAGAATCGTTTTTCTTCTATTCAAAAAGTGTCACGGGCACTGAAATACCATTGGTGGCGGCGAGCTGTGGCTGCATTTTCCCTTCTGACCTGTCTGGCGATCGTTTTTTGTCTTTTCTGGATATCTTCCACTGAGGTTCAGCCCCACTCCTCTCTGCTGGAAGATGCTCTCCGCCATGAACTGCAGCTGGATGAGGATGAGCCTATTCCCGTAGATCGGCTGGATGAGGTGAAGCAGCTTCTTGTATGCGGGCAGACATTAGCCGGCACCCTGCAGGAACACAAAGAGCAGGCATCTACGACCCATGACCATTATATAGAAGAAACTATTCCTGGAGATATCAGTGATGATGATCTGGAGCTTTTAGCGCAGTGCACCAATCTGCGCGTACTGGTTCTGGACTACCAGCAGATTACGGATCTGTCTTCTCTGTCCAATCTGCCGCTGGAATATCTCAGCCTTACAGGCAATCAGATTTCAGATCCGCAGCCGCTATCCGGTCTTAGAGAACTGCAGGTGCTGGATTTGGCAGAAAATCCTGTACGTTCAGTGGATGTCCTTGGCAAACTGCCTGCCCTGCAGGAAGTGACACTGGACTCTACCGGCATCACATCAGTAGAAACCTTTGCGGAAAGTAATATCCGGTTTCTCAATGCGCGCAACACCTGGGTTACTGATTTTTCTCCACTGAAGTCCTGTTCCTCCCTTTCTCGCATGGTTGTGGGAGAACTGCCTGACGGGGCGGCAGAAACTCTGGGGGAACTTGTCAATCTGACGGAACTGCGGTTATATTCTACCCCGGAAGTTGATCTGTCCTGTCTGACGGGATTACAGAAACTCGAGGATCTGGATCTTTTCGGATGCACCCTTTCTCATCCGGAAGCCCTTGCTTCACTGCCAAATCTTCGCTTTCTGAATCTCGGGGGAACAGGAATCAGTGATTTATCCTTTTTGACGCAGCTGCCTGCAATGACTGATGTGGATTTAAGAGAAGATCCTCTTACCGATCTCACTCCCCTGCTGGATTGTCCATGGCTTTCCCTTCTGACTCTGAGCAAATGGCATCAGTCTCTGGCAGAGGAACAGCTTTCCGATGGTTCTTTTAGGATCCAGTTTCAATAAAGGTACAGTGCACACCCTGCGCACCACTTTTTCCTCTGAGTGTGTTATGATGAAACAAATCTCAGCTGAAGCTGACATAAGGAGGATAACATATGAGAAAAAACAGATGGATTGTCTTTTGCCTTGCGGGATGCCTGATGCTGTCACTCTGTGCCTGCACAGACACAAATGAACCTGCAGAGTCTGATACTTCCGGTGATGTACAATACGATTATCAGCTGGTTGCCGGAGAAGAGACCCAGGTTTTCGATCAGACCTTTGACGAAATGGTCACGGTTACCGTAGATCCGGCCAGCACAAAAGACGGCGGCCTTGATTTGCGCAGTGCGATCTTATTTGACAACTGCACCTTTAACGGCGGCCTTACCATTGTGGGAGACTATCATGCCATGGTCAGCCTGGGAGAGGGCTGTTCCTTCGGTGACGGCGCTGTTGTCACCTTCAGAGAGGCCACTTCCGGTGCCACAAAAGAGATGACGCTGGAGGATAACTTTGTCAAACTTTTTGTATCCTGTGAAGGCGTCACTGTGGAAACAGATTTTTCCATGGGCGTAGTGACCGGTGGCCCTGAATTTGACTTCAACGGCACAGTCTACAACAAGGAAGAACTTGCTCCGGACACGGCTTTTCTGGGAGTATATAGCATTTGTGAAGGAGACACAATCACATATACCAAACTTGCTCTCGGTGAAGATGACAGTGTGACAGTTCTGGATTGATGAAATGATAAATCTGTGGAAAAAACTGCGAGGAAGTTAGTTTACATCACTCAAACCTTAAAACTCTCCCGGATTTAATGTTTACCGGTCAGATAATTATGGGTGCCTGCTCATTAACAGATTATGAATGTTGGAGCTGCACCCTTATCTCTTCTTTACAGAGATTTCTTCCACACCGGTTAATAAAAAAAGGCAGGTGACATGTCCGGGCAGGCACCTAAAATGTACTATATTTTTCCACTGCAGCCATTTGATAAAGATCCATAAAAAGGCATTACCGACTCTGTAAAAGAAAGTAATGCCTTTTCGTTTTTATAAGATGCACGCACCGAAATTCAAAAAACTTTGTATTTCAATCTGTTGTAATTTTGTTGTCTAAAAAGCTTTTGAAATCCTGCAAACCCGCATTATTACTGGGTTTTCAGAGTTTTTCAATTTATTCCCACTCGGCAAATTCAGATATATAGGAGTGTATTTGAGGTGATTTCACAGGCAAAACATTCGCAAATATGTTAATGTTCTATCTGCTATTCGGGGCAACTTGTTTTCTTAGTATCAAAATAGTATCACAGAAACGGAGGAAAAGCAACCTTTTCAGTCCCTACCCAGCCCCTAAAAACGCCCCTCATTTTGAGGGAAGTTTCTGTCGAAATGGGTCACAATTTGAGACCCATTTCGACTACCGCCTGGGAGCGTAAACGCTCCCAGGCAATAGGGGATTGATTTCCGCCGGGGCGGAAATCAATCCCACCATGGGACGCAATTCGACCATTGACGA
>CASEOD010000124.1 GCA_949289445.1 uncultured Eubacteriales bacterium
AACTTCTTGTGTGATGCCACGCTGTCCTTGCTCACACCGATCACGACAGCGCCCTTTTCCTGAAACTGGGGATACAGTTCCCCGAACCCGCACGCCTGTTTCGTACATCCGGGCGTATTGTCCTTCGGATAAAAATACAGAATCACCTTTTTCCCTCTGTACTCTTCCAGTGTATGTATCTTTCCGTCCTGATCCGGCAGTTCAAATGCCGGAGCCTTTGTTCCGATTTCTAACATGATTCTTCCTCCTTCTCTTTTATCATCACATAATTTGTCAGCAGGACGCCCTTCCGCTCTACCTGTTGTTGCTTTACCGCCTGATAGCCCCGCCCTTCAAAAAAGGGCTTTGCCGTAATTGACGCGTGTGTTGTGAACCGCAGCGTTCTGACTGTCTCTTCCATTTTATCACAGAGAGCCGTGGCGATCCCTCTGTGCTGAAAATCCTTGTGCACATACAGCCGGTCCAGATACCCGGTATCATCCATATCACCGAAACCGGCAATCTGCCCATCCGCGACGGCCACAAAAGAATGGTGTTTGTGAAAAGAACTGTCCCACTTTTCCAGGTCTGTGTCACCGGAAGCCCACGCGTCCAGTTGTTCCTCTGTATAATCTTTTGCATTTACTGTATGGACTGTCTCATAGAAAAGCTCCGCAAGAGCCCTGCAGTCCTCGCTCTTATATTCCCGGATTTTCAATTTGTTTCCTCTTCCTTTCTGCCTGTTACTTCCAGCCGCTTTCCATACAGACTTCCCGTATATTCTAACACAGCGGCGCTGTATCTGACAAGAAATCTCCGTCCCCCGCCCAGTCCCGGATTCTGTCAGTTTGTGCCGCTGTTTCTCATAGAATTGTTAATATCAAATACCTCTGTTTATTTGCTTTTTCCTCAGAGGATGTGCTATCCTGATAGAGATATTTAAATCAATGGAGGTATCTGAATATGCAATTTACATTTGCACACAATAATCTGAACGTCTATGACCTTGAAAAATCTCTTGAATTCTACGAAAAAGCGCTCGGTCTTACAGTGACCCGCACCAAAGAAGCAGAGGACGGCAGCTTTAAGCTGGTCTATCTGGGCGATGGTACAACTCCTCACCAGCTTGAGCTGACATGGCTGCGGGATATGGACCGCCCATACAATCTGGGGGATAATGAGATCCATCTTGCTTTTGTTACAGATGATTTTGACGCTGCCCATGCAAAACATAAAGAAATGGGCTGTATCTGTTTCGAGAACCCGGGAATGGGCATTTATTTCATCTCAGACCCGGACGGCTACTGGCTGGAAATCGTCCCGGCAAAGTAATCCTTTCTTTTTAAGGAAGGCGCGCCGCCGGGCGCGCCACAAAAAAGGACTCTGCGCTTAAAGCACAGAGTCCTGATTTTATCGTCATTTCTAACTTTTCTCTTCAATTCCCACTAATAGCGGACATATACCATCCCCGCCTGCACCGGACCGATGATAACGCCGATCCCTACGTCAGCACAATGAATCATCTGACCGTTTCCTATGTAAATACCACAGTGCCCTTCGTTCACACATACATCGCCAGGCTGCGGATCGCTGACCCTCGGCCACCCAAGAAATGTGTACGTAGTACCAAGCCGGGCATAATTGCCGGTCAGACAGTACGCCACAAACCCTGAACAGTCAAACGCTCCCGGGCTGCAGGCACCCCACACATACTCGGCATTTCCGATGTAGCTGTATGCACGGTCAACAACTGCATTACCTGTGACTTCATTATACGGAGGAGTTGTACCGCCGGAACCACCGCCGGGTGTAAACGGATTCTTCGGCTGCTGCCGGGCCGCCACTTCTTCCGCCGCCTTACGCGCTTCCTCCGCTTTTCTCGCAGCTTCCTGGATCATCTCGTCAAGA
This sequence comes from uncultured Eubacteriales bacterium, assembly GCA_949289445.1. GTDB lineage: Bacteria > Bacillota > Clostridia > Peptostreptococcales > Anaerovoracaceae > Senimuribacter. Next base: position 1,888 of record CASEOD010000124.1, read on the forward strand.
TTGGAGATCTCATCCTGCTTCGAAGCGATCGTCTCCTTCAGCGTTTCCTGCTGAGCCCGGTATTCTTCTTCCGTTTCCTGAAGATTTGCCATCTCTTCCTCAAGCGTTGCCTGAAGATTTTCGATCTCCGTCACTGTGTTAGCATATTCCTGAAGCTGTGTACGATCATATTCGTGCACCTTCTGAGAATACTCTGCCTGAGTCAGCATATCGGAAATATTTCCGGATGAAACGACTTTCTCCATAGTCGCAGTGCCGCTTCCCGACTCATACATAAACTTGATGCGGAGCTTCATCGCTTCGTACTGCTCTGCTTTTTTCTCCTCAGCTGCTTCCAGATCTTCTTCCGCCTGTGTGATCTGCTGCCCGGTACTGATCAGTTGACTCTCCAGCTCATTTGCCTTCTGAATCAATGTGTCAAGCTCCGCCTGCAGATCTCCCAGTTCACCCTGTGCAGCCTCCTTCTGGTCTTCCAGTTCCTCCTGGGTAGGCTCTGCAAATACGGGAGTTACTACCAGTGAACAAGTGAGGGCTGCCGCAATGAATGCACTATGTACTCTTTTTAACTTCATTTTTTCACCTTTCCCTATTAAATTATCTATGTCCCCACATATGTGCATAATACAACAGAAAAAAGGGATTTTCAACAGTATTCCTGAAAAAAACACATTTGAAGGGCGAATCTACGTTTTTCTTCTATGATATGTAATAGATTATAATTAATTATCAGCAAAATTTCAATATGCATTTAACATTTTCGTAATATTTCCTTTTCATTCACACGGCGGAGGATCTGCAATAAAAATACGCCCCGGAGTATCCCGCGTAAAACACAGATCCTGTCGGAGCGCATTTTTCTATATTATTTTTACATAAATATCTTCTATGACACTGTCAAATTGTCATTGGATCGACAGATTCGTATATCCCATCAGGCTCTCGTCTGTCTCTTTTGCCACCTCGCGCCCTTCCCGGTTCGCCCACACGACAAGGGACTGTCCCCTGTGCATATCGCCTGCCGTAAACACTCTTTCTACATTTGTCACGTATTTTCCCGGATCTGTCTTTACATTTGTGCGCTCATTTACTTCTACGCCGAACGCCTTTGTCACATAATTTTCACTTCCCAGGAA
>CASEOD010000125.1 GCA_949289445.1 uncultured Eubacteriales bacterium
GCGCCGAGCATCATTGTGCCGTCGATGAGCGCCTGTGGGTTGAACCAGGTTACTACGCAGGCGGTGGAGATGACTTTTAAGATGGGCACATCAACTTTGGTGGATGTATCCATAGTATCTTTTGCACGAAGCAGACCGATACCGATCCAGACTACGATGAGACTGCCCACTAGAAGTACCGCCATCTGCAGAAGCCGGGACGCCTGCATGATGGCGCCGATGCCAAAGAAGCATGCCAGAGCAAGGGTCACATCGAAAAAGGTAACGATAAGCGCTGTCAGATACACTCTGCTTTTTTTCTGAGTCAGAGCTGTGTTGATGACAAAGAGATTCTGAAGACCGATAGGCGCCACGTAGGCGAGCCCCATGGTCAGACCCTGTATGAAATATACCATAGTTTTTCCTCCAATTATCAGTACTTTCTTTTCGCATTTTATGGTACAATAATAGCATATGAACCAGAAGCTGTAACCGACCAAAGAGAAAGATGTTAACCCAACCAAATGATTACATTGAACTGGAAACCGGACAAACAGAATAAAACGCCAGTTTACAGGCAGATTGTCAAATATATTGCGGACAGAATCGCAGAAGGAGACTGGGTCATAGGCAGTCGTCTCCCCAGCCAAAGAGCCATGGCAGAAGCCTTTGGCGTCAACCGGAGCACTATTGTGACTGCCATGGAGGAACTGATTTCCTACGGGATTGTGGAAAGTGACTTCGGCGGAGGAACCAGGGTCAAGAGCAATACATGGTCTCTTCTGATGAGCCAGCCCCCTGACTGGAACAAATACATCCAGAGCGGACCTTTTCGCTCCAACCTCCCAACCATTCAGACCATCAACCGGCTGGAATTCGAACCGGGATACATCCGTATCGGTACAGGGGAGCTTTCTCCTGAGCTGTATCCCCGCACGCTGGTGACGAAGCTGTTTCGGAGAATGCCTGAGAAAGTGCCTCATCTGGGATATCTGGGGCCGCTGGGACTGCCGGAGCTGGGCTGCGCCTTGAGCAGGTGGCTGAAGATACATAAAGATATCGATGTCAGACCTTCCAATATTATGGTGGCAAGCGGGTCTCTGCAGGCTCTGCAGCTGATCAGTGTCTGTATGCTGAGGAGAGGCAGCACTGTCTATACAGAAGCACCCTCTTATCTGAAATCTCTGCAGGTTTTTCAGTCAGCCGGCATGAATCTTCATGGTATACCCATGGATGATGAGGGTATAAAGTACTGGAATATGAAAAATGCATCCATTGACTCTCTCCTTTATACCATACCCACCCATCACAATCCTACGGGTATTGTCATGAGTGAATCGCGGCGTCGGGAGGTGCTCAGCTTCTGTCAGAGCAGAAGGCTGCCTGTGCTGGAGGATGATGCCTATGGTCAGCTGTGGTTTGAGGAAAAACCTCCCAAATCCCTGAAAGCATATGATGCCACAGGGAATGTTATTTATCTGGGCACCATCTCCAAGACTATGGCACCTGGTCTTCGCATCGGCTGGGTCGTAGGGCCTGAGGCTGTGGTCCAGCGTCTGGGAGATGTAAAAATGCAGACGGATTATGGAGCCAGTTCAGTTTCTCAGTGGATTATGACAGAACTGATTGAAAGCGGAGATTACGACATTTATGTGGAGAATCTGAGAAACGAACTGAAGGAACGCAGAGACAACGCACTGGCGGTTCTGGAAAAGAATTTCTCTCACATGGCCGTATGGAATAAACCTTCGGGCGGCTTTTATATCTGGCTCAGGTTTCATAAAAAACTGCCTATGGACAAGATCTTCACAAAAGCGCTGGAAAAGGGAGTGCTTCTGAATCCGGGGAATGTTTACGATTATACAGAAAACAATGCGCTGCGGATTTCCTACGCCTATGCGTCGCCTTCTGAAATGGAGAAAGCGCTGACAGTTCTGGCATCTATCGTTGATAAATATTTTTGATAATTTTTGAAAACAGTTTGAGGATTATTTATGGCATTTACACATTTACATGTTCATACAGAATACAGTCTGCTTGACGGCGCCGCCCGCATCACCGATGTGGTGGCACGTGCCAGAGAACTGGGCATGGATTCTCTGGCAATCACAGATCACGGCGTCATGTTCGGCGTGATCGACTTTTACCGTGAGTGCAGAAAACAGGGAATCAAGCCTGTCATCGGCTGTGAGGTATATACCGCGGCAAGAACCAGGCACGACAAAGACGCCGACCGGGACAAATATCAGGGACACCTGGTACTGCTTGCAAAGAACAATGACGGCTACAAGAACCTGATCAAGATCGTTTCTAAAGGATTTACGGAAGGCTACTATTACAAGCCTCGGGTGGATAAAGAGCTGCTCAGAGAGCACGCAGACGGTATCATCGCACTTTCCGCCTGTCTGGCCGGCAGGGTGCAGAGCTGTCTTCTGAACAGAGACTATGCGGGGGCAAAGGAAGAAGCCCTGGCCATGGACGAGATTTTCGGCCACGGCAATTTTTACCTGGAACTTCAGGATCAGGGGCTGGATGAGGAGGCTATGATCAACCCTCAGCTGGTAAAACTGTCCAGAGAGCTGGATATTCCCATGGTTGCCACCAATGACGTCCACTATGTGCGGCAGGAGGATGCCGAGGCTCACGATGTGCTGCTGGCCATTCAGACCGCGACTACCATTGATGATGAGAAGAGGATGCGCTTTCCCAATGATCAGTTCTATCTGAAAAGCGAGGACGAGATGCGCAGGCTTTTCGCTTATGCGCAGGAGGCCATTGACAATACTCACAAAATTGCCATGGAATGCAATGTGGAATTTACTTTCGGAGAGTACCATCTCCCTGAATTCATTCCGCCGGAAGGGCTGACCAATCAGCAGTATCTGCGCCGGCTCTGCCGGGAAGGACTGACCATGCGATATGACCGGGTTACGCCGGAACTTCAGGAAAGACTTGACTATGAACTTTCTGTCATTGAAAACATGGGCTATGTGGAGTACTTCCTGATTGTATGGGATTTTATCGATTTTGCAAAGAGAAACGGCATCATGGTGGGGCCGGGAAGAGGCTCCGCGGCGGGAAGTCTGGTGGCTTACTGTCTGAAGATTACGGACCTTGATCCGATTCGATACAGCCTTATCTTTGAGCGGTTTCTCAATCCGGAACGTGTAAGCATGCCTGATATCGATATCGATTTCTGCATTGAGCGCCGCGGAGAGGTAATAGACTATGTTAAAAGAAAGTATGGTGAAGAAAACGTTTCCCAGATTATTACTTTCGGAACAATGAAAGCCAAAGCGGCGGTTCGGGATGTGGGCAGAGCACTGAATCTTTCGTATGCGGAAGCAGATAGGATTGCAAAAGCGATTCCTTTTGATCTGAAAATGACCATAGATCGGGCAATGGAAATGAACCCGGAACTTCGTGCCATGTATGAGGCTGATGAGCGGGTTGCCAAGGTGATTGACATGTCCAGAGCCATTGAGGGCATGCCCCGTCATGCGTCCACCCATGCGGCAGGTGTGGTAATTTCCAAGTTGCCGCTGGACGAATATGTGCCGCTATATATGTCTGACAAAGGGATTGCCACCCAGTTCAATATGACGACCATTGAGGAACTGGGACTTCTGAAGATGGACTTTCTCGGACTGCGGAACCTGACAGTGATTCGGGACGCTCTTGAGCTCATAGAAAAGAATTATGGCGTGACCATTGATTTCGCCAGAATGGGTTACGATGACAGAGCTGTTTATGATATGATTGCCGGTGGAAATACGCTGGGTGTTTTTCAGCTGGAAAGCGGGGGCATGACGCAGTTTATGAAGAATCTGAAACCCAGCTGCTTTGAAGATGTGGTGGCGGGTATCGCTTTGTATCGTCCGGGGCCGATGGACTCTATTCCGAAATATATTGAAAATAAGAAGAACCCTGACAGGATAAACTATGTCACACCGGAGCTGGCGCCGATTCTGGATGTAACCTACGGCTGTCTTGTCTATCAGGAACAGGTTATGCAGATTGTCCGTGATCTGGCAGGCTACAGCTATGGTCGATCTGATATCGTCCGCAGAGCTATGAGTAAAAAGAAAAAAGAAGCCATGTTGCAGGAGAAGGAATACTTTATCTATGGAAAGACAGACGATGCAGGCAATGTGGAGATCCCGGGATGTCTCAGAAAAGGCATTTCCAAAGAAGCGGCAGAAGCGATTTTTGCTGATATGGAAACCTTTGCACAGTATGCCTTCAATAAATCCCATGCGGCTGTTTACGCAGTGGTGGCTTATGAAACAGCCTATCTGAAAAAGTATTATCCGGTAGAGTTTATGGCTGCACTGATGACCAGTGTGATGGGGGATGCAAAATCCATTGCCAAGTATATCAGAAACTGCCGAGAAATGGGGATTGAAGTTCTGCCGCCGTGCATTAACGGGAGCCGGAAAAAGTTTTCTGTGGAAGACGGTAAAATACGATTCGGACTGCTGGGAGTTAAAAATGTGGGAGAGGCTGCCATTGATGCTATCATTTCTGCCCGAGAGGAAAAGGGCACGCCGAAAGATATTTTCCAGTTTGTCAACAATGTGGAAATCAGTGAGGTCAACAAGAAAGCGGTGGAAAGTCTGATTAAGGCAGGCGCCCTTGACTGTCTCAACACCAACAGAGCAGCCCACCTTGCCGTCTATGAGGGACTGGTAGAGTCTGCACAGAATAACGCAAAGAAAAATAT
>CASEOD010000126.1 GCA_949289445.1 uncultured Eubacteriales bacterium
ACTTTCCCGTTCTTCTGTTCTGACTTCATAAGAGAAGCTTTTTTTACAGTCATCTCTGCCTTTGGCATGTGAAACTGATACGGTTTCTTCGCGGAAAATTTCCGGATCAACGTAATATGGGGGACAAATTTATCCTTCTCGCAGGGAATTCCCGCTGCTGCCAGGGAGGCTCTCAGGTCTCTGACATATGTTTTCAGTTTCTGATTGCCCTTGACGCCTGCCCACAGAATATTGCCGAAATTTCCTTTATCCGCCAGAGTCAGACGGAATTCCGGAAGCGGAACTTTTCTCATAACTTCTTTTACTTTGCCAGGATCGTTATACTCTCCGATAAAGGCCAGAGTCATATGCAGATTCTGAGCCGGAACGTAATTTCCTTCCACTCCATGCTTCTTCAGATCATGCATACAGCCCACCAGAGCCTTTTTCATCTCCGGAGACAGCTGAATCGCTATGAAAAGTCTCATGATGCATTCCTCCTTACACGTTTATTCTCTTACTTATACTGCCGGATCAGCCGTTCTGTTTCTTCACGCATCTGCTCCACAACATCCTCCGGCCCGGTAATCTTTACGCCTTCGCCAAGAGAAAAGATCCAGCCAAGAAACTGACTGCTGACACGGACATTTACATTTACCGTAAAATGTTCCTCATCCGTGGGAATCAGCAGCACATCTTTTCCGAACCGGTCAATAATCACCCCGGCCAGGCGGTTTTCCACGAAAAGTTTCACCTGCCGCTCTCTGCCTCCGAACATGCCGAAACTTTTCTTTGTATAATCCGCCATATCCGGCTTTTGAAAATATTCTTTTCCCTCCCTGGACTCATCCGACATGCGGATGTGCAGCATCTTGTCGACCCGGTAATGTTTGATCATTCCCGCATCGGAATCATATCCCACCATATAATAATTTTCATTGTCCCAGGAAAGTCCCCAGGGACTGATATGATAATACGCGCCGTTATGCCGGAGCTCCATCTCCTTTTTCACATTCCACTGAAAATACTGAAATTTTATTTTCCGGTTTTCCGCAATTGCATTGTGGATGGCGTCAATCGTGTAATAAATGCTCTCGTTCATGGTTTTGATTCTTCCGGACACATAGACCTGGCGCTGCAGTTTTGTAGCCTCATATCTGCTGACCAGCTTTTCCAGCTTTCTGATCAGAGCGTTTGTCTTTCTCTCTGTAATAAATCTGGAAGACTGGATGGCGTCCACCAGCAGCTTCAGCTCCGGCAGTTCAAAAGGACGGTTTACAACATGGTAATGATACCCTTTTCCCACAGCCTCCCCTTCCACCTCGATTCCAAGATGCTCCAGATCTCTCAGATCTTCATAAACACTTTTGCGGGCCGCGCTGATTCCCTGCCGCTCAAGCGCGGACAGAATCTCCGGCATGGTAAGATAGTGTTCATCGTCTGTATTCTCCAGCATAATCTGCGCCAGACAGTATAATTTGAATTTCTGGTTCGCGCCTTTTGCCATAACCTGTTTCCTCTCCCTGTACGATAATGTCAGTATAACACAGATGACGGCATTTATGACAAAAAGGTGTCCCATAAAAGGAACACCTTTTCAAATAACCGGTCACAGTCCGCAGCTGTTTCAATCGGTTTATTTCTTTTATCTGGACTGACGTC
>CASEOD010000127.1 GCA_949289445.1 uncultured Eubacteriales bacterium
TTCTCTGCTTCCAGCTCCCGGATGCGCTTTTGCTCCCGGTTCTGTCTGCTGACCTGGCCCATCTGAACGCCGGAGGCTTTCAGCCAGCTGCGCAGCGTGTCGATGCAGATCCCCAGCTCTTTGGCCACTTCCACTGGCTGACGGCCTTGTTCTGTCACCAGCCGTACGGCTCCGGCTTTGAACGCATCGTCGTACCGTGGGGGTGCGGTTCGTTTTTTCGTTTTCTTCTGTTCCATAGCGTGTGCTCCTTTGCTTTCCAGTTTACGACTCTTTTTTCTGTTCGTCAATTCGGGTATGGGGGCAAAGACTATGCCAGTGAGATGAAAACGGTATGCGCCAACGTGGAAGCAATCCTTGGCAGGGTTCCAGTAAAAGAGGCGGAACACACGAAACAGCACGATCTCGCATGATTGAGAAATCAGCGTTACTTTGTTTTTGGCAATACAATAAAAAATTGCCGAAAATAAAGTCTGTGCTAGACAAAACAGCAGACTGTTTCAAATTTTGTGTAAACTATAAATGAGATAACATCAAAAAGTCTGCTCGTCAAGGGTAAATGAACGGCTTTGCCGCCCTTGACAAGCATACATTTTGGCGTTGGTATGTAAATATAGGCGGCAGCGATTAGGACCGTTGCCGCCTGATAAAATGATGGTTCTCATCGAAAGGAAAGAAGTTTACACAAAATTTGGGATTGACCCAAAAACAGAGCAGCACCTAACCATATGATATGGCAAAGTGCTGCCTCGTTCGTCTATTTACGTTTTTGCTCTACCGTCCACTTTATCATACCTGCGTCACAGGCCTTCTGCTACGCGATACCCAATCCATGTAATGGCAAGTCCAAAGATATTTATAACGCCCAAACGCAAAGACCGCATGACGCATCTCATACGGCCACAGCCATCTATATGGCAGAAGGCGTCACACGAGCGCCAAAATGGATTCCTCAAAATCATGTGCACTCTGGCAAAGTTCAGTTACTTTAGACCAGTTGTCACAAACAGTAGGTACAAACTGCTCAAATATGCGGGCGCGCTTTTTCTGGCCGGGAATGAAGTGACCCCAAAAAGTTAGACAATATTTTGGAATAAAAATAGTTCAAGCAGCCGAAAGGGCTTGTTGTCTGTGAATTGCAGGCGGCAGGCCCTTTAGCTTTGCCTTAATACGCCGGTTATTGTAGTAATCCAGATAGTCAATGAGTTCTTGTTTGAAGTTCTGCATGGACTGGAACTTTTGCAGATAAAGCAGTTCACTCTTTAGCAGACCGAAAAAGTTTTCTGCCACAGCATTGTCCAGGCAATTTCCCTTGCGGCTCATACTTTGCCGGACACCTTTAGCTTTGAGCATACGCTGGTACTGCTTGTGCTGGTATTGCCAGCCCTGGTCGGAATGGAGAATCAGCCCGGTTCCATCCGGTATAACTGCAAAAGCTTTGTCAAGCATGGTTGTCACCATACTCAAAACCGGCCGTTCAGAGATGGTATAGCTGACCAAATACCCGTTGTGCAGATCCAGAATAGGAGAAAGATAAAGTTTCTGGCCAAACAGACTGAACTCTGTCACATCGGTGACCCACTTTTGATTTGGCTTTTCTGCGTAAAAATCTCTGTTCAGCAGATTGGACGCAACCTTGCCTACATTTCCTTTGTAAGAGCGATATTTTTTCACTCTGACATGACAAACCAGTCTCAGCTGCTTCATGAGTCTCTGTACTGTCTTGTGGTTCAGATATGTTCCTCTGCTGCGAAGCGCAATCGTGATACGCCGGTAGCCATACCGACCTTTATTTTCGTGGTAGATAGCAGAAATCTCTGTCTTTGCTTGTGCGTATTTATCTGTCCTGTGCATCCGCTTTCGGTGGTAGTAGAAGGTGGCACGGGGCAGCTGAGCGATTTCAAGCAGAACAGACAATCGATATTTCGGCCTCAGTTTTTGGACTACCAGGGCTTTTTCCTCTGGCGTCGCTCTCGTTCCAAAACCAAGGCTTGTAAGTTTTTTAAGTATTCGTTCTCCGCTCGAAGTCTCTGAACCTCTGCCAGCAGATCTTCTTCTACCTCTTTCGGTAGCTGCCGAGGACGTCCTTTGTTCCCTCTGCCACGCCGTTCCACTTCAAAACCTTCCGGACCCTCAGTCAGGTAAATTTGCTCCCATTGTTGAATTCGGTAATGGTTGCATACTTGAAAGCGCCGGGCCGTTTCCCGGTAACCCAGCTTTTCTTCCAGCATGGTTTCGATTACCATTTTCTTAAATGCCGGAGTATATCTCTTGTTTGGTTTTCCTTTTGGCATAATAAATCACCCCACTTATTATCCAGTATACCATACTGTCTAACAAATGGGGTGCAGTTCAAAAAGCCTGTCTTTTTCTTTACCCAAAACAGAGATAAAGCAGAGGGAACTGTAAAAAAGGCAATTTTATCCAATTACAAATTTCGGACAAGTTTCCATTGATAACCACAATATCTAGTGATATAATGGGGCATATAACAGTAGATAATGTGGAGGAACTAAGATGGCGATTTCAGAAATAAGTAAGAATGCCCTGACGGTATTGGAAAAGAGATATCTGGGCAAGGATGAAGACGGCAACCTGATCGAGACAGTGGATGGAATGTTTCGCAGGGTTGCCGACACTATTGCGTCGGCAGACGCAAAATATGACAGCACTGTCGATACCGTAGCGCTGAGCCGGGAGTTTTACGAGCTGATGACAGAACTGCGCTTTCTGCCGAATTCACCGACTCTGATGAATGCAGGACGTATGCTGGGTCAGCTTTCTGCCTGTTTTGTTCTGCCTGTGGAGGACAGTATGGAGGGGATCTTCGATTCAGTAAAGAATGCGGCGCTGATCCATAAATCGGGAGGAGGAACGGGATTTTCCTTTTCCAGACTTCGTCAGAGCGGATCGGCAGTTCGATCCACAGGCGGTGTTGCCAGTGGTCCGGTCAGCTTTATGAAGGTCTTCAATGCGGCAACAGAAGCGGTAAAACAGGGTGGAACCAGAAGAGGGGCAAATATGGGCGTTCTCAGAATCGATCATCCCGATATTCTGGAATTTATTAACTGCAAAGAAGATAATAAGGAGATTACGAACTTCAATATCAGTGTAGGCATTACGGAAGCTTTTATGGAGGCTGTAGAAAAACAGAGCGACTATGATCTGATCGATCCGAAGACAGGACAGGCTGTGGGACATCTCAGCGCAGAAAAAGTTTTTGATATGATTGTAGAACACGCATGGCAGAACGGAGAGCCGGGGATCATTTTCCTGGACAGGCTCAACCGTGATAATGTAACACCGACACAGGGAGAGATTGAAAGCACAAACCCTTGCGGAGAGCAGCCGCTGCTGCCTTATGAAAGCTGTAATCTGGGTTCCATCAATCTGGTGAAAATGCTGAGAAAGACGTTGACCGGCTATGAGTTTGACTTTGTTCTTCTCGGTGAAACTGTAGAAAAAGCTGTACACTTCCTCGACAATGTCATAGATGTGAATAATTATCCTTTGGACAAGATCGGAGAAACCACCAAGGCTTCCAGAAAAATCGGTCTGGGAGTCATGGGCTGGGCGGATGCTCTTCTGATGATGGGAATTCCGTACAATTCTGACGAGGCGGTTGCCCTGGCAGAGCGGGTAATGCGGTACATCGAGAATACCGGTCATGCGGCAAGCAGCAGACTGGCTGAAAAGAGAGGGACTTTCCCGCTGTTTTCTGTCAGCACACTGAAGGATGGACCTGCCATGAGAAATGCCACAATCACTACTATTGCACCGACAGGAACTCTGTCCATTATCGGCGGATGCTCTTCTGGTGTAGAGCCTGTGTTCGCTTATGCCTTTATCAGAAACATCATGGACGGCACGGAAATGGTAGAAGTGAATCCGGTACTCACCGCAAAGCTGAAGGAACTTGGACTTTATAACGACAGACTTCTTAAAAAAATCGCAAAGGAAGGTACTGTGGCGCACTGTGAGGAGATTCCGGAAGATGTCCGCAGAGTTTTTGTCTGCTCCCATGATATCAAACCGATTGATCATATTAAAATGCAGGCGGCATTTCAGAGATACACTGACAATGCTGTCTCCAAAACAGTGAACTTCCCGAAAGACGCTACTAAAAGCGAGGTCAGGGATGTATATCTGCTGGCTTATAAAGAGGGCTGCAAAGGTGTAACCATCTATCGTGACGGAAGCCGTGAGGAGCAGGTACTCAATATCGGCAAAGTAAATCATGAAGAAGGTAAGGCCGGACAGGGAGTGCAGGGAGCGATTCCGGCTCTGGAAAACCCTGCTTACGGGCATATTGAACCTCGTCCTCGTCCGGACGTAACCAGAGGCTTTACAGAAAAGGTAAGAATCGGATGCGGCAGCCTGTATGTTACCTGCAATTATGATGAAAACGGAATCTGTGAGGTGTTTACCAGCACAGGAAAGGCCGGAGGCTGTCCAAGCCAGAGTGAAGCCACAGCGAGACTGGCATCTGTGGCTCTCCGCAGCGGAATATCCATTCAGGAGGTCTATGATCAGCTGAAGGGTATCAGATGTCCGTCCACCATCAGACAGCAGGGAATGGGATGCACCTCCTGCCCTGACGCAATTGCCAGAATTCTGATGAAGGTCTCCAAGATTATTGAGGATCAGCCGAAGGAGCGGGCTTCTTTTGAGCCGCCTACAGAGAAACCTGTTCCACAGAAGAATCCCATTATTCCTGCCACGGCCGGAGAAATCCATGCCTGCCCGGAATGCGGAAGCCCCGTGGAGCATGAAGGCGGATGTGTTATCTGCAGAAACTGTGGATTTTCCAAATGCGGCTGATTTTACCGGAAAATCGTACGCAGAGATTTAAGACTGCTTGCATTCCGGCGGAGAAAGTGCTAGTATTAAGTAATGTAAAGAAAAGGGAGTCCGCAGCAGCGGGCTGAGAGGGGGCTGAAGCTGTCCCGACCTGTGACCTGATTTGGATCATGCCAACGTAGGGAAATAGAAGCAGCATACTAACTGCCGACAGGCCTTGCGAGGCGTCGGCAGTTTTGTTTTTTGAAGGGAGAGAATTTATCATGAGAGAGTACGCAACGCAGATGGAGGCGGCGCGCAAGGGAATTGTAACGCCTGAACTTGAAATCGTAGCAAAGAAAGAGCGAATGACGACTGAGGAACTGATGCCTCTGGTAGCTGAAGGAAAGGTGGCAATCTGCGCAAATAAACGTCATACCTGTATTGATCCTGAGGGTGTAGGGTCTATGCTTCAGACAAAGATTAACGTGAATCTGGGTGTTTCCAGAGACTGCAAGGATATGAATGTGGAAATGGAAAAGGTAATGGCGGCAGTCAATATGGGCGCTCATGCCATCATGGATCTGTCCTCTCACGGTGATACCATTCCGTTCAGAAGAAAGCTGACAAGTGAATGTCCGGCTATGATCGGCACTGTGCCTGTCTATGATTCTGTAATTCACTATCAGAGAGATCTGGATACCCTGACTGCCAGAGATTTTATCGATGTAGTCAGACTTCATGCGGAAGACGGTGTGGATTTTGTAACTCTTCACTGCGGAATTACCAGGAAAACCATTGACCAGATTAAAAAACACAAGAGAAAGATGAATATCGTATCCAGAGGCGGTTCTCTGGTCTTTGCCTGGATGACAATGACGGGAGAAGAAAATCCGTTTTATGAGTATTTTGATGAAATTCTGGATATCTGCAGAGAATATGATGTTACTATTTCTTTGGGAGATGCCTGCAGACCGGGCTGCCTTGCCGATGGTTCTGATGTATGCCAGATTGAGGAGCTGGTGCGTCTGGGTGAGCTGACAAAACGGGCGTGGGCAAAAGATGTACAGGTTATGGTGGAAGGTCCGGGGCATATGCCTATGGATCAGATTGCAGCAAACATGAAACTGCAGCAGACTATCTGCAGTGGTGCACCGTTCTATGTGCTGGGACCTATCGTAACAGATATTGCGCCGGGATATGATCACATTACTTCTGCCATCGGCGGAGCTATTGCGGCAGCATCGGGCGCAGCCTTCCTCTGTTATGTAACTCCCGCAGAACATCTGGCACTGCCTAATGTGGAAGATGTGAAGCAGGGGATTATCGCCTCCAAAATTGCAGCTCATGCAGGGGATATTGCAAAAGGTGTCCGCGGCGCCAGAGAGATCGATGATAAAATGGCGGATGCCCGTCGTGAACTGGACTGGGAAGCCCAGTGGGCCTGTGCTATTGACCCGGAAACCGCGAAAAAAATCCGTGAGGACAGAAAGCCGGAACATGATGATACCTGCTCCATGTGCGGTAAGTTCTGTGCGGTACGCAGCATGAATAAAGCTCTGGCGGGAGAACATATTGATATATTGTAATAGTGTGAAGGAGCCCATTTCGGCTCCTTTATTGTATATGGTGCTGTGCAATTCCCTGTGGGAGAACAGGCATTAGGGATTAATTTAACCTGAATCGGAAAATGCGGAAAGTGTATAAGTGAAGTCGGAAGAACTTAACACGGACAATACTTTTTAATAAAATACATATAAGAATGGCGTACGGACAAGACATTCATTGAGTAAAAGAAAGTTTGGTTAAAATGCTATAAAACTTTATAGTAGAACAGGAATATATTATAAAAGTGAAAAGACTATAGCAAAATATCTGAAACAGAATCGTATACCGTCTGGCATGGCTTATATACAAAAAACGCTAAAATGGATACTGAATTAGAATCCCCCTGGAGCAACTGTTTTCAGTACTCTTTTTCAGAACAGATTGTCAGCAAGCAGAGCCTTTGCTATAATAAAATCAGCAATATGACTTTTGAAAAGAGAACTTTGGGAAGATGAGGTAAGCTAAAAATGTTGCGCAGATACGTTGAGCAGATTTTAAATCTGTATAATTACATTGACGGAATCATAGTTACAGATGCAAAGGGTAATGTGGTGTATTTTACCACATACAGACCAGATGTGAACAATCTGAAAGAGAAAGATATCATCGGCAGGCATATTTTAGATATTTACCCTGATCTGACAGAAGAGAGCAGCAGTTTGCTGCGGGTACTCCGAAATGGAACACCGATTTTCAATGAATTGCAGACTCTGACCACCTATAAGGGACAGAGTATCAATGCAATTAACAGCACGATGCCTATTAAGGAGGGTGATAAAATCGTTGGCGCAGTAGACATTTCCAGATATATAGATTCTGTCTATGAGAGAAAAGATATCAGCCTGCAGTTGAAAGAGACAAAAGAAGTCAAATCGCTGTATACACTGGATGATATTATCACGACATCTCAGCAAATGGAGCTCATCAAGGAACGGATCCGAATGGTTGCTGATACAGACTCTTCCGTTCTGATTTACGGGGAAACTGGCACAGGGAAGGAGCTGGCTGCTCAGTCCATTCACACATGCAGCCATCGCCGAAAAAAGAAGTTTGTATCTCAGAACTGTGCGTCTATTCCTGCAAACTTACTGGAAAGTATTTTGTTCGGCACTGTAAAAGGTAGTTACACGGGAGCGGAAAACAGGCCGGGACTATTTGAAATGGCAAATGGAGGAACAATTTTTTTAGACGAGATTAACTCTATGGAACTCAGTGTACAGGCAAAAATTCTCAAGGCCATTGAAGAAAAACAGGTTATGAGGGTGGGCGGTCTGGAGCCTATCCCTGTGGATGTCAAGATCGTTTCTGCCGTAAATCAGAATCCTATGGAGTGTGTCCGCAACGGAAAGCTGCGGGAAGATCTGTTTTATCGACTTAGCGTTGTACAGTTGGTAATGCCGCCATTAAGGGAAAGAAGCAGGGATTTGTCTTATCTTGTGAATCACTTCATCAGACAGTATAATATGAAGATGAATCGAAATATTCTGGGAATAGATGAAGAAGTGGAACAGGTTTTTGGACAGTATCAGTGGCCCGGGAATGTAAGGGAACTGAAGAACATTATCGAAGGGGCTTTTAATGTCACAGAGTCTGGTTTTATACAGAAAAAGGATCTGCCTGAATACTTAGTTGCTGCTTCAATGCAAAGGGGGGCTGTATCTCCTGATGCAGAGGTTGTAGATTTTAATAGTGAAGATTTTTCTCTGCCGAAAACTGTTGAGATGGTGGAATGCCGCCTGATAAAAAAGGCTGTCAGTGAGACTCCAAACCTGACAGCAGCGGCAAGGAAACTGAAAATTTCTAAGCAGGTACTTAGCTATAAGATGAACAAATACAATCTGTAAGATTTTTTTGACAAAAACATAAAAAATTTTGACAATATAATATTGATAATATGAAAAACCGCTAAAACAGCGGTTTTTTCTTTTGGCACGACTTTTGCTCAGAATAAAAGTAAAAAATATTTTGACAATATAACAGGGGGCATGCAGTATGAGTGAAGACAGAAAAAAAATTGACATTGATGCTATCGCAGGAGAAAGATGGTTTCCAAAGGAGACAACTTTTGAAAACGATCTTTCAGAGTACTGGGGAGACTGGGGTGTCTCTTCAGAAGTGGAAAAATTGAAAGCAGTTCTTCTTCGGCGGCCGGGAAAAGAAGTTGAACATTTTGACGCAGCCGAATATCGCTTTTCTGAAGAACCTATTGATGTGGAACTGATGCGTAGACAACATGACACAGTTGCAGACATTTACAGGAAACATGGTGTAAGCGTATATTATGTGGAAGAGCAGCGAGAAGACAGACCGAATGCAATATTCTGCAGAGATCTGGTGCTGATGACTCCGGAAGGAGCAATTCTGACCAGACCCGGTATGGCTGCCCGCAGAGGGGAAGAACGATATATTGCAAAAGCGCTGGTGGATCTCGGAGTGCCTATTATCAGGACAATTAATGGTGATGGAATTTTCGAGGGAGCAAATGCTATGTGGGTGGATCGCCACACCTGTGTTCTTTCTACCGGCAGCAGATGTAACCGCAGCGGGTTTGAACAGGTGAAATATGAGCTTGAAAGAATGGGTGTCACTGTATATCATATGCAGCAGCCTTACAGCAACATACATATTGACGGCCTGATGAATCCGGTCAGCAATGATATGGTACTGGTTCATGCATCACAGGTGCCGTATGATATTCTGGATATGATGAAGAAGAAGGGATATCAGATTTTGGAGGCACCGTCCAGAACAGAGGTACGTGAAACCTTTGCCTGCAATTTTGTCGCATTGGAACCCGGAGTGATTCTGATGGCCGAGGGAAATCCGAGAACACAGGCATTGCTGGAAAGTAACGGAGTGACCGTACTGACTGTTGATATTTCTGAAATCATGAAAGGAAAAGGCGCACTGCACTGTATTACGGCATATTTGAAGAGAGGTTAAAATATGAATAAAAAGATGGATATTGATGCGATTGCAGGGGAACGATGGTTTCCAAAAGAATCTACTATTGAAGAAGATATGAAGGATTTGTGGGGAGACTGGGGAGTATGTTCCGAGGTGGACACACTGAAAGATGTTCTGATGAGACGTCCCGGAAAAGAAATCGAAAACTTTGACTGGGAGGCCGCTAGATTCAAAGCACCCGTGGATCCGGAAAAATTCAGAGCGCAGCATGATGCCCTTGCAGATATCTACAGAGCCAATGGCGTTACTGTACACTATATTGAGGAACAGAGAGAAGATCGGCCAAATGCATTGTTCTGCAGGGATCTGGTACTGATGACCCCGGAAGGGGCAATTGTGACAAGACCTGCCATGGAAGCCCGGAGAGGGGAAGAACGCTATGCCGCCAAGGCGCTGGCGGATCTGGGCGTTCCTATTATCCGGACTGTCTGCGGAGATGCGACTTTTGAAGGGGCCATGGTGATGTGGGTAGATCGGCATACTGCCATTCTTGCATCCGGAGTGAGAACCAACCGGAGCGGATATGAAATGATAGAGTACGAACTTCATCGTATGGGTGTAGAAGTTCTGAAAATGCAGATACCTTATGGCCATGCCCATATAGACGGAAATCTCAATTTCGCCAGTCATGATATCGCCATGATCCATGCTTCCCAGGTGCCGTATGACATATGCGATGCACTGAAGAAAAAGGGAATTAAATTGCTGGAATGCCCATCACAGACAGAGGCTAAAGAAAGCTTTGCCATCAATTTTGTAGCCATCAGACCGGGGCTGATCGTCATGCCGGCGGGAAATCCCCGCAGTCAGGAACTGCTCGAAAAAAACGGCATAGAAGTAATTACTGTCGATTTTGATGAAATCATGAAGGGCTTTGGCGCAATTCACTGCTGCACGGCATTCCTGAAGAGAGGTTAACTCAAAACAGTGACAGGAAAAGGAGGGAGAAAATTGAGCTTATACGAAATTCTGAAACAGGAGATATCGCTGGACAATATTTATAGAGATATGGATTATCTGGTAGATCAGGTTGGAGAAAGACTCTCCGGAACAGAAGAGATGAGAAAGGCTACAGAGTACATCTGCAAAAGACTTAATGAAAATGGTGTAGAAGGGCATATTGATCATTTTCCGATGTATCAGAGCTATCCAAAAGAAGCTGCACTGAAGGTGCTGGCTCCTGAAGTCAGAGAGATCAAGGCTCGGCCGGTATGTCATATAGATTCGACGCCGGAGGAAGGAATAGAAGGAGAACTGATTTATCTGGGTTCAGGTTCCTATGGAGATTATGAGGGAAAAGACGTCAGTGGGAAAATCGTGTTGACTGATATGAACTGGAGCCCGGGTCGTCCGGAAAAAGCCAGAATAGCATGGGAAAAAGGTGCAAAAGCGCTGATCATCATGAATTGGGGTGCTTCAGACAGTGATCTGATTCAAATGGGAGCAGTGAAAACTCAGTGGGGAAATCCTACCCCGGATACGGTAAAAGATATTGTTCGTCTGACGGTTATCAGCATTTCGAGAAAAGACGGCGAGTCTTTGGCAGCACTCTGTCAGAAACAGACTACCAGAGTCTGGCTCAGGGCTGAGGCAACCAGAGAATGGATCACAGCGGATCAGCCGGTGGGGAGACTTCGCGGAGGTAAGAGCAGAGGTCGTTATGTACTGATCGGAAGTCATGTGGATGCCTGGGGTAAATCGGCTATCTGCAATGCTTCGGGAAATGCTTTGAATCTAGAACTTGCCCGCATTTTCGCAGCACATCGAGAGGAAATGGAAAATGATATTGTTTTTGCTTTCTGGGACGGCCATGAAATTGCAGAAGGCGGCGGCTCTACCTGGTACTGTGATAATTACTGGCCTGATATGACAGAAAACTGTATCGGATATCTTAATATTGACAATCTGGCAATTCGAGGCACTACGATTCCGGGGGTTGAGGGACAGCCGGAGATGAAAAGAATTCTTATGGATGCCATTTCGTATGTTTGGAATGAAGAAGGTCAGTGGCATGAAGCGTTTAAAGGCGGTGGAGATTCTTCATTCTTTGGAATTGGAGTGCCGTATGCCTCTTTTGCTACGGAATATACGGAGAAGCTTCTGGAAGAACTTAATTATGCTTTTTACAGTCCATGGCTTCACACGCCGGATGATACGGTTGACAAAATAGATTCTGCACTTTTAGAAAAGCATGTGGAATACTTCCTTTATGTGGCAGAGAAACTCGTGAATGATATTTTTGTACCGTACAATCTGGACGATCTGGGAGAAGATGTGGCTGAACAGTGGCAGGAAATTCTGGTATCTGCCGGAGATGCGGCTGAGATGCTGGCTCCGGTTTCAGCAAAAGCCGAGGAATATAAAGAAGCTTTAGCAGAGCTTTATTCATTGAGAGGCAGAGCGAAAGAACTCCACTGTGAAGAGGAGTACAATCGTGCAGCAATTCTGTGTGAACGGCAGACTGCTGTGTTCAGATGCTATTCGGGCAGGTATGGGCAGGACTCCTGCTGTGCGCTTGCCACAGAAAACCCTGTTCCGGCACTGAAAATTGCGTTGGAAAAATACCATGCTGCACAAGCAGGTTCGGATGAGTCTTTTTTATGGGAAACGGAAATTCTGCGTACCAGAAATATGGCTTTTGATGCCATGCAGAATTCTGTTCATATTGCTGAGATGTTCAAAAAAGGATTAGAACATTAGAGGAAAGGAGGAAAGAATATGAAAAAGAAATTATCTTCAAACAAAACTCTGACGATCTTCACTGTATTTCTGGCAGTGGCTCTGCTGACGACAGGTTTTGTATTTGCAGAGGGAGAAGGTGAGGAACTCGCGGCTCACTACGGCGTACTCTCACTGGTAACCCCATTCTTTGCAATTGTATTATCATTTATTACCAAACAGGTAGTCCTGTCTCTGGCAGCTGCAGTTTTTGCAGGTTCGATTATCCTCAACGGAGGAAATGTAATCCATGGATTTCTTAGAACCTGTGACACCTATATTATAGGGACGGTAACTGATTCCTGGAATGCCACACTGCTGGTATTCATTCTGGCAGTTGGGGGATTGATTGCTATTATGAGTAAGATGGGCGGTATGCAGGCAATGGCCATCGCTATGTCTAAAAAAGCGAAAAATGCCAAGAACTCATTGCTCATTACCTGGATTATGGGGCTGATTATCTTCTTTGAGGATTATGCTAATTCTCTGGTTGTAGGTCCGACAATGCGTCCTGCCACAGATAGAGAAAGGGTTTCCAGAGAAAAACTTTCCTATATTATCGACTCCACAGCCGGGCCGGTGACTGATATCGCACCGATTTCATCCTGGACTGCTTATGAGATTGGAATGATTGCCATTGCATTTTCTTCAGTAGGATTTGAAGGAAATGCGTACGGAACTTTTATTCAGACGATCCCATACAGATTTTACAATATCTTTGCAATTTTCATGGTGCTGATTATCGTTCTGATGCAAAAGGACTACGGTCCGATGTACCGTGCAGAAAAAAGAGCGCGACTGACAGGAAAGCTTTATGAAGATAATGCCAAACTGATGATGAGTAAAGAGCTTGATGCAATGAACGTGAAAGAAGGAGCGCCTCTTCGCATGTGCAATGCTATCGTTCCTATCGTGGTATTCACAGTTGTAACAATTATCGGCTTGTGGTATACAGGCGGTGGAGCTGAAATGCCGTTTAACTTTACAGGTATTCGTGATTCGCTGGGAAATTCCGATGCGGCATCCAGCATTCTCTATGCGGTTCTGTTCACATCAGTATTGTCTATCATCATGGCAATGGTGCAGAAAATCATGACGCTGAAAGAGTGCATTGACATTTGGCTCAACGGCTGTAAAGAACTTCTGATTACAGACACCATTCTGGTATTGGCATGGTCTTCCGGCAGTGTTATGGACGGATTGGGCACAGGAAATTACATTTCTCATCTGGTAGGTGACTCGGTACCTGGCGTGCTGATTCCGATTGTGCTGTTCCTGGTATCCTGTGTAGTCGCATTTTCTACAGGAACTTCTTACGGAACCAGCGCTATCATGATTCCGATTGCATTTCCAATGGTCTGGGGTGTATGCGGAGGTCAGATGGATACTCTGTGTGTTGTAACCATTGCAGCAGTAACCAGTGGCGCTATTTTCGGAGATCACTGTTCACCGATTTCAGATACTACGATTATGTCTTCTATGGGATCGGCATCTGATTTGATGGATCATGCAAGGACGCAAATACCTTATGCCGTGACGGTAGCTGCAGTTGCAAGTATTATCGGCTTTATTCCGGCAGCTCTTGGGGTAACTCCACTGATTCTGATTCCTGCAGGAATAGCAGTCCTTGCGGTATTTGTACACTTTGTGGGAAAGAGCACAAAGCTGGAGGATTTGGAAAAAGAGGCAGGAACAATTTCTTCTGCAGAATAGAATCCAAATAGTATATAACTGAACAGGGACCCTCATGAAGTCGATTGTTTAATAGACAAAATCGACCGGAAAAGGGGTTCCTGTTTTTTAGGCTCTATGTCAAATGTTGGGGTGGAGCCCAATCCAAACAAAGAAAAGTGTTATGAGAGACGGAGTTAATCCGTCTCTTTTGTCATTCTACTTTTTCATACAATGTAATATGCGGGTTCTGAAGCGTGAAAACGAGGGCAT
>CASEOD010000128.1 GCA_949289445.1 uncultured Eubacteriales bacterium
ACACCTCTTATTTTACAATAAACTTTGTATTCTTTTTCGGAACATTGGGATCGCGGACGATCTGCTCCGGTTTTTCTTCCAGAATCTCGGGACGGCCCGCATATCGCTTGAACTCTCTGAAACAGCGGGCATAGTAGTAGCCTGATTCCACTCTGTCGTCAGCGGAAACCTTGATGGGAAGGACACGTTTTTCCTCAACGACTTCCCCGACCTTGACAAGGCGTTTTTCCGGCTGTCCGATGGCGATGAACATACCGGTGGTGCCGAAATCGTAAATATGGTGATACACAGCCTTTAACCGTATGGATGCCAGATTGGTGATAAAAAGTGATGTGTGAAACGGGCTTCCGTCTATCACGCTGAAAGGCAGAGAAAAATGCCTGTCCCACCATTTCAGAAGTCCCACAACAGCGCCAACCAGCGTGGGCGCCTTCATCACACTGCGGAGCAGTTTGTCCACCGCATTGTTTGAGCCGGCTTTTCTGTTGGTCTCAATGGTTTCAGACAGTTTTCTGTTAACCTCGAAAATATCATCGTCCAGATTGAAGTAAACCTTGCTGACGGTTTCTTCGGTATTATTGTTTTTTAAAGTGGTAAAGGATACACAGAAGTGATTTCTGGCATAAATCCGTCTGTTACATACAAAACGGTTCAGATTGGGGTTCTGAGACACCAGTCTGAGATAGGCGGCGATGATGACACTCATGTGATCCATCTTAATCCCCTTCTGACGACAGCGGTTGATGTAGCTGTGCATGGCCTCCAGATCCAGTTCCAGATCGATATAGTTAACCGCATCATAGCGTTTGGGCATGATATAGGGGATAATTTCGTAAAAAGGGTCGCAGTTTTTGAGCCTGCAGCCGTCAGCTCTGTTCATTTCTGATTAATCTCCAATCGCATAATCTCACTCTGCATTATACTATAAACGGGTTGTCCGATCAAGGAAAGTAGTTTATAATTAAGAATATCTTAAGGGAGTCTCTGCAGAATAGGGGGAAGACGATGGAATATAGAATTTATCACGAAGCGGACTTTACCCGGTCCAAATGGACAGGCGGAATCACCACCCAGCTTGCCATTTTTCCGGAGAATGCAAAATATCTGGAAAGAAATTTTATCTGGAGGCTGAGCTCTGCAACCTGTGACCTTGAGGAAACAACTTTCTCCAGGCTACCTGACTATGATCGGGTTCTTATGGTGCTGGACGGAAATGTGGTACTGGCTCATCAGGATGTCCGTGTGGCAAGACTTGCCCCTCTGGAGCAGGATCGCTTTGACGGAGGCTATATCACAAAGAGCTTCGGAAAGATCACGGATTACAATCTGATGGTGGCCAAAGGAAACAAAGGCTATCTGGATGTCATAGAAGCAGGTCCGCAAAGCCGGACCATCACAGAGGCGGACTGGGAAGGCTGTGATTTCCATACTTCTGCACTGTTCTGCAAAGAAGGCTATGCCACAGTAACCATCGGGGGGCAGACGGTTTTGCTGTCTCAGGGGGAACAGTTTGTTGCAGAATTTGAAAAAGGAGACAAGGCGGAGTTTTCCGTAATGGGTGAGGGCACTCTGATTCATGCCAGGATCTTCTATTGCGACGACGGCTCTGCAGGACCGGAGATAATCCCTGCGGAAAAAGCCACTTTTGATGACTTTAAGGCCTGCATCTATCTGGCAAACACGCAGTTCCGCGGAGCAAAATACATTTTTAAAAGCCTGAAAAATCAGTGGTTTGATGAGGAACTGACAAAGGGAATCCGAAAGATGGAGACGCTGTATATTCCGTTTTTTATCACTGTTCTGGGTTTCTGCGTGATTCTGGGCCTCGGATACGGAAGACTTGAGGGAGCGGTTTCCTGGATCCTTGCACTTTGCGGCTGGCTTCTTGCGGATATTTTTGTGGTGTCTCCACTGTTGTATCTTGCTGTAGTGCCGAAACCGGTGCGAAAGCATATCAAGGATGTGCACAATCTGACTCCTTATGAGCAGAAGATTTATGAGAAAGAGCAGAATACTAATCTGAGGGTGGAAAGAACTCTGAAAAAATACAAAAATACCGGGAAAATCCGTTATGACAAAGACGGAAACGGATATATGGAGGACTAAAACTGAAAAAATGGTGCTGAGGCCCATAATATGACCGATTTATAACAAACGCAGAAAAACCACGGACAAAATGCTTCTGAGAAAATGTTTCCCGGCGGCTGCCCGTGGTTTTATATATTTTGTTTCTATCTGACGGAGACTTTCTTCGTGGTCACTTTACCGTAAACCTTTTCTCCCGCCACATAGGTGTAAGGGGTTACTTTTACGGTATAGGTGCCTTTGGCCAGTTTTCTGGTGGTGAAAGTTTTTCCTGTCTTGCTCAGGTAAGAGGCTCTCCTGCTTTTGGCTGTGTAAACATGGTAGTAAAATCCGTCAGCCTTGCTGTTCCCGCTGATTTTTACAGTGATCTTTTTTGTCTTTTTCGATGCGGAAGCAGAAGTGATCTTTGTGGTTCGTGCTAAAGCGGATTTATAGGCTTTTACAGCCTCTTTTCCGGCGTTTTCAATGGCTTCTTCCTCATCCCTGGAGTTGCAGATTCTGATGATGCCGATTCTGCCTTCTGTCTTTGCGTAGGTTTGGCTGATTTTGCCATTCAGGTGTTTCTGCAGATACTGAATCAGCGCATCAGAGTCGGTGGAGGCCTCTTTCGTTATTTCCTTTGCTCCTTTGAACATGGTGAAACCGTCGCCCTGCTGGGTCAGAATATACAGTGTGGAGGCCACTGTGTAAGACTTTGCAGGATCGATGGGGTGACCGTTTACCTTTACGCCGCTGACTCTTCTTGCACCGCTGACCTCTAAGAACATGCCGTTTTCGTCAGTCTTTACCGTAGAAGGGACTGTGGTGTCAATATCGTAGGTGAGCCCTGAAACCTGCAGAAAACCTCCGTCTTCACCGGGTGCACTTTTGGCGCCGTGTTCCAGTGCATCAAGAATCTGCTGCCCTGTAGCTTCTACAACACCCAGAGAATTGGCCCATGGGTTTGCTGCGATCATATCTCCATAAGTTACTTCGCCCTTTTTAATGGGTGCTCTGACGCCTCCGCCCTGCACCAGCCCGATATCAGCACCGGTGACAGCCCGGTACGCATCTGCACAGAAGTTTCCTATGACAGACTCCTGATTTCTCACCAGTCTGTTTCCTTCTGCATCATAGTCGTTTAAGGTGACTTCACTGGTTCCGATGACTTTGGAAGTGATGGCTTTGATATTATCCTTAATCTTGTTGATTGCAGACTCCACATCAGAGTCTTTCTTTGTATAATCCGCAATCAGAGAAGAAGTGATCTTTCCATCAGCAGTGATGATGATTTCTCCAATGGAGGACAGACCTGTGCCGGTCTGTGTCAGAATCACCTGCCTGCCGTCGCGGGCCCGTACCTTTGTATCGGTTACCACGCTGTGGGAATGTCCGTCTATCATGGCATCAATACCGGAGGTATTTGCAATGACTTCTTTTGAGGTCCACGGCGAGCTCTGCTCATCAATTCCCAGATGAGCAACGGCGATGACGTAATCGGCGCCTTCCTCTCTGGCGCTGTCCACAGCTTTCTGCACTGCGCTGTAAAGATCTCTGCCGTTATTTCCGGAACAGAAACCGTAGATATAGTTTCCGTTTTCGTCCTGAAAATAGGCCGGTGTGGACTTGGTAACGGTTTCAGGTGTGGAAATACCCACAAATGCCACTTTTGTCGCCCCGTAGGTCTTGATGGTGTACGGTTCAAACACCGTATCGCCGTCAGGACCCGTAAAGTTTGCACTGACGTATTCGGCATTGGAGCCTGCGGCGAGGCGCAGAAACTTATCCATGCCGAAGTCAAACTCATGATTGCCCGGTACTGCCACATCGTAGCCTGTCACATTCATAAGTTCTATGATGTATTCACCTTTGGAGAGTGCGCCTATGGTATCACCCTGAACCGCATCTCCTGCATCCACCAGGGTCACATAGTCTGTTTCTTTCAGTCTGTCTTCCCGATAGGCGGCAAGGCCGGCATAGCCAATATGACTGTCTACGCTGCAGTGCACATCATTGGTATGGAGAATCACGATATCTCCCGACTTTACATCTGCTTTTGTTTCTGTTTCTGCGGCAAAGGCGGATGCCGGCATCATCACAGCTGCGACGCACAGGCAGAGCAGAACTGCCAGAACTTTCTTTGTTTTTTTCATTTCAGCTCCTTCTCAATCGGCAAGTAACGGCGGCAAGCCGAAATGTTATCTGTTCAGCAGCTTATCCATAGCTGCAAGGAATGCATCTACATCTTCCTCTGTGGTTCCCCAGGAAGTAACCAGTCTGACAACCCTGTGGTCTTCATCATACGGAGCCCAGTCATAGAAGAAGAAATCTTTCTCCAGTTCTCTGACTGTTTCTGTCTTCAGGATCGGAAAGATCTGGTTTGTTGTGGAAGTGCCGTCGAATTTCACACCTTTGGCCAGAAGTCCTTCTCTGAGTTTCTTGGCCATTTTGTTTTCATGGGCGCCGATTTCATAGAAGAGACTGTTTTCACCGCCCTCCAGAAGGGCTTCAAACTGTACGCCGATAAGTCTGCCTTTTGCCAGCATACCACAGTTCTGCTTGATCATCCAGCGATAGTGGTCGTTGATATAGTCGTCAAAGACAATTACGGCTTCTCCCAGAAGCAGGCCGTTTTTGGTGCCGCCGATATAGAAGGCATCGGTCAGTCTTGCGATATCTCTGATAGTCAGGTCAGTGTCTTCGCAGGTTAAGCCTGCACCCAGTCTGGCGCCGTCCATGCAGAGGTACATGTCATGTTCATCACATTTTTCTCTGAGTGCTTCCAGCTCTGCCTTTGTGTAAACTGTGCCGCTTTCTGTGGTGTGGGAGATATATGCCATCTTTGGAACTACAGTGTGATCATCTTCGTATTCCAGCCAGGCTTTGTCGATGAGTTCCGGAGTCAGCTTTCCGTCAACGCCGTCTACAGTCAGTACTCTGTGACCGGTAGCTTCTACTGCGCCGCATTCGTGGCTGTAGATGTGAGCTGTTCTTGGAGCAACTACGGCTTCCCACGGCTTGAGGGCGGAAGCGATGGTGATGACGTTGGACGGGGTACCGCCTACCATCATGTATACCTCGCAGTCGGATCTTCCGATCATCTCTTTGATCATCTCGGCAGCGTGTTCGCTGTGAGGATCCAGAGCATAACCGTCGGTATGTTCCAGGTTGGTTTTCATCAGAGCTTCCATGATTTTTGGATGGCCGCCCTGGCTGTAGTCACTTCTGAAATAAATCATTGATATGTTCCTCCTCGTTGGTAATAAAACTGTGTCCGTTCGCAGAAACGGATCTCGATAAGTATATTATAGAATACTTTGCCGGGGATTTCATCATATTTTCATAAATTTTCAGTAAAGGAGCCCGGCTCTCCGGCTGCCTGCGGACAGAGAATGCCGGGATTTGCAAAAGGCAGTTTGCGTTTATTTTCCGATATGGTCCGGCTGCCTGCGGCGTTAACCAGGATTTGAAAAAAGAGGCGATAAGAGTATAAATATGACTTTTTATTATCCAGAAAATGAAAAAATGGCCTGAATGAGTATATATTTTTCGCTATAGTGAAAGAGAATACCCTGTAAAAAGGAGATTTTTTACAGAAAAGCATGGTGAATTGTTCTATTTCAAAACAATTTATAAAAAAATACGGACTGACAGAGAGAACAGGGGCGGCGTGCATCCCGATTTTTTATACTCAAAAAATTGAAAACCGAAGGTTTTGGTTAATTCGCTTTGAGGGTGAGTAGGGCTTGTAGCTATGACAGCCAGTACCCGGAGATCAAAACTATCGACGGCAAGGGCACGGAACCGTTACTGTGATGGAGAACTATTCCTATGAAAACGGCAGTGAAGCCCTTTACAGATACACCGGAAAACGGTATGATGGACTTGGAAGGCTGCTCTCAGAAGCAGAGGCAGGGTAGCGACCATTAAGGAGAGCAGAACAGCACTGGGCGGTACAGACTATAGTCTGAAAACCTATGGTTATGACAGACTGGGCAGGCTGACAACCACCACCGTGACCGACGATACCAGCGGCACTGTCAAAACCCAGAAGACCTATACCTACGACAGCGCAGGGAACAGACTCACTGAAACAGAAAACGGACAGACCACGACAAACACCTATAATCTGCTGAACCAGATGGTGGAAAGCAGCAGCAGCTATACCTACGACGCTAACGGAAATCAGACGCAGGAAAGCAGTGCGGGACTTGTCAGGGAATACAATTACGACGCGGATAACAGACTGGATACTGTCACAGTGACGGAAAACGGCCAGATTACCCTGCAGCAGAAGAATACCTATAACGGAGAAGGTCAGAGAATTTCCAAGACTGAAAACGGAGAGCAGACAACCTATGCCTATCAGGGCGGCAGCGTGGTCTATACGGACGGAAGCTCCGAAAAACAGTCCCTCAATATCATGGGCGACGCCGGAAATGTCATAGCCTGCGAGCGGGATACGGACAGCGGCAAGGCATATTACTACTACAACAAGGATATGCGGGGAAGCTCCACCAGTATTCTGGATGGAAGCGGAAACTGCCAGGCTGCCTACGAGTACTCCGATTTCGGAGAGACCGCGGTAAACAGCGATTTCTATAACGAGATTGCCTATACCGGCGGCATCTGGGATCAGAGCACAGGGCTTTACT
>CASEOD010000129.1 GCA_949289445.1 uncultured Eubacteriales bacterium
AAAGATACTCTATACAATTTTTTGCTTGACGGTGTAACATATGTTTGACAAACCTACAGTTTCTGAGATTTTTTGGATAATAAAATTGATTTTAACCCCCGATATTTTTACAGAAATAAAAAAACAGGAGATTGTCCCCTATTTTTTCAGAAGAGATTTATTCTTTAAAAGTCTTCCACCGTTTATAACCATCAGGGTACCGGCGGCAATTCCCGTGACCAGTACAATAATCCCGAGAACCAGACTCCCGGCGCCTGTCTGTGACATAGTTCTGTATACTTTTTTGTTGCTCATGTTCTTCTCCTTTTCTCATCCAAACGGATTGATATCGGTATCAGACTGTATGATTTCCAAATCACGGTCTTTACAATGCTGCCGGAGCATCACTGCCATATTTTCTGCAAAAACCTTTTCGCTGCCGTAGTGACCTGCGTCAAGGACACATAGCCCCATTTCTTTTGCCAGCTGCGCTTCATGGTATTTCAAGTCGCCGGTAATAAAGAGATCGCAGCCTTCATCCGCCGCATCTTTCAGAAATTCACTGCCTGCGCCGGTACACCATCCAACTGTTTCAACGGTTTTCGTCAAATCACCTACCCAGCGAAAATATCGTTCTTCTATGTTGAACGCTTCTGCAGCTCTGTGGATCATTTCCATAAAAGTTACGTCAAAAGCAGTTTCACCTTTGCGGCAGAAGCCGTTATCCCTGTCAAAAGGTCTGATGTCAGTCAGTTCCAGAAGCTGTCCCACATAGTCATTGTTTCCGCCTGCAAGCCTGTCAAAATTGGTATGACAGGAATAGACGGAAATTCCGCTGCGGATCAGGTCAATCACATAAGACCCCACTACATCTGTCTGCTCTACCTTTTTTATTTCGCTAAAGAACAGCGGGTGATGGGTCAGAATCATGTCTGCTTCCACCTCTTTTGCTTCTTCTATCACTTTTCTCGTCACTTCCAGAGATACAAGGACTCTGTCAATCTCTTCATTGCCGCAGTCGATCTGAAAACCGCAGTTATCCCAAATCTCAGCAGTTTCCACAGGACAGAAATCCTCGATGATCTGAATCAGGTTTTTTTTATTCATGATTTTTCCGCCGCCTTTCAATCAGCACAGACAGTCTGTCAATCCGTTGCCGAACCAGCGCCCCCTGCTGCTGTACGTTTTTTGCATTTTCCGTGATTCTGTCCAGGATTTTGCACTCCGTCTCCAGATGGCGGGACAGGTATTCTTCGAGAAGCGGGCTGTTATAGTCCAGCAGGCTGTCAGGATAGTCAAATTCCGCACAATAGGACGGAGCAGGATGATTTTCGGTCCAGACAGGCTTTTCTCCGCTTTCTACGGTGAAAATTTCACAGAGAAATTTACCTTCTCTGACTATTCCCTCTTTCATTATGGAAAAGCCGTTCAGACAAAGCCAATGCCGGAGTTTTCCCGGATTGTTTCTGGGCTGCAGAATATATCTTCTGACGGAGCGGCTTTTGTGCAGATTCCATTCCAGAATATCTGAGATAAGAAGTCCGCCCATGCCGGCAATCACTACCACGTCAGCTTCACCGTCAGACAAAACATCGATTCCGTCTCCAAGCCGCAGATCGTAACAGCCTTTCGGCTTTACCAGTTTTAAGTTGATCTCAGCTTTTTTCAGCGAACCGGGGCTGATATCTGCCATAATGACTTTAGGGCACTTTCTTTTTTCCAGCAGATACAGAGGCAGGAAACCATGGTCGGTTCCGATATCTGCCATGGTTTCACCTTTTTGAATTTCATCAGCGATGTACTGTAGTCTTTCGCTAAGTTTCATAAATTGTACTCCACGAATCGGTTTATTCAAGATAATCCTTCAGTTTTTTGCTTCTGCTTGGATGTCTCAGCTTTCTCAGCGCTTTGGCCTCGATCTGTCTGATTCGTTCTCTTGTTACATCAAATTCTTTTCCAACTTCCTCCAGCGTTCTTGAACGACCGTCTTCCAGACCGAATCTCAGTTTCAATACTTTCTGCTCTCTGTCGGTCAGAGTATCCAATACTTCAACCAGCTGTTCTTTTAGCATGGAGAAAGCAGCGGCTTCGGCAGGTGCAGGCACATCGTCATCAGGAATAAAGTCTCCCAGATGACTGTCTTCTTCTTCACCGATTGGTGTTTCAAGAGAAACAGGCTCCTGAGCAATTTTCTGAATCTCTCTCACCTTATCAACGGAAATTCCCATTTCTTTGGCAATTTCCTCAGGGCTCGGCTCTCTCCCGTAAGTCTGCAGAAGTTGTCTTGATACTCTGATCAGTTTATTGATGGTTTCCACCATATGCACAGGAATCCTGATGGTTCTGGCCTGATCGGCAATGGAACGGGTGATGGCCTGACGAATCCACCAGGTTGCATAGGTGGAGAATTTATAGCCTTTACGGTAATCAAATTTGTCTACTGCCTTGATCAGACCGAGATTGCCTTCCTGAATCAAATCGAGAAACAGCATTCCGCGTCCTACATAACGTTTGGCAATACTTACAACCAGACGGAGATTAGCCTCACAGAGTTTTTTCTTGGCCTCCTCATCGCCCTGTTCCATTCTCTGCGCCAGCAAAATTTCCTCGTCGGCACTGAGAAGAGGAACTTTTCCGATTTCCTTCAGATACATTCTCACAGGATCATCAACTGCAATGCCTTTCGGCAGTGTTGCCTCGATATCGATTTCTCCGGTTTCAGTCATTACAATTCCGTCATCTTCATCCACACCGTCAAAATCATCGTCACTGTCCAGCATGGAAACAAAATCCTCAGGTTCGGTTTCACTGGTGATTTCAATATCTTTAGACAGCAGAGACTCATAGATTTCATCCACGACACTCTTGTCCAAATCAAAAGAGTCCAGATAATCTGCCATATCTGTATACGTCAGCACATTTTTCTTCGTCTTGGCTTTCTTTGTAAGCTGACTGATCAGCTCGTTTTTAATCTGATCAGGTGTCATACCTGCAAAAGCTTCATTTAAACTGTTTGTTTTTTTGTCTTCTGCGCTCATTAATGTTCCCCCTATTATTGGTTTTTTCGTTCTCGTTGTACTTTCATCAACTGATCTGTCAGTTCTTTGATTCTGCTCTGATTATCTTCTTCGTCCGCCATGGAAAGCAGTGTAATCAGTCTTTTTTCTTCTTCAGCCAGCCTGTCGGTTTTCCATGTTCTCAGGCATTCTCTGAACACCTGTTCCTCATTGCCGCCGACAATCACATCCTGCATAATCTCCTGAACACAGGCTGCATCATTTTCATTGAGCCCGTCTATGAGGGCGTTGATATCTACGCAGCCTTTCGTGCAATATTCTTCTGCCAGTTTTTCATAAATCTGCTGTGCAAAATCACTGTGAAGAATATCCGGACATTCAGCAATTCTTTCGATATAGGATTCGTCTGTCAGTACGATCTTCAGCAGAGTCCGCTCCACAGGTGACCCCTGTGGAACTCTTTCCTCAACGGTTTTCTGTTCTCTTGCGGAAGGACTGTGATGAGATTTCTCTATACTATCATTGCCTAAAAGTTCCATTCTAATCGCACCTTCCGCTATCTTAAGGTCTTTTGACAATTTTTTTATGTAAATTTCCTGTTCTACAGGGCTCAAATCACGTAAAATTTCTGTCGCTTTTCTGATGTAATCGATTTTGTCCTCATCTTTGTCGAGATCAAAACCTGCTTTTGCAGCCTCAAGACGATAATCTCCATAAGGCAGAGCTTCTCCAATCAGTTTCAGAAAAGCGGATTTGCCGTTTTTCTTCACATATTCGTCCGGATCTTTGCCGTCAGTCACATGGAGAACCTTCACCTTACAGTCTTCTTTCTTGAGAATTTCCAGTCCCCGCAGCGCAGCGGCACGACCGGCGCTGTCTGCATCGTAAGAAAGCACCACATCTCTGGTATATCGCTTGATCAGTCTGGCCTGATTTTCGGTCAGAGCTGTTCCCAGAGATGCCGCAACGTTCTGAACTCCACTCTGATAAAGTGCAATAGTATCCATATACCCTTCCACCAGAATGATGAAACCTTCTTTGCCTACGTTCTGCCTTGAAATATTCAGACCGTAAAGATTGTTTTTTTTCTGGAAGATCCTGCTCTCAGGGGAATTCAGGTACTTGGGATTATCGGAAGGATCAATGGCTCTGCCTCCAAATCCGATCACTTTGCCTGAAGTATTGATAATGGGAAAAATAACCCGGTTTCTAAATTTATCATAGCATTTTCCCTTGCTTTCAGATACCAGACCAAGCTCTACCATAATTTTTTTATCGACACCCTGTGACAGCAGATATTTATAAAGACTGTCCCATTGCTCATCGGCATATCCTATCCCGAATTTTTTAAGAATTGCAGGAGAAATGCCTCTTCTCTTCATATATGCATAACCTTTGTTGGCGCATTCCGTAAAAGATTTATAGAAGAAACCTGCCGCCAGTTTGTTTACCTTGTAGTAAATATCTCTGTTGTCGTTTACCGTATGACGCTCAATGGCAATACCTTCTTCACGGGCAATTTTCTCCACAGCTTCAGCAAAATCCAGATTGTAATATCGCTTGACAAATTCTATGACATCTCCCGTGGCTCCGCAGCCGAAGCAGGTAAAAATCTGTTTCTGTTCCGAGACCACAAAAGACGGCGTTTTCTCATTATGAAACGGACAGCATCCTTTATAGTTGCTGCCTGCCCTTTTGAGCGGAAGAGTTCGCCCCACCACGTCAACAATATTCACCTGATTTTTCAAATTTTCAATTGCGGAACCTGAAAAAGAAAAACTCATTTTTGCCCCCAATTTCTTCTTTCTAAAAATATTATTCTACAAAAAACAGACTTTTCCTTTATTTTTTTAAGATTTTTTGCGAAGTTGTCATATAAAGATTTTTCATTTTTTATTGATTTTATAGACAGAAATCATCTTATAACTTCTTACAAGTGTTTATAGAAGCGGACAAAACGCCCGTATTTGCAAGGGATTCCTCATTCTTGCTTGTATCTTCTCATATCGCTGTATAAGTTGGTTTTGTAGAATTGGGCACCATTTTAGCACCACAAATAATATGATACACAACAAGCACAGAGTAATGCAATCACACCCACGAAGACAATTTAGGACAACCTTGTTTTTACACCTTTATGTTACAACCTTGTAAGAAAGGCATTACAGGTGCTAAAATTGACAGAGTAAGGTATTTATACCTTTTCGCTCAAAACACCTTTTAACTGCGCAACATTTCAAAGAAGGTACTATCAGCTTGGATTATCCTTTCCATTCCTTTACGAGAAGTTTCGTAGCAAGCATAGGAAAGAGGGTACCCTTTCCGTAAAAATCACTCGTTTTTGTCTTGACAATAAGAGAGATTTTAACTTATTGGGGATATCCCAAACCCTTATGTAAATTCCATCTATCAACATCTTTCATTATTTCAGTTCTTTAATATACAATCGGTCTGTTCCATTCCCGTAATTAGTAATATCCTTTAAATATTGGTATCCAAATTTTTCATATAAACCAACATGCTCCGATGGAATATAGGTTCTTGTAAAACCACATTCTGTTGCATATTTATTTGCAAAATCAATAAGCTTTTCACTAATCCTATAGCCACGATAATCTTCCGCCACAAAGATACTTGATATCCATGGATAAATTTCAGGTAACGGATAATAGTCTGTCTTCATGATAGAAGCCATTCCCACAATTTGACCATTTGCTATTGCCACAAAAGGAGTTTCCCAATCAGTAAACGCCCATGCTTGTAGTATTTCAAGCATATGGCTTTTACTTCTTTCCAAGAAAAATTTTCTACAAAACAAATCAGTTTATCCGCCCAGTCGGTGTTTTTGTCTACTTTTTTAATTTCCAATGCATCCATATTGAAATTCTTTTTAACAAACCCAAAATGTTGCTCTACTTTTTCTACTGTTTCATTAACTGTACTTTTTGAGGTTCTTTCAATCCAATAATAACCACTATCTTTGATATCATTGCATTCTTTTCCGTTTAAGCCTT
>CASEOD010000130.1 GCA_949289445.1 uncultured Eubacteriales bacterium
ATAATCCGGATATAAATCTGGAAGAGATCGCCCGGTTGGGCAGCGGTCAGGAAAAACGGGCTCTTGCTATTGCGATAAATTCAGGCACCGGCAATGAGGAGAAGATTTCTGCTTTGCTGATCCGGTCTGGAGCAGATGTCAATAGCGTTTCTGAGGACGGAGAAACCTATCTGATGCAGGCACCTCCCGCCTTGATGGAACCATTATTAAAGGCAGGAGCGAAAATTGATGTAAGGGATGAAAACGGAATGACTGCACTGGATCATCTCATGAACATGATACGACCGGATATGAAAGAGCAGGACGAGAAGATGCTACGGCTACATCTTGATTATGGAGCGGTGCCGGATCAGAAGACCTTGAAGACCTGTTTAAATTATGGAGATGGCTATGAATTTGCGCCGGAAATATTGAAACTGGTCAGGAAATACGGAAAAGAGACCGGCATCAGCAAAGGTTTGGAGTATGCAGTTTTGGGTAATGACAGCAGTCTCATCAGAGAGATTCGCAGCGGCAATATTCCTGATGGAGAAAAGAAACTGACCGTTCTCTATGCTGCCAAAAATTGCGGTGTGGAAGTGCTGCATGCTTTGAGAGAACATCATTTTGAGTTCAGCATTAATGATGAACTGGATCGAACGCCGTTAGATCTGGCTGCTCAGTATAATTCTCGGGATACATTGGAATTTTTGGCCGACCAGGGGATAAGCATTCAAAATTTGCCTGATGAAAGCGACTCTATGGCGCAGTCACCGATTCTGTATGCCTTATATGGAGGAAAGGAAGAAAATCTTTGCTTTTTCTTGGAACGTGGCATTGAACTTCCCAATATTGAGGAAGGCAGTATCTGGGCGGACTGTTTTAGCCGTGGAACCCTTGAGTCTGTGACACTTTTACAGAAATACGGAAAAAAACCAACAGATGAAGATCTGTACTATGCCTGTGTAGAATGCGCCTGCCGCCGTGACGGAGAAGAAGATCAACTGTTTGCATATCTTCTTGAGAACTATGATCTGAAAAATGCTCGGGACGAATTCGGGCAGTCTCTCATTGCAGGACTGGCGCAGGCAAATGAAGCGTATGTGCGCCGGCTACTGGAGCAAGGTGTAGACGCAGATGCGGAAGCAATTGCCTGTGCAATTGAATATGCACAGCCGCAGCTTGCATCCCTGCTGATTGAAAAATGTAAAGACATTAACGATTTGCGGGAAAGTGCCGAATCGCCGCTGCGATGCGCCATTTATTATGGAGAACTTGAACTGGTTCGGCAGCTTGTGGAAAAGGGGGCGAACATGAATTTGCTTTATGGCGGGGATGGTGAATACCGGGATACGGCAGTGCATTTAGCAGCTTATTCGCCAAGCAGTGATATTTTGCAATATCTGATTGAGCACGGTGCTGATCTGTCAAAGAAAAACAGCGATGGACAGACACCACTGGATGTGGCAAAGCAGGCAGGCCTGCGAGATAATATAGAACTGCTTAAATGATAAAAGATGAAAGAGGTCATTGCCTATTTGAAGCAATGACCGCTGCATTGACAAATAATATCCTTAAAAGTCTGCCGGTTCTCTGCCATGGGACAAGGAACCGACAGGGATTTTTGTATTAGGAAAACCATTGCCTTTATCGGAATATCATTAAGTTTAGCCGGTGGATTATTATTTACAAGGCGAGGTGGAACAATGTGGTGTGCATTACCGATAAAAGCTATTGATAATAAAGAGTTTATCGAATATTTGTTTCCACAAGCAGATTTGTCACATCCAGAAAGGATATGCGGGGAAGCACCACCAGTATTCTGGATGGAAGCGGAAACTGCCAGGCTGCCTACGAGTACTCCGATTTCGGAGAGACCGCGGTAAACAGCGATTTCTATAACGAGATTGCCTATACCGGCGGCATCTGGGATCAGAGCACAGGGCTTTACT
>CASEOD010000131.1 GCA_949289445.1 uncultured Eubacteriales bacterium
CCGTTGGTTACCACACCGCCTTCCTGAGAAGATGCAACGATCACTTCTCCGCCGGGGCACATGCAGAAAGTATACACCCCTCTTCCGTTTTCACAGTGATAAGCCAGCTTATAATCTGCCGGCGGCAATCCTGTAGTGCTGCCATACTGAGCTCTGTCGATCAGCTCCTGCGGATGTTCAATACGCACACCGATAGAAAACGGTTTCTGCTGCATTTTAATTCCACGGTTTGCAAGATAGCGGAATGTATCTCTAGCACTGTGGCCAATGGCAAGAATCACATTGCCCGTAACAATTTCCTCTCTCCTGCCCTCCCGTTCCACTATAACGGATTTGACGTGTTTCTGTCTGGTATTGACCTCAACAAAACGGGTATCAAACATCACCTCTCCGCCGCAGCGGATAATTTCTTTTCTGATATTTTTTACTACCGTTCTCAGCACGTCGGTACCGATATGAGGTCTCTGCTTGTAGAGAATGTCCGGATCAGCTCCCGCCTTGACAAAGTCCTCCAGAACTCTTCTGATTCTGGGGTCCTTAATTCCGGTGGTCAGCTTTCCGTCAGAAAAAGTCCCCGCTCCGCCTTCACCGAACTGTACATTGGATTCAGGATTGAGAATACCCTCATTCCAGAACTTCTCCACATCCTTCACTCTCTGTTCGATAGCAGCTCCCCGTTCAATAATCAACGGTCTGTAGCCGCGTCGTGCCAGTGTCAGACCGGCAAACATTCCGCAGGGGCCAAAGCCTACGACCACCGGCCGTCCCAGCATTTCCTGCGAGCCGCTTTCCACTTCCATGTAGGTATTCTCCGGAGCCGGTTCAACCCCAAATCTGGGATTTGCCGGTATCTTCACAAAATCCTTCGGCCGCTGTCTCGTCACCACATTAAAGTCTACTGTATATACAAAACTGATATCTTTTTTGTCTCTCGCATCGATGGACTCTCTGACGATTTCCATATCTGTCAGAATGTAATCCCGATTTCCCAGCTTTTTCAGAATCTTTCTGGGCAGATCCGCGGTAGTTTCTCCGACACGAAGCCTGACCTGATGCATTCTGTAACGATTGCTCATCTCGCCATCTCCTTTCCTGCTCTCAGCCCGGTTTCCCAGGCATTCTGCAGATTATATCCTCCGCATGGGCCGTCATAGTCAATGACTTCCCCCGCAAAATACAATCCTTGTATCAGACGGGACTCCATGGTCCCCATATTGATTTCCTCCAAATTCACGCCTCCCTTGGTTGCCTGAGCAAAATCCCATCCTCTGACACCTCTGGGATGAAACGGAAACGCTTTCAAAAGGATCGCTGTTTTATCCACGTCTCCCTCTGACTCCTGATAAATCAGTTCTGCAAGAGGTCTTCTCAGCAGAAACTGAAGCAGTCTTTCCCTTTCAAATCCGCAGGCTCGTCTGGTCTCCAGAAGCGGTCTGACATCCTCCCGCTCCGGAAAAAAGTCCAGCAGAATCTCATAATCGTCAAAACCGTTTTCCATGGTCGTTCCCGGAGGCAAAAGAAGGTACCGTGATAAATTGAACACACAGATTCCGGAAAGACCGGCTGCAGTAAACTGCACTTCTCCCTCTTCAGAAAAAACAGTCCTCCCACGGTGGCGTAGCCGAACCTTTGCCTTGACACGAATGCCGGAAAGTTTCGTCATGTCTTCCTTCACGTCCACTGCCGTCAGCACAGGCACAGGTTTCTCCACTCTGTGACCCAGCTGCTTTGCAAAACGGAATCCGTCTCCTGTGGTTCCAAAAGCTGATCCTGCCTTGCCGCCACATGCGATGAGAACCTTTTTGGCTTCCGGCAGTCTGTTTCCCAACCGGATCATGAAGTTCTCCTCTTTCTCCACTGCCGAAACCTCAGATGAGGTCATCACTTCCACACCCAGTTGTCTGAGCCTCTGCTCAAGCGCATCTCGGACCGTTCTCGCATCTTCCGTATATGGGTAAATCCTGCCGTCTCGATCTGTTCTGGTCAAAACCCCCAGATGTTCAAAAAAAGCCAGTGTCTGCGATGAACCCGGGCAGGCAGCATTGGACAGATTACATCTGCCGTTTCCCGTGGCCAGGATTTTCTTTCCAAGCTGGTTCTTTTTTTCCGTGATCAGAATTTTCAGGGACGGATTTTCTTCCTTTGCCGCAATGGCAGCCGCCATACCGGAAGCCCCTCCGCCGATAATACAAATATCATACATCATCGCTACCCTTTCTCCGTACTCTATTTTATCATATATCAGAGGAAATTCCGAGAAAAAACAGGATTCCTGCAAGAGAAATCCTGTTCTGTCTAATTCTGTTCTTTTCCCTCATCGGTAATAGCATCACCAATCGGCTCACTAATTATCTCATGAAAATCTTTGATTTCTTCTGCTTCTTTCACCGCATTACGAGCCTTTCTGGCTTTTTTGATGGCGCGTTTCATTTCTCTCTTAGCTTCCTTGGCGGCTTCCTCTGCCTCAGCAATCCTTTCATCTTTCGTCTTAATCAAATCCGGCTTGCTGTATACAATATCACCGCCGATTTTAATCACGTTGGCGCCCTGCACCACAAAACAGATGCCCAGAATCATCAGGACAGACAAATGCA
Source organism: uncultured Eubacteriales bacterium (assembly GCA_949289445.1). Taxonomy (GTDB): domain Bacteria; phylum Bacillota; class Clostridia; order Peptostreptococcales; family Anaerovoracaceae; genus Senimuribacter. Next base: position 2,595 of record CASEOD010000131.1, read on the forward strand.
GCAGGGAACCGTTGAAGAAGGTATAGACACCTACCGCAAGGTTCAGAGCACTGGCGCAGAAAGCCCAGTAAAAATCAACATTCTTTTCTCTGGTATCCGTCTCAAAGGCAAGCACTGTAAAACCTCTGATTCCCGAAATCATACTCCACATTCCGAAAACCACAGGCACCGCAATATCTGCAGCCAGTCTTCCCGTCAGCACCACGACTCCCAGAATAAAGGTGGTCAGGCCTTCTATCAGAACCCAGTGACCGGCATCAACATCTTCTCTTATTCTTTTATATACAAAACATTCTACCATTCCCACAATAATCAGACAGACTCCGATAGGAAATGCAAGTGAAAGAAAAGATAAGCCTGCATTGGCAATGGAAAAAACGCCAAGCAGTGTCAGCATGACTCCCGCTGCCATGGTAATAATTCTCACTTACTGTTACCTCCTCATACTTTGTGTCCTTGACTCATTATACTTGTACCGAAACCTAAAGTCAAGAAACGGCAGGCACTACCACCAGTTCTGCCTTGCCTGAAAGCCGCTTTTCAAGTTTGTCCAGAAACCCGGCTCCCAGTCCGTTGGCACCGGACTGGCCGGTCACCACTTTGTTCACACTGTTCTTTTCAGCAATATCTGTCAAAGTTTTCAGAACATCCGACGAACGTTCCACCGTCAGAGATGCCCCTGCTTCTTTTGCCTTTTCATACAGAAACTCCAGAGCCTCGCCTTCCTCTCTGTTTCCCAGAAAATTCTCGTTTTCCCTCGCTACATGAATGACAAAAAGCCGATCTTCTTCAGACTCTATCAGATTTCTTCCATAATCAATCAGCCTCTGACACGTCCTCTGTCTCGTTACACAGACCATAATATTATTCATTCTTTCACCCCTTGTTATGTACGCTGTTATGTCCGCTATTATTCAGTATATCACATATTTCACCGGCAAATGTGATTGTTATTTGAAAGTCGCAATGTGAAACGCTCTCATTCTAAAAAGATTGTTATTTTCTAAAAGTATGATAGAATTGAACTATGAAAAAGATGATGGACAGAGTAATTTTACATTGTGATATGAACGGCTTCTACGCCTCAGTTGAACTGCTGGACAGACCCGATCTGAAAGATGTGCCTATGGCCGTCTGCGGAGATCCTGAGAACCGTCACGGTATTATTCTCGCAAAAAACGAGCCGGCAAAGCAGTTTGGTATCGTTACCGCAGAAACAGTATGGCAGGCAAAGAAAAAATGTCCGCAGCTTCAGCTGGTGAAACCACATCACGATAAGTATAAAGAATACAGTAAGAAAATCAATCAGATATATCTGCAGTATACCGACATGGTTGAGCCTTTCAGCATTGACGAATCCTGGCTTGACGTGACCGCCAGCAGGCGGCTGTTCGGAAACGGTGTGGAAATCGCAGATATTCTTCGGAACCGGATCAGGAGTGAGCTGGGTCTGACTCTGTCAGTGGGCGTATCATATAATAAATTCTTTGCAAAAATGGGCAGTGAGTACAAAAAACCTGATGCTACCACAGAAATCACCAGAGAGAACTTCCGCAGCCTGCTCTGGGATAAACCGGTAGGAGAGATGTTTTTTGTAGGCTGGGCCACAGCTGAAAAACTGTCCCACCTGGGTATCCGGACCATTGGAGATCTGGGTCGGGCAAATCCCAAATCGCTGGAAGCACTCCTGGGAAAACAGGGACCTTTACTTCACGACTGTGCAAACGGGCTTGATGACAGTCCGGTATCACTTTATAACCAACGAGAAAAGATAAAATCCGTAGGAAACGGAATCACCTTCCGCCGAAATCTGATCGGAATTGATGACATTACCACTGCCCTGACCGGTCTGTCAGACACAGTGGCCGGCCGTCTCAGAAAATATCAGATGAAATGCTGCGGTGTCAAAGTGGATATCAAAGATCCGTCATTTAAGACTATCTCGCGGCAGAAACAGCTTCAGCGCCCTACCTATCTGGCTTCGGAAATCCGAAAAAACGCTCTTGAAATTGTGCAGAATTCCTGGAGACTTTCCGATCCTATCCGCCTTATCACTCTGACCGCCATCAATCTGATCGACGAAACCTGTGATGAACAGATCTCACTTTTCGATGTACCCGATGAGGAACGGAAAAAAGGCGAATCCATTGAACGAACCATGGATGATATCAGAAAAAAATTCGGAGACAGTTCCATTACCTTCGGCCAGATTCTCGACAATGATCTGGGGATCGATTTATAGCAGGCAGAAAACTTCTGCCTGACTTCGGTCTCATCATTCTCAGTCGTTGACAAATTCCACGCCTTCAACGGATTCCACCCTGACCAGATATTCCTCCTGCTTTTTTAAGGACTTCAGATGAATCCACTGTTCGTCAATGTCTTCTAAAATACATTCCTTATCGTTAATATCAAAGACTATCGCCTCTTCATTCAGAGAGATTTTAAGAGTACGGCCAACATTCTTCTCTAGAATCTCCCGCAGCGACTCTTTTTCCCGATCAACATATCCTTCTTCTTTCAGTATAGCTTCCAGCTTCTTGATTCTGGCAGAGTTTTTTTCCGCCTTAAAATAAACGATTAGCGCGAAAACAAATCCGAAAACACCGAAGTATTCCATGTTTCCTCCTCCTTTTCCAGCTTTATCGAAGCAATTGCAGAAACAGGAAGCAGTTTTGTCCCTGTCTTCTTGCCGCTTTTATATCCCAAATGCGCCCATCCGCCGTCAAAGTCCAGAATCACAGATTTTTTATCATTGATATCATAATCCATAGCATCTGAAAAAAGCTGGATTCTGACTGGTTTTCCCTTCACCTGCTGTAAAAGCCTGGTAACGGCAGGAGCCTGCGTTCTTTCTTTTCCTGACAAGTTAGCCTGTTCAGGCCTTTCCATTTTATCATTCAGCAGGTAATCACAGCTGACTTCCAGAATCTGAGACAGATTCACGATTTTCTCCATTTCAGGATAAGCTGCCTGAGATTCCCATCTTGAAACCGTCTGCCTCGTCACATTCATCAGTTCCGCAAGCTGTTCCTGTGTCAGATTCTTTGCCCTTCTGGCATCTGCAATTTTTCTTCCAATATTCATAGGTCACCTCCCAAGTCTGTACTGCCATCATACCTTAAAGAGAAAAAATCGGCAATACCACAGCAGTTTCCAAATGTAACGTTTGAGTTTCCCCGGGCTGGATTTCAGGACAAAAGCTACAGACCGGCAGCTTAACTTCCTGTACTTTGATAATGTTTCAACCCGTATCTCCACACTAACGTGGCAAAGGCAATTGCAATTACAGCAATCAGAACCATTGCTGCCACAATCATATAGTTATTGGTTTTGAGAAAAATTACCGGATAATAATTGACAAATGCCAGCGGAAAAATAACACTGATGAACATTCTGATTCCCCTGTCATAAATGCATACAGGATAATTGACAAAGTCCTGTAATGAATACAGCAGAGTCATGCAGATTTCATTGGTACGATAGAAGAAAAAAGACAGAGAGCCGATAATCAGAAAAATACTTGCAAATAAAACACTTCCAAATATCACTGTCCAGATTAGGAATAAAAAACGAAAGGCGTTCCAGTGCACATCGAGTTTCCCCAATGCAAAAATCAGAATCACCATACTTGGTAAAGCTTTTCCAAGCAGACTAATCAGATCCACTTCCCGAACAGCAAGCTGAAATATCACAGATCGAGGACGAACCAGATAAATATCCAGTTCTCCATCTATAATGAGTTCTTCCATCACTCTAAACTGCTTGAAAAATGCGTTAGCAACACCTGTGACAAGCTGAAGCATTGCGCTTAAAACGGCAAGTTCATAGAAGTTCCATCCCATCATACTGTCAAAGCTCACGAAAATGCCCCAGAGTATAAATAAAGTCACAAACTGATAAGGCAGCACCATTATAACCGAAACAGCAAAATTCTTTGGATACTCAGCCCTCGCCTGCACATAGGCAGCCAGTAATTTCATGTATAGTTTCATGTCATCCTCCAAAGCTTTCTAAATTTGCAGTGTTTTTTCTCCAGATGAAAAACGTAAGTACTACAGCTGCAGTAATCCAGAATATTTGAATTAACAGATTTATGCCCATTTCTGAAGCATCGATCCTGCCGCACAGAAACCCCAGCGGCACTTGAATCATGTACTGAAAGGGGAGAAAATTAACTATAATCGCCAATTCACCCGGGAAAAACCAGGTGGGAATCACCAATCCGGAAAAAACAGTAATCATTATTTCTTTAAGCACAAACAGTCCGCTGATTTCAACAAAGCTAAAACTCATCAATGCCAGAATAAAGCTGATAAACATCAGCAGAATGTTGCCAAGTACAGCGGACAGAATAAAGACTGCAATTGTGGGAATATCCAGGACTGCAGCAAAAGTGTCTTGCAGGATTAGCACAACTCCTGCAAGAACAGGCAGGGCTCTGGTGAGAAAAATCCAGCAGTTTTCCCCGATTACTTTAAACATAAGTCCAAAGACATAATTGTACGGCAGCAGAAGTTCCAGAATAACATCTCCGCTTTTTACTTTATCCGTAATCTCATGCTGGATGCTCTCACACTGAAAGAGATTTAAAACCCAGCTCACAGAAGAATAAATACACATCTGCTGCAGGGTGGTATCATTGACTACAGTTGTTTCGGCGTATAATGCTCTCCAAAAAAACTGCATCATGATAATCCCCGTCACAGAAGTTATGATGCTGATGACGGATTGAGTCCGATAGTATGAATGTCTCATAAATGAATTTTTTGCGATCACGAAGTATTTTTTCATATCGACACCTGAGATCATATGGTTAATCATTCTTTTTTGGGTTCAGCGCAAGGATAAATTCTTCCAGACCGAAATCTGAAGACAATGTGCGGTTACTGTCAAAGTAAGCCTTCAAGTCTGTGATTTTTCCATCAAAGATTTTTCTACCCCGATCAAGTACAATAATTCTCCTGCACAATTCTTCAATATCTCGTACATTGTGAGTAGTTAAAAAAATTGTCACATTATGATCACGATTGATATCTTTCATCAGCTGAAAAAAATCATGTCTTGCTATGATATCAAGTCCCAGTGTCGGCTCGTCCAGAAACAGGATTTCAGGGTCATGTAGCAGGCTGGCCACCAGATTTCCTCTCATTCTCTGCCCTAGAGACAGCTGTCTTACCGGTATGTTTATAAACCTCTCTAGGTCTAACTGTTCTTTCAGGCAAGCAAGATTTGACAGGAATTTTTCTTCCGGGATTTTGTAAATAGCCTGCAGCAGCTCAAAAGATCTTATCAGTGGCAGATCCCACCACAGCTGGTTTCTTTGTCCGAATACCACGCCGATTTTTGCTGCCAGTCTGCTTCGTTCTCTATAGGGTACACAGCCGTCCACCAGAACTTTTCCATCTGTTGGTTGCAGAATTCCCGTCATTAACTTAATTGTTGTCGACTTGCCCGCTCCGTTCAAACCTATGTACCCTACAATTTCACCCGGTTCAATATGAAATGTAAGATTCTCCACACCGACTCTGTTTTCGCAGCCTGAGAAAAACTTTTTATGTGATGGTTTAACCTTGTAAAATTTGCTGAGATTCTCTACAGTAATCATGTTGCAGTTCTCTCTTTTTCTGTAACTCATTAGTAATTGATTATATTCTCCAAGTATATTTTGAGACAATTATAGCATCGACTATATTTCTTTGCAAATCTGTTTCAGGCCACAGCATCATAGCATTCAGTTCTGCCCGCGCTTTGACAATGAAGTGACTATATGTTCCGGCTGGCTTTATCCAGAATTCTTATTCCTTTCTCCATATAGCTCCTATTTTTAATTCTTATCAAGTAGTCTCTCTGATTTTCCACCCACTGGATTGCACCCAGTCCCTGTATTGCCAGATACAGCCACAGCCTTTCCCAGTCAATCTTATACCCGGTATAACCGGTCCATCCTTCAAAAAAGGCATTCCTCAGCCTTTTGTCACGTTCAAAGTCAATATCGTTAAATATAATTTTTGACAAATCAAAAGTGACATCCCCTAAAACAGCATGTTCAAAATCAATGATCCCTTCCACCTTTTCATGATCAACCAGAATGTTTCTGAATCCGTAATCTCTATGGACAAATCCAACGGTTCCATTTTCCGAAAATGAATATAGCCTGTCCTTGAGCAGGTTCCCCTGAAACTCTATCTTTTGTTTCAAACCGGCAGTTAACAGTTTCGACTTTTTTACAGTATCAATCCATTCCTGTATACTTCCAAGGTATATCTGCATCCAGTTATATGAGGAGAAATCGGTAATCCCTTCATAGGCATATCTCCACAGACTGCAGTCGGGAATATCCTTTTGCGGCACAGAAAAATTCAGCATGCCCATCATTTCTCCTGTCTGATAGAGAACCCTTTCCTTTTCTCTTTCCGTATATTTCCAAAAATCCTCACTCAACTGATTTCCTTGCAGAAATTCCTCTATCAGATATCCTGTTTCCTCATTATCTTCTTCCATCATTTCACAATATAATAAAGCAGGAACTCTCACATTTTTTTCTCTTAACAGACAAAGTGACGTTATCTCTCTGTAATAGTTTAGGCTTTTTTTATGTATTTTCAATATGACAGGCCTGTTAAAACAATCTGCTTTATATACCGTTGTGACATTCTTAAAAGCTATCAGAGTCAGATGAGAAAGATGATGTTTTTCAGCAAATTTTTCAACCATTTCCCCTGTCTTCCTTTCCGTCAGGCTGCCCCTCAGCAGCCTGACCAGTCATTACATCTGATTCTTTCGCTAAGCTCATACAGCGCCGTTCTGTCTGAGTCAAAATGAACTAAACCCATTGCCTCTTCACAGGTACACCATTTAAACTCTGTATGCTCATGTGAAAGCTTAATTTCCAGGGTATCCACATTTACGCAATAGGTATATACCGGCACTACATATTTTCCCCATGCTTCCTGCGCCTCCTTAGAAAAGCTGTTGGCTGGGACATAACACATGGATTCCAGTTTCCTGTACTCCTTCTCCATCGATATTCCCGCTTCCTCCAGACTCTCTCTCCGCGCTGCAGTCAGTGGCGGTTCATCATCTTCGCCACCTCCTGCAATAAACTGCCATATATTCAGCTCCGATCTTTTCAGAATGCAGAACAAAGGACGCTCTTTTCCCAGAAAATAGGGTAAAACCAAAACATTATAAGGTGCTCTCATAGTTCCTCCTCCATCTAATATACCATTTTTCGCAAGAATCTGACCGAATTCAGTCACGATATAAAACAGCCTGAGCAGAATACATTTTTCGGTAAAGTTCACAACGTTCCATCAGTTGCTGATGGGTGCCACTGTCGATACATCGTCCCTGATCCAGAACGATAATTCTATCGGCAATCTGTGCGCTTCCAATCCGGTGCGTTACTAAAACAGCAGTTTTTTCTCTGATAATTTTTATAAACTGCTGATAGATTGCACTCTCTTCCAACGGATCAATTGCTGCTGTCGGTTCATCAAGAACTATCAGATCATGTTTTCTGTATAATCCTCTTGCAATAGCAATTCTTTGCCACTGTCCTCCCGAAAGATCGATACCTCCGAATTCTACACCCAGCTTTGCGTCAATATCTAAGGAAATTCCCACCTTTTTACTGATATCACCTATGTATTCCTGATCTATTGATGCCGCTGTATCGCTGATAGCAATATTTTCTTTCAGGGTCATCTTATATCTTCGAAAATCCTGAAATACAGCAGAATTCAATTTTCTTTCAGCAGTGGATATCGCTGTTTTATGTCTGTTTTTCCTTGTGATTTCCCCATATGTCGGTTCATACAGACCAAGGAGTATCTTTGACAGAGTTGTCTTTCCGGATCCGTTTTCCCCCACAAGCGCAATTTTCTCTCCCGGCTTGATTTCCAGGTCTATATTCTTCAGTGCATATTCTTTGGCGTTTGGATACTGAAAACTTATATTTTTCAAGCAAATTGTTTCTGCTGAAAAATCCGTTGCATCAGCTTGTTTTGCTGAATCTTCCGACTCAGATAAGTCCAGAAAGCGGACCAGATTCTTAATGGCCCCCACAGAACCGATATTCTCTCCGATATCGGAGCCGATCAGTTCTTTCATTTCGTCAAACAGTAATCCGATCCCGTTTAAAGCTGCGGCAAAAGCGCCAACAGAAACTGCACCGATAAGAACATCGTTAACCAGTAAATACAGGACCACTCCATAGCCTGCGATCGTGATCAGTTTGGATACCAGATCAATTCTCAGACTTTTTGTGTGAAAAGTTTTTTCAAGCTGGTTGACCACTTCCATTGACTGTTCAAACAGTCCCTTAAAAAACGGAATTGCGCCAAGAAGTCTTGTCTCCTTAAAATATTCCCGGCCGGTGATACATTGATAATAGTAATCCATTTTACGCCGAGGCTCTGCCGCGCTGTCAACCAGCTTTGATTTTGCCCTGATTTTATACAGATAGCTGATACAGATAGGCAGAAAAATCAGCAGAATCCCCCATACAAACTTTGGATTCAATGTATGCAGATAGGCTGCCATAAACAGGTACAGAGGCAGATGACAGGTTAAAGGTGTAAAGCAGATAAACAGCAGAAAGATTGATTCATCCCTTCCCTGTATCGCCATCTGAAGCTGATTGAAAATGGTTTCATTTTCAAAAGATACTGCTTTCAGACGATCCGCCTTTGCATGCAGTTCATAGGTCAGATCCTGTTTTATAATATCAAACATGACATTCATAATATAAACGCTCAGTCCGTTCAGTACCTGATTTGCGACAGTCACACCGCCAAAAAACAAAGCTGTGCCGATGACCTCTGTTCTGTCAGCACTCCCTCCCACAGCTTTCAGCAAAGTGTCATAAAGCTCCTGAGAGTAATATATCAGAACGCCCATGCATAAACTGTTTGCAATACTGCATAATCCACTTAACAGAAACAGCCAGGGACATGACTTCACCATCTTGGGAAAGATGGTCTGAATGACAGCAGCAAACTCATTTGTGCGCTTCATCATACCACCTCCTCTGACTTTCATACATCCTGAAAAAGGATCCCTGTCGTTCCATAAGCTGTTTGAAACTGCCTTGTTCACTGACCTTTCCGTCGTCTATGACGAAAATCATATCACTGTGCCTTGCCACCGCCAAGCGATGGGATATCACAACAATGGTCTTTCTGAAAATCAAATTCTCTAAAGAATGATAAAATTCTCTTTCAGCAATGGGATCCAGTGCGGCTGTAGGCTCATCAAAGAATACCACATGAGAACTGCCGGCAAGATTTCTCGCAATAGCAAGACGCTGCCACTGACCGCCTGAGAAATCCTGACCCTCCTTAAAACGGTTTCCCAGAACAGTATCCATGCCCTGTTCCATCTTTTCAATCTCACCTTCAAGCCCCACTTCTTTTACAATATCAGAAAGTTTCTCTTCATCAATCACATCATCATATTTTAAGCCTCCCAAAAGGATATTCTCCCTCACTGAGATACCATATTTTGAAAAATCCTGGAAAACAGCTGAGCAGATTCGTCCAATCTGCGCTTTGCTGTAAGTTTTAATATCTTTTCCGTTTAACAGAATTTCCCCCTCATAGTTGTCATACAGCCCCAATATCAGTTTGACCATGGTCGTCTTACCTGAACCGTTGACACCTGCAATGCAGTATTTTTTACCGGCTTCTATGGTCAGGCTCAGGTCTTTTATTGTGTAGTTCTCTGCGTTTGGATAACGGAAAGACACATTGTGAAATTCTAATTTTTCAAAGCTGATACAGGAAGATTCTTCCTTATTCTCATCCTCTGCATCTTCTTCAAGAGTGAAGAATTCGTTAAAATCTTTCAGATATTCTTTTGCGCCGGCAAGACTGTCAATATTTTCCATAAAATCCCATGCCATGACTTTTATAAATTCATATACGGCTCCTGCCAGAGAAATATACAGTCCGATTGTCATTTGACCTTTTAATACCGGATCGATAAGCACAAGAGTCGTGACAATGCCAATCATAGCAGTAAAGACACTTGCCGTTTTATTCTTTATGTACCATCTGACACTCGTCTTCAGCCTCGTTCTGCGGGCAAATTCCGCTTTCTCTTTCCACAGACGGTTAATATACCCTCCATACTGAAAAAGTTTCCTTTCGTATACATATTCTTTTCCCAGAGCTATTTCAGAAAAGTATTCCGCCTCTCTCTGAAAACGAGTCACTTCTTTTGCAGCTTCATACTCCGCTCTTCCGCTTCTGACTGCCAGAAAGAACAGCGGAATTGCGCATATCACGATAAATAATGTAGTCCAAACGGTGACAGAAGCCAGAATCACAAGTATTCCTGTCACTTTTACAATAAACCCGACAATTTGAAGATAACAGTGGAAACAGTCCAGAATCTTTTCTTCAGGCCGCAGCATAACCCGATTTATCAGATCGAGGGTTTCCGCGTTTTCCGTAAAGCGATACTGTATTCTGGCATATTTATCTAACAGCATATCATTACAGTGCTTCTTTATCTTAATCCTGCACTTTGTATTGAGCCATTCAAAAAAATTAGGCTGTACCCAGATAAACAACTGTAATACTGTATAACAGCAGATCAGAATCAGTACATGCTGAATTGTCATACCTCTCGAACCGTTAAAAAGATTCAGCACGCCATCCAAAAATTCGGCAAGTACTACAATCATAACACTCTGCGTAATACTTGCAAAAAAAGTCAGCAGAACGAATCCTGCTGCAGTCAGTCCGGAAATTTTGAATACTAAAATTGGGACCTTCGTAAAGTTCATTTTTTTCATCAAGAGATTCTCCTCGCTTTTCAGAACTTATAAGCAGTTCCTGTCAATTGTCTCCTATTCTGTTATGTCACTGACAATAAAACTGCATTCAGATTACCGCCAATAAAAAATGAATTTACTTTCTGTCCACATCCATAATCAAATCTCCTATGTGTCTATTATATCATATTTGAATAATAAAATAAAAGACTTTTCATAATTTACTGATTTATAAGATTGAATTTCTTAATAAACCGGAATATACTGAAATCAGTACAGGGAGGTGAGATTATGTCAGCACAGAGAAAAAGATTAAAGAAAACTCTGATGATCATTGCGACAGTCGTTTTGATTCTCTTAGCATGCTATCTGGCACTTAACCCGAAGTTTTATGACGTAAGAACCGTTGAAAACGGAGTTATTCACCAGTTCAAACTGAACGGCCTAAAAGACGGCCTGCTGATTCCCATAGAGCTGGAAACAGACAGTGAAATTTTCTTCTACACTGAAACCGGTCGCTCAGGCAAAGTTGTTCTGGAGAAAATGATGAACGGAAAATGGACAAAAATAGAAACCTCTCATCGGGGTAAAACCTATGGCCTTCGAGTCTATGCGGACAAAGGTTCTTACCGAATCAAAGCAGGTCCCTTCCACAGCTGCTATCTTGAATTTTTCGCAGGTGACAAAAGGCCCTTTACTCCGGCACACGATAAAGAACATGCTGTGCAGTTAAAAGAGAAATTTTCAAGAAATAACTGGTTTACCCCTCTGGAGACTCAATCCCACTGGTATCGGTTCACCATCGACAGAGACACAGAAAAGACGCTAATGTTTCTCCCATTTAAAAACTGGAAGAAATTCGGATTTCATGTCAGATTGTATGATCAGTCGGAAAACCCGATTTATGAAAAAGAAATTTCTGAAGATCTGTCTCCAAACGACAACGTAGAAGAATACTTTACAACGATTTTCTCAGCCGGCACTTACTATCTTGAGATTTCCAAGACAGACCCTGAAAGCTATGGCTCTTACAGTATAGGATTCTATTTTTAAAAGGAGGGCTTCCGGCCCTCCTTCTTACTATCCCAGCATTTCTTCTTTTTTCTCCAGTATCTCCGCTACAAGGCTGCAGGCAGGACAGTCACAATACTTTGCACCCGACTCCCTGATCTCCTCAGCATGCGCCTTGATATCCGCAGCCTTCTCTGCCCCGAAACAGGAAACGCCCGCTTCAGAACCTGCAAAAGCAATAAGTCCGTCAATTGTGACGATATCCTCTTCCAGTTCGGCAAGATAGTTCTTCGTCATCTCCGCCTCATTATCAGTGCCCAGCGCGTTGAGCCACATGCGGGCAGCCTCTTTCGCATCGACACAGCAGGTTGGCGAATCCATCAGCTCCAAAGTTTTCGCCGTTACATAATTCAATACATCTTTAGTCATTGTCCATCATCCTCCTATCCCCGGAAATCCTCTTCTCCTCGCCTCCTCAATCAGCTTCGGCTGAATCTGAGGGTATGTCCATTTATCAACAAGTTTTTCCGTAAAGATTATTTTTTCCATTTCACTGTGCAGTTCTTTTTCAAAAGTCGCAATATCTGCCCAGAAAAGCATGCCGAAAGTTTCTTCCCCGTCAAAGTCATCAGATGAAACCACAGAATATACGCATACAGGCTCTATTTCAAAGTCTAAAGCCCCGGTCTCTTCATAAAGCTCTCTCACTGCAGTTTCTCC
>CASEOD010000132.1 GCA_949289445.1 uncultured Eubacteriales bacterium
TACATCTGAAAGGAAATCCGGCAGCAGAGCGCTGCTGACAGCCTGTGCTGCCGGTTTAGCTGCGGCAGGCTACAGCTTTCTGCCGTCCCAGTGCGGAAAACTGAACCACAGGCTGAAAAAAAGGACAAAAAGCAATACGGAGAAAGTTCTGTATCTGACCTTTGATGACGGGCCTCATCCCATTTATACCGCAAAACTTCTGGATATTTTAGCCGCTTACGAAATTAAAGCAACTTTTTTTGTCGTAGGCAGATCAGCCGAAGAAAACCCGGAACTGATACGCCGTATGATTACAGAAGGGCATACCGTGGGACTGCATTCTTATGAGCACAGAAGCGCTATGGTTCAGACCCCGTCTTATACCAGAAGAGATTTTGAGAAAAGTATCAGAGCCTTGAAAGATCTCGGTGTGGAACCTGTGCTTTACAGACCTCCCTGGGGACATGTCAACTGGATCACTCTTCGGATGATCAGAAAATTCGGTTTAACTAAGGTATTGTGGGATGTAATGGTTCAGGACTGGACTGCAGACAGCAGTGAGATTCTTCTGCAGTATAAGCTGCTGAAGAGAGCCAGAGCGTGCAGCATTATCTGCCTGCATGACGGGCGGGGGCGCAGGGGCGCACCTCTTCGGATGCTGGAAGCGCTGGAAAAAACAATTCCTGTCTGGCTGGAAGAAGGATATCGTTTCAGGAAACTGCAGGACGGAAAAAATAGAATCACATTATTGTAAGAGAGGCAGAATTGGAGCAGATTATGAAAAAGAAGCATGAACATAAATATCTTGGATTTCTGAAAAACGGGGGACTGTTTGTTCTGCTCATGCTGCTCACTTTTTACATGATCTGCAGGGACAACAGTCCTGCAGAACTGGCTGCGGCCATGAAGGTTTCAGACATACGGTTTCTTAGTCTGGGTATCGGCGCCATGTGTGTTTTTCTGTTCTGTGAAGGATTGAACATTGTCAGATGCCTTCGCCTGTTCGGTTATCCTGTCAGACAGACAGATGGCATTAAATATGCTCTGACAGGGTTCTTTTTCAGTTCCGTAACACCATCTGCTTCGGGCGGACAGCCGATGCAGCTTTATTTTATGAGCAGAGACGGTATTCAGGTGGCGCATGGCACTCTGTCGCTGCTGTTTGAACTGCTCAGTTTTCAGTCTGTCACTATTGTGCTTGGAATTTCGGGATATTTATATCAGCATCGTCTCATTGTGGAAACCATGGGAAACTTTAGGATTTTGCTGATTCTGGGACTGATTGTTAACACAGCCGTAATGGCAGCCATAATTTTTGCTGTATTTTCCGAGAAAATGATGGCAAAGCTGGCATGTTTAGTGGTAAAATTAGTCAGGATGTTCAGTGAGGAAAGAGCGGATATTGTGCGTAACAAGCTGATACGCCAGCTGCGGGAGTACCGGGAAAGCGCTGCTTTTTTAAAACAGAACAGCAGTATTTTTCTGAAGACCATTCTGACCAGTCTGGTACAGATTTTGGCCATGTACAGTGTCCCGTTCCTGATATACAGGAGTTTTGATCTTTCCGGCTTCGGACTGCCGGAAGTGATTGCTTTGCAGGCTGTTTTATATGTGTCGGTATCTGCACTGCCGCTGCCCGGAGCTCTTGGGGTCAGTGAAAGCGGTTTTCTTGTACTTTTCAAAACGCTGTTTCCGACGGCTCTGCTGCCGGGCGCCATGATACTGTCCAGAGGAATCAGTTTTTATCTGTTTGTTCTGGTCAGCGGACTGGCTTCTTCTGCTTTTATTTTAAGGAAAAAAGAGGTGCGACATGGATTATACGATTCTTATTGCCGAGGACGACAAGGATATTGCGGCGCTGCTGAGACTTTATCTGGAAAGCAGCGGATATAAGGTGCTGATGGCAGCCGATGGGATAGAAGCCTACAATATTGCGCAGAAATATAAGATCCATCTGGCTGTACTGGATATTATGATGCCAAGTCTTGACGGATACCAGCTTACGGTCAAGCTTCGTGAGCAGGGACAGAAATTTCCGATTATCTTCCTTTCAGCCAAAGATAAGGACAATGATAAGATTCTGGGGCTGAATCTGGGCGCTGACGATTATATGACCAAGCCTTTCAATCCGCTTGAAATCATTGCCAGAGTCAACTCCAATCTGCGCCGGGTATATCAGCTGAACAAGATGCCGGAGAAAGCTGAAACGCGCCTTGTCAACGGGGATTTAACTCTCGACTGGGATACTATGACAGTAATGAAGAATGGAGAAAAACTGATTTTTACACCGATGGAATTTAAAATTCTCGCGCTCCTGATGAAAAGTCCGGGCAGTGTTTTTACAAAAGCGCAGATTTACCAGTCTATCAATGATGAGTTTTACGAATCTGATGAGAATGCAATTATCGTGCATATTTCCAAGATCAGAGAAAAACTTGGGGATGATTCTAAAAATCCACAGTACATAAAAACCATAAGGGGGCTGGGATATAAAATTGAAAAGAAATAAAGATAAAAGGATAAAGGGCCGTTTCATAACGTCAGTACTGTTGAAATATATGTTTTTCTCCATTGTGCTGATAGCGCTTTTGCTGGCCCTTTTTTTCACGATCACCTGGAAGGCGGGAAGATTTCACAGTGTGCCGCATCTTAAGGAACTGAGCGAAGTCTTTGCACAGACCGATCCGAACTCTTATGACAGTATCGATGTGGAGAGATATCTGGGCAGGAGAGGATATGTGCAGATTCTGGACGAAAACAATAATGTCATTTATTCTAACAGCCAGGAACACGGACAAGATACCTATACGAACTATGAGATTAGTTTCATTTCGGACTATGACGACTTTTCACTGATTACGGTAGATCAGTACAAGCAGCCGGACGGAAGAGTGGAACAGGTCGTTACCACTGACAGCTTTACAGAAGACGGTGGAATCGTTCGAAGCGATGTGTATGTGGTGGATGAGGATTTAAACATTCTTTACACGACGGCAGATAAGAATAAGAAGACTCTGACGCGCAGGGAATATGAACTTCTGACAGACAGATTGTCGAAAAAAACGACAATTTCCAAGACTGCCTTTACGGACAGTGAAGGCAGGGAACGTACAATTCTGGCCTTCAGTCCTAGAAATTTCAAGAATACCATTGAGCGGATCAAGAGATCCTATCTGATTCTTGCTGTGGAATTTCTGGCGGCCTATGCTCTAATCGCCTTTTTATTCTCCGCATGGGTGGCCTGGAGAGTCAAAAAACCGTTAAAAGCTTTAAATCATGCTATGGAGGAGGTATCGTCAGGAAACCGGGGTGTGCTTGTGGATTACTGCGGACCGAAAGAATTTGTTGAGATCTGTGAGAACTTCAATGACATGTCTGTGGCGCTGGAAAAGATGGAAGAGGACAATCTGCAGCTGCAGAATGATAAACAGAAACTGATAGCAGATATCTCTCACGATCTGAAAACCCCAATTACTGTCATCAAAGGATATTCCAAGGCAATTACAGACGGCCTGGTAAGTGAAGACGAGCAGAAAAGATATCTGGAAACCATTTATCAGCGTTCGGAAGAACTGACAGAGCTGATTGAAGAGTTTCATGAATATGCCAAAATGGATCATCCCGACAATTTCTTTGAAACTCAGCCGACAGATCTCTGTGAATTTGCCAGAGGTTATTTTGCTGAAAAATATAATGAATTTGATATCGGCGGATATTGTCTTGAAATTGATATCGACGAAAAGAGAGTCATGGTAAATCTGGACGGAAAAAGATTCAGGCGAGTTCTGGATAATATCGTAGGTAATTTTTTTAAATACTGTGAAAAAGGATCTACCTTTTACTGCAGAGTTGCGGAAGAAGCAGGAAAAGCGGTACTTGTGCTTGCCGACAACGGTGGAGGGATTCCTCCGGCTATTCGCACTACTCTTTTTGAGCCGTTTGTTGTGGGAGAAAAGAGCAGAAATACGAATACCAGCGGCTCGGGACTCGGACT
>CASEOD010000133.1 GCA_949289445.1 uncultured Eubacteriales bacterium
GTAAAAAAACAGCCTTGACCATCACCCGTTCCGGCATCCAAAACGGGTGACCCACGCAGGGACTCCAACAGATAATTTCTCTATTGGGACATATATTTTTTTAAATCTTTTCGGTTCCTGATTTCCGGTTTACGCATGACTTCCGAAACATGAGTTTTAACCGTATTTGCCCAAATATTCAGGCATTCCGCCATTTTCTGCGTCTTCCGGCTGCGGGCATCCGGCATGGCGATTGCAAACCCGGTGGTGGTCAGATCATCTGCTGCATCATATCCGGTAATCCGGTACGAACTCTACGACAGCCGGAAGAGAAAGGACAGGTGATATCTCTCCTGTATCTGAAATTGCAGGTCTGTCAAAAAGTCTGCCGTTATCAGGCTTTCTCTCTGTCATCAGTTCTTTCATCTCCAAACTCTTCTGTCCATTTTATATTACACTTTGTGACAACAAGACGTTGCCCCTTCTCCAAGAGGGGCGGCAGTTTTTTCACCTTCGGGTCTTATGTTCTCCTCCGGACTTAAGAGACCTGCACAAGGCCTGTTTGTTATTTAAACTAAAGAAAACCCTGTAACCTGAAAAGTTTTAAGGGTTTCCTTTTTTAGCTGACACAAATTATAATACTTTGCACCTATGCCTCATCCTCATACGGCAGGTCGCCTTCGTTAATCTGCCCTACTCCCCTGTCCATGATGCTTTTGTCTTTATGTCAATATCCCGATTATTCCGGATTTTCCCGGATAGAATGCCGTCATCATAGTGTGCAGACCCCGGTGCAGATTCTCCGGCGCTTTTCTGCCTGCTGTCTGTACTATTCTGCTTATTTGAGCACATCCTCTCTTAATACTGTCTGCTTATCTGCCCATTTTGGCAGCAAATTTCTTAAGTTCCTCAGGAATCTTAATTGTCTGCGGACAGACCTTCTCACAACTATGACAGTTAATACAGCACTCAGGCTGCTTGTCAGAGGCTACCGAAGAAAGGGCCATTGAAGCAATGAAATCGCCTGAACCGGAAACCATAGCCTCATTGTACTGTTTTAGCAGGAAAGGAATATCAAGTTCTTTGGGACACTTGGATACGCAGTAATGACAACCTGTACAAGGCACAGTTGTTTTACTGATCATTTCATCTGCAATACCGAGGATCAGTTTCATTTCGGCTTCGTTTAACGGCTTTCTTTCAGCATATGTGCTGACGTTTTCCTTAAGCTGCTCCATGTTTGACATTCCGGACAGAGTGACTGTCACACCGGGAATGGACTGAAGAAATCTGAAAGCCCATGCAGTCACCTTCTCATCAGGTCTTACCTGTTTCATCCTGGCAGTCGCTTCCTGTGAAAGCTCGGCAAGCTGACCCCCTCTTACAGGCTCCATTACCCATACCGGGATATTCCATCTGTCAAGAAGTTCTACCTTACCTTTGGCATTCTGGAATCTGTAGTCAAAATAGTTCAGTTCCAGCTGACCGAACTCCATGTCCTTTCCGTATGCTTCAAGAAATCCGGTAATGCAATCAATATCACCATGAGAAGAAAATCCAAGATGTCTGATTCTGCCCTTTTTCTTCTGCTCAATCAGATAATCAAAAATTCCGTACTTTGGATTCAGATATTCGTCAATATTCATCTCACATACATTGTGGAACATATAAAAATCGAAATAGTCCACCTGGCATTTCCTGAGCTGTTCCTCAAAGATTTCCTCAACCATGGACATGTTTGAGAAATCATATCCCGGAAATTTGGATGCCAGATAAAAGCTGTTTCTGTCATATTCCTTCAGCAGTTCTCCGACAACCGTTTCGGAGTTTCCACCATGATAACCATAAGCGGTATCGTAGTAATTAATACCTGACTCCATGCAATAGGCAAACATTTCTCTTGCCGCATCAACATCAATGCTGCTGTCATCGCCATTCAGAACAGGAAGCCTCATAGTCCCCATGCCCAATGCCGACAACTTCAAATCCTGAAAATCATTGTAAATCATTTTTTTAAATCCTCCCATACTCTCTTAAATCTTCTCAATCAGATTCTGAATATCCTTTGCGGAAGTCCTGTCCGGTATCCTTCCTTCAGCAATCTGCGCACCCGGTGCAGCAGCGATCTTTTCAGCTGCTTTCTCTGTCATAACACTTGCACTGATATACAGCTGATATTTTCTCATTTTTGACACCGGCCATTTTATCTGCTTTACTTTTTTCTGATTATTTGTTAAGCTGATTATATCTTAATACCTGAAGTTAACTTTAGGTCAAGCATTTTTTTGTGAAGGAGAGATAAAATGTACACGATTGGCCGTGTTTCCCAAATGTTCAATATTCCGGTTTCTACCCTGAGATATTATGACAGGGAAGGTCTGTTTCCGCATCTTGAGAGAAAAGGCAATATTCGATACTTCAGTGACAATGAGCTGGAGGCTCTTTCTCTGATCAGTTGCCTTAAAAATTCGGGGCTTGAAATTAAAGATATCAAACAGTTTTTCGTGTGGGTAAGTGAAGGCAGCGGCAGCTATGAAAAAAGAAAAAAACTTTTTGAAACAAGAAAGTCCGTAGTTGAAGATGAAATCAAATCCCTTCAGAAAACCCTTGCCCTGCTCAAATTCAAATGCTGGTACTATGAGACTGCCCTTGAAGACGGCAATGAGGACAGAATCAATAATATGCTTCCGGATAAGCTTCCGCCGGAAATACAGAAACTCTATGACGAAAGTCACAAAAGATAAGCTATACGGTACAGCAAAGCCCAAGGCATGATACTGCTGCCTTGGGCCTGTTTATTTTCCGTTTTTCCGGAGAGAACAGATATGAATACTTTCATATTCATAACCGTGCCGGTTTGCCGGGCATCCGGTTTCGTCCTTTCCCCGGCGATATTCTTTTTCTTTTTACCAGGCGCCGCCTCCGCCTCCTCCGAAGCCGCCTCCGGAAAAGCCACCGCCGCCGAAGCCGCCTCCGCCTCCTCCGGTATCAGCGCTGTTTGCAGCCACTGCGCGAATAGTCTGATTGACAAAACTTCCTGAACAGCTTCTGAACATATGGCTGTACCAGAGAACACTGAAGGTATAATCTGTTCCGCTTCCTGTGTACCAGAAAGGCGGTACTGTCGGTATCTTTTCGAATTTCTTGATCCACTTGTCCGACAGTCCCATCACATAGGCATAAGGCATAATGTGATAGAAATACTGCGGATCCTCATCAGCCAGAAGTTTCAGTTTTTCCAGTTCTGCTGTTTCGATAAAGTCGCGGAATCCAAGTATCTGACCCTGCAGCTTTAAGCTCAGTTCCGTTCTTGCTTCCATCAGAACCGCAAATATGAAAGAAACAATCGGTGACACCAGTGTCAGCAGCGCTGCGGACACCCACGGCCAATCCATGGCAGCAAAACATACCAGGGCTGCCAGGGCAAACCCTGCCGTCATAAGTAAACCGGCAATAACGGTGAAAACGGTCTTTTTAACCGCAGAATATGTCGCTCTCCGGTCAAAGGTGATGAGCATCCCTGCTCCCCCGACGACAGTGAGAAAGAAAACGAGAACCAGAAATACAGCATACAGATAATTGAAAGATGCCGCAGCAGCCATGCCCACCGAAATCATCGGAAGGAGAAAGACCAGCAGCAGAGAAACTTCTCTGCAGACTCTGGAAGCCCCTGTTACCAGCGCTTTTTTTCCACTGTAAAAATCTTTCAGCTGACTTTTTGAAAGCTGAAACACTTCACCAAACTCTTTGGGAAGCTCGTTGAGGCTGACCACATCTCCCTCTTCAAAAAGACCCGCAAACAGGGTTTTTGCAAATCGTTTTTCTTTTGCATCAATATTCTTCAGCCGTTTCAGTTCAAATTTATCCTTTTCATATTCCGTAATGGAAAGCCATCCTTTTTCCGCAAAATAAGTCAGCATGGAAACCATATCTTTGGTATCTACAGAACCGTCTATGATATAACCGATTTCCGCAGGGGTCAGATCTTCCGGAGGATAAAATTCCACAGTCCTGATCAGTTTCTTGTCCCTTCCGAAAATCAGCCATAAAACAAAACATAAAACCGGAACGCCCGCCAGAATTACCAGCAGCGGATACAGCAGCCAATCCCTTGATGCCGCCTCTTCCCAGTATCCTTCAGGAAGTTCTGTGTACAGCGAAATACCTGCTCCCTGATACAGATTTTCAGCTGAGATGGTGATGGTATTTGAAGCATTGTCGTAATCCGCATCAATACCCAGATAGTTTTCGTCCAGTCCGTATGACCCCGAAAAAACCTGCAGCTTTTCAGGGTCAATCTCTTTCGGCATCTGCACTGTAATATGGCTCTTCTGAATATCTGTCTCCCATTCTGTCGGCAGAACATCCAGAGAAAAATAGTCCAGCACCTCATCCCTGTCCCGATAAGCGACAATATCATAAGAAATCAGGTAGGTATGACGGCCTTTCAGAGTTTTGTCCTCATCCCCAATACGGATAATTTTCTGATTGATCCCGTTTTCATACTGACTTTCCACATCATAGGAGTCGTCTGCAATGCGCACATGTTTAATCGTATAAATTCCCGGCTCATAAGGAATATATCTGAAAATCCCGTGCTTTTCAGACTGAAAATTCACGGTAATGGTTTCCTCCACATGGCAGACGTGATCCTCACTGACTGTCACCTTTACATCAAAGGCCTCTGTCTCATAACCTGCGCCGTAAGTATAACCCTGTGCAAAAGACAGAGATGCCTGCATCAGCACAAGGACAGCCGCCAGACATAAAAACATCCGTCTGACGGCCTGCCCGGCAAAACCTTTCCACATGCGTTCCATTAAAACTCCACCTTTACGTTCTGCCGTTCCTCGGCTCCCTCGACTTCAAACATCGGTTTCTTCTCAAAGTGGAAAATCCCCGCCAGCAGATTACTTGGAAACATTTCACACTTATTGTTGAAAATTTTCACCACTGCGTTGTAATATTTTCTTGCGTTGGCGATATCCGCTTCAATCTGCTGCAGCTGAACCTGCAAATCGAGGAAATTCTGATTCGCTTTCAGATCCGGATAGTTTTCCGCAACGGCAAACAGACTGTGCAGTGTCTGACTCAGTGCGTTCTCTCCTTCCAGCTGCTCTCTTGTATTCGTGGCATTCTGCACCATGCTTCGCGCCGAAACCACTTTTTCCAGAGTTTTTGCTTCATGGTCGGTATATCCCTTTACCGTTTCCACCAGATTGGGAATCAGATCAAAACGCTTCTTCAGATAAACGTCCATGGTGGAAAAACCTTCTTCCACATTATTTTTCGCTCTGATAAATCCATTGTAGGCAATGATCAGCCAAAGCACTACAATCACCACAATTACAGCAACTACAATTCCAATAGTCATAAACTGCTTTCCTCCCTTAAATCATATACTCCGTAACAGATTTTTCTATTCTATACTCCAGTCCACCGGTTCCTCTCCATTTTCAGTAAGAAAGGCATTGGCTCTTGAGAAATACTTTCCGCCGAAAAAACCGTTGTAAGCCGACAGAGGACTTGGATGAGCCCCTGTCAGTATCAGGTGCTGCTTTCCGGTAATCAGCTGTTGTTTGGATTTGGCATTTGCCCCCCAGAGAATAAAGACAACGGGTTTTTCCCTCCGGTTCAGCAGTGAGATTACCTGATCCGTAAACTGCTCCCATCCCTTTCCTTTGTGGGAATTGGCTCTGTGCTCCTGTACCGTCAGACATGTATTGAGCAGCAGCACCCCGTCCTGCGCCCATTTCATCAGATAACCGTGTTCCGGAATGTCGTACCCCAGATCGTCTTTGATCTCTTTATAGATATTGATAAGAGACGGCGGTGTTTTTACGCCTTTTTTCACCGAAAAAGCCATACCGTGAGCCTGCCCCGGCTCGTGATAAGGGTCCTGCCCCAGAATCACCACCTTGACATCCTCATAGGAGGTGGCCTTAAGCGCATTGAAAATATCGTGCATATCCGGATAAATCGTCTTACTGCGATATTCCTCAATCAGAAACGTCCGGAGCCTCTGATAATAGTCTTTCTCAAATTCTCCGGCTAAAACCTCATCCCATTTATTACCGATATTCACCATAAATTTTCTGCCTTTCTGCTGAATTTCATCCTGTTAACCGGCTTTTTCCATTCCGTTTCGGTTCAGCTTCCGATTTCCGCCGGTTCCATTTCCTCAGTTCTCAGCCATCTTCCCCATTTCAGGTAAGCCGCCATCAGAATCACACCAATGAGCCAGGTAATCGGATAGCCGATGATTACCAGCATCAGCTGGTGAGAAATACGCATGCTGACCAGAATCCAGATCACTCTGCACACACACAAAGCGAAGACTGACATGATCATACCTTCCAGCGTTCTGCCCACTCCTCTGATATTACCGATGGAAATATGGAATATGGCAATAAACCAGTAAAACGGATACATATATTTCATCATGTAAATTCCTGTATCTATAACACTCTGTTCAGAGGTAAAAATTCTGATGATATACGGACCGAAGATCAGCATTGCCGCACCTGCCGCAATGGCGTAAACAGTTCCCATACCCACAGAAACCTTGATTCCCCGTTTAATTCGCTCTGGCTGTCCCGCACCGAAATTCTGTCCCGCAAAAGTGGTGCCGGCCATACTGATACTCAGGATCGGAAGCAGTATAAACCCGTCGATTCTGTTGAAGGCCGCATAGGATGCCATAACGGTGGCGCCAAAACTGTTGATGCTGGACTGCACGATGACATTGGACAGAGAAACGACAATATTCTGAACTCCCGTCGGCAGACCGACTTTTATGATTCTGGACAGAAGACGATCGTAGAAGCGAATCGCTCTGAGACGCACACGATACATCTGACTGCTCCGGCATAAAAAACGAAGAATAAAGAAGCAGGAAATTCCCTGACTGATATCTGTGGCCAGCGCAGCGCCCACAACGCCCCAGTGAAAACCCGCAACAAAGATAATATCCAGAATCGTATTGGAAACGGCGGCAATGATCAGATAGATCAGCGCTCTTCTGGAATTGCCCACAGCATTGAGAATACCTGCCATCAGATTATAGATAACAGAAAAGAAACAGCCTGCAAAGAAAATCTGCAGATAGGCTTTGGCATCGGAAAAGACTTCCTGCGGCGTATTCATCATCTGTAAAATCCAGGGTGTCAGCAGAATTCCCACCACCGAAAGAATGATACCTGCGCAGATGGCAATGGCAAGAGTCGTATGAACGGCCTTAAACACGCCCTCTCTGTTCTGCGCCCCGTAATACTGAGATGTCACAACCCCGGCGCCGGCTGAAGCGCCTATTACAAATCCAATCAGAAGCTGAATGATGGAGCCTCCCGCCCCTACTGCCGCAAGGGCATTCTCGCCCACCACATTGCCCACGATCACAGAGTCTACAATGTTGTACAACTGCTGAAACAGATTTCCCAATATCAGCGGAATCGAAAAAAGGAGGATTTCCTTCCAGATTACACCCGAAGTCATCAACGTGTTGTTTTTGTCCATAGCAGTTCTTCTCCTTTCGTCTTTCTTTCCAAGTATAATGTAACCATATCCGTGCCGATAAAGTCAAGTGGTTGTGCCAATAAAATACAATCTATTCTTTTTTTCCCGGCACATTCGTGGTAAAATATCTTCATGAACAAATTATACATTTCAAAAGACGCCAATATACGGCTGAAAGAGTATCTTACAGAGCAGGGTTACACCCTGGAATTCATCGCTTCGGAAGGTGTTGTCGACAAGGGGATCTCAAACCACCCGGATATTTTTCTGTGCAAAATGGGAGTGGAGAGAAATTCCCCCATTTTCTTTGCCGGCGATCATGACCTGGGCAGAGATTATCCGCAGGATGTAGCCTTTAACGCTGCCTGTACGGGCAGGTATTTTATCCATAATCTTGCGGCTACCAATGAAAAACTGCTACTGGCGGCAAAAGAAATGGGCATGACGCTCATCGATGTCCGGCAGGGATACACCAAGTGCAGTGTGGTTATCGTGGATGAAACCTCTATTATCACCTATGACGAAGGCATTATCAAAGCCTGCAGCAGATATCCCGAACTGGATGTGCTTCGCATTGCGCCCGGCTTTGTGCGTCTTGACGGCTACGACACGGGATTTCTCGGAGGTGCCAGCGGCAGAGTGGGCAAAGAGATCATTTTCCATGGCGATCTGTTCGGTCATCCCGACTTTGGCGCCATTGTCGACTTCATCGAAAAAAGGGGTCTTAACTGTAAATGGTTCTCCCAGTTCAAACTAACGGATATCGGTTCCATTCTGTAACGGCGAACAGTTCAACGAAAGAGCAGGAAAAACATCATTGAAAAAACACGCAATCATTCCCATTTTTATTCCTCACAGGGGCTGTCCCAACGACTGCGTTTTCTGCAACCAGAAAAAGATCACCGCTCACAGCAGGGAAATCACCGCAGAGGATGTGGAAACCACCGTGGAAACCTGGCTTTCCACCCTGGAGGGCCGTGGTCTTGATACCATTGAAACTGCCTTCTTCGGCGGCAGTTTTACAGGTATTCCCATAGAAGAACAGTCCGCTTATCTGAGGACAGTGAAGAAGTATAAGGATGCCGGCAGAATTGACAAAATTCATCTGTCCACCAGACCGGATTACATTGACGATCAGATTTTGGACAATCTGGAGAAATTCGATGTGGACACCATTGAACTGGGTGTCCAGTCTTTTGATGACCGGGTTCTCACCCTTTCCGGCCGCGGGCATGACAGTAGCTGCGTTTACAGAGCGGCGAAACTGATCAAAGATCGCGGATTTGAACTGGGTATCCAGCTGATGATCGGCCTGCCCGGAGACAGTCGGCAGACATGCCGTTATTCGGCGGAAGAAACCGTAAAAATCGGGCCATCTGTCGCAAGACTTTATCCCACTGTGGTCATCAGGGACACCGAGCTCTACAATCTCTGCCTGCGGGGTGATTATGTCCCTCTTACCGAAGAGGAAGCGGTAAAACGCACAAAGGAAATGTACAAAATTCTCACCGATGCGGGGATCAACATCATACGGGTGGGCCTGAAAAGTTCCGATATCATCTGTGAAAACGGAGAGATCGGAAGCGGAACCTTTCATCCTGCCTTTCGCCAGCTGGTGGAAGGCGAACTGGCAAAGGAACAGCTCATCGCCCTGCTGGAGGCAATGGACATTCACCCGGCGCAAAGACCGGATGCAGCCGGATACATGCAAAGAGACAGCCGGAACCGCCCTCTCAAGGCAGACTTTTTTTCCAACCGGAAAAGCTTTTCAAACATGGTGGGACATCAGAAGAAAAACAAAAAATTTTTTCTTGAAATGTACCCCCGGCTTAACATATTATATAAAGTAAATGATAATTTACCGGATAATCAATTTGAAATCAAGATAAAAGGAGAAGAACAATGAAAGAGACATCCAAAGCTGTAGTAACCGTCATCGGCAAAGACATGGTCGGTATTCTCGCAAAAGTTTCCACAGCCTGTGCAGACGCCAATGCCAACGTCATTGAAGTCACCCAGTCCGTTCTTGAAAGCTTCTTCTGCATGGTCATGATCATCGACATCACAGAGACCACTATGCAGATTGATCAGCTTCAGAAGTCTATTCAGGATCAGGTCCCTGCCATGCAGGTTCACGTGATGCACGAAAACATTTTCAATTCCATGCACAGAATTTAAGGGTAGGAGGACGATATAGATGCTGAATATGAGCGATATCATGGAAACCATTACCATGATACAGGAAGAGAACTTAGATATCAGAACCATTACCATGGGCATCTCCCTTATCGACTGTGCCGACAGCGATATCGACAGATCCTGTGAGAAAGTGTATAACAAAATTTACAGCCGTGCCAAAGATCTGGTGAAAACCGGGGAATTTATCGAAAAGAAATACGGCATTCCTATTGTAAATAAACGAATTTCAGTAACACCTATTTCCATGCTGGTGGGCGTTTCCGGAGGGGACCCTGTCAAATATGCAAAAGCGCTGGACAAGGTTGCCCACGATGTGGGGGTCAATTTTATCGGCGGCTTTTCCGCACTGGTTCAGAAAGGTTTCAGTGCCGGTGACAGAGAGCTCATCGAAGCCATTCCAAGGGCTCTTGCAGAAACAGAACTGGTCTGCTCTTCTGTCAATGTAGGATCTACGAAGGCCGGCATCAACATGGATGCAGTAAAGCTGATGGGACAGAAAGTCCGCGAGACCGCAGAACTGACAAAGGACAGGCAGTGCATCGGAGCCGCAAAGCTGGTGGTTTTCTGCAATGCCGTAGAAGACAATCCGTTTATGGCCGGCGCCTTCCACGGTGTGGGAGAAGCCGACTGTGTACTCAGCGTAGGTGTTTCAGGTCCCGGCGTAGTCCGTTCTGTACTGGCAAAGATGCCGGATGATGCACCGCTCAATGAAGTTGCAGAGATCATCAAGAAAACTGCGTTTAAGATTACCAGAATGGGGCAGCTTGTCGGCACAGAAGCCGCTCGCATGTTGAATGTGGAGTTCGGTATCATCGACCTGTCTCTGGCCCCGACCCCTGCTGTCGGCGACTCTGTAGCACATATTCTGGAAGAAATCGGACTGGAACAGTGCGGCGCTCACGGTACCACGGCTGCACTGGCCATGCTCAACGATGCAGTGAAAAAGGGCGGCGTCATGGCCTCCTCCAGTGTGGGCGGTCTGTCAGGCGCATTTATTCCTGTCAGTGAGGATGCAGGCATGATCGCGGCAGCAAGAAACGGTGTGCTTTCCATCGAAAAACTGGAAGCAATGACCGCAGTGTGCTCCGTAGGCCTCGATATGATCGTAATTCCGGGAGATACAACCGGCGAAGTGATCTCCGCCATCATTGCAGACGAAGCAGCCATCGGTATGGTCAACTCCAAAACCACTGCAGTCAGAGTAATTCCTGCCATCGGACTCTCAGAAGGTGATGAACTGGATTTTGGCGGGCTTCTCGGCTATGGTCCGGTAATGCCGCTGCGCAGCCAGTCCCCTGCAAAGATGATCAACAGAGGCGGCAGAATTCCCGCTCCGCTGCAGAGCCTGAAAAATTAACGCAACCACCCGAAAACACAGGCTGCCGTAACACAGAAATTTCGGCAGCCTGTTTTTCGGAAAAAACTCAAGAGGTGAATCTTATGACACAAATCAGACTTGGCAAAACTGAAATCATTACAAACCGAAACGGCTTCGGTGCTCTGCCGATTCAGAGGATCTCCTTTGAAGAGGCCGATGCTCTGATTATGAAAGCCTATGAAAACGGCATCAGTTTTTTTGATACTGCCAGGTTTTACACCGACAGCGAAGAAAAACTGGGGCGTTCTCTCTGTGACCGGGGTCTTAGGGATAAAGTTTTCCTGGCAAGCAAGACTATGTGCAAAACCGCAGAAGAATTCCGCCGGCAGCTGAATCAGACCCTGACCAATCTTAAGACTGACTATCTGGATCTGTACCAGTTTCACAATCCAGACTTCTGTCCGAAGCCGGGCGACGGTACAGGGCTTTATGAAGCCATGCTGTCTGCAAAAGAGCAGGGAAAAATCCGTCATATCGGAATTACCAATCATCGTCTGGCTGTGGCTCATGAAGCTATCGACAGCGGTCTGTATGAGACTCTTCAGTTTCCGTTCTCCTATCTTGCCTCCGAAGAAGATGCCGCTCTTGTGGAAAAATGTCTGCAGGCCGATATGGGTTTCATCGCCATGAAGGCCATGAGCGGCGGTCTGATCACGAGAGCGGATGCTGCCTATGCCTTTATCTCCCGGTATGACAATGTACTGCCAATCTGGGGAGTTCAGAGAACGGAAGAACTGGACCGGTTCCTCGACTGCGACAAAAACCCTCCTGTCCTGGATGAAGAAATGGAGGCATTCATCACAGAAGAGAGACGCCAGCTTGCAGGAGAATTCTGCCGCGGCTGCGGTTACTGTATGCCGTGTCCTGTGGGAATCAAGATAAACGACTGCGCCCGCATGTCTCTGATGATACGCCGCGCGCCGACTTCCGTCTATATGGACGAAGCTCATCAGGCAGATATGGAACAGATCGAAAACTGCCTTCACTGCGGTCAGTGCGCTTCCAAATGTCCTTACGGACTGGACACTCCTTCTCTCCTTCGCAGGAATCTGGAGGATTACAGGCAGCAGCTGAAGGAGCAGGGTCTGTAAAAAATCCCGCAAAATCGGAAAAGAAGTATCAGACCTCAATCTTTTTCCCAAGCTGCATAAAACAAAAACTGCCTGCTGAAAAGCAGGCATCATACTGTCTTTTGCTCCGGTATGAGTCAATTAACCGGAATTATCTTTTCCAGCAAAAATGGATATAAGCCGCAGAGAGAAAATACAGTATTCAAAATAGATGTATTTTTCTCTGCGGCTCAACTTTACACTTTCTCGCCGACATCCTTTACCTTCACTATCATTTCAACCTCTACGGGGATTTGGAACGGGAGAACACTTACGCCCACAGCCGTTCTGGCATGACGTCCCCCGTCTCCCAGTACTTCACAGAAAAGATCCGATACTCCGTTCATAACCTGTGGCTGCTGTTTACAAATCCCTGAATTTTTACAATCTGCTCAAGACGGCTCCAGTCCCCCTGCAAATACTTTTTCAAAGTAGAGAGGAGATTCAGCCCCGCCTGTCTTGCCGCCTCATAACCCTGTTCTGTGGTCAGGTTTTCCCCCAAACGCCCGGTAACAGTCGGTCTGCCGTCCTTCATCGGGCCGGAGCCGGAGAAAAACCACAGATTTCCCGCTTTCTGTACACTTACATAATTATCCATCGCATCAGGGCTTTCCGGAAGTTCAATTTTTAATTCCTGCAGTCTCTTTTCAATTTCACACATTTGACCTTCTTCCTTTCTCTTAATTATCTGTACCGTTTTTATCGACAGCGGAGTCACAGGACAGGATTCTCGGTTGCGCCTTCCGGGCAGGCCACATCATCACAAAAAATCCGTCAAATTCTCCTGAAAACAAAACTCCCCGTTTTACCGGGGAAACATATATCTGACTGAATCTTCTTCAGTAATTGGTCTTGCCGCCCTGCACGGATTTCCGTAGGCAAGATATCCTGCCGGAATATCCTTTGTTACTACGCTGCCCGCACCGATGACCGCATTATCGCCGATGGTCACACCGCCGAGGACTGTAACTCCCGAGGCAATCCACACGTTATTTCCGATATGAATCTCCTCGGCAAACTCTGCCATGGTGGTGTTTCCCTCTTCATCAATGCCCATACGCTCTTCCGCTATCAGCGGATGGTTGGTGGCCATGAGAGAAACATTGGGGCCAAAGCACACGTTATCTCCGATATAGATTCTGGCATCATCCATTACCGTCAGATTAAAATTGGCGAAAAAGTTCTCTCCGATGTAAGTATGACTCCCGTAGTTAAACTGAATCGGTCCCTGAAAATAATAGGTCTTTCCGATACCGCCGATAAACTCTCTGATGATGGGAAGTCTTTCCGGATCATATTCATCCATGGCGTTATACCTTCTGCAGGCCTCATGAGCCCTGTGCTTGATGTCTTTTAATTCCTTCTTTCTCGGATCAAAAATCAGTCCCGCAAAAATTTTTTCTTCCTCTGTCATAATGTCACACTCTCTTTCTTTATTTCCTTTCGAAGCGCTCATTCCCCGTCTGAAAATTCCTGTATGAATACCAGCCTGCTGTCTGACGACAATTCTTCGTGCCATCGGTATCCGAGTCCGCAGAAAGCTTTCACCTCTTCAAGTCCTTCTGCTCCGCTCTCCGCCAAAAAGCGAACCATCTCACCCCGCGCCATTTTGCACAGTGTGCCTTTTTCTCTCACCTTTCCCTTTTCGATTTGTCCAAATACACAGGTGACAAACTGTTTTCCCGCAGGCGTGTACGGTTCCACACATCTGCTGTATTCCTTCGATGCCAGATTGAGAACCAGATCGGTCTCTGAAAAAATCTGTTCCGCCGGCTTTTTCCCCCAGAAATCATACAGAGAATCCACATGTTCCCGCCTGAAACGCGCCTGCATTTCCAGTCGATAAGGCTGTACTCCGTCAAAAGGCCGCAGCACACCGTAAAATCCGGACAGTATCCGAAGATGTTCTTCTATATATTCATAGGCATCCGCCGTAAAAACATCAGGCGCCATATACTGATACTGTATGCCCTCATAGGACAGCACGGCCGGCGTAAGTCCTTCCCGAAGATTCATCTGCATCAGTCTGTCATAATTCAGCGATGCGATGGAATCACTGCAGTTCCAGAGTATCTTTGCCTCTTCATAGGACAAGTCCCGCAGTTCCGCCAGCAGAAACTGTGCCTCTTCCAGAAACCCCGGCAGATTGCGGCAGGCAAAAATATCCGTCCTGACACGCATCTTCTTTGCAGGCGAGATTATGATCCTCATCTTTTTTCCTCTTACAGATTAAACAGTATGTTGCCGGCAACAAAGCTGACCAGAATCACAGAAACCAGTATGGCCAGCACTCCCAGCACAATACCGATCACAGAGCATACCAGACCTGCCGTGGCAACACCTCGTCTTTCAGGGTCTCTGCGTCCTCTCAATGCGAAGACAATACCGATAATTCCAAGGACAATGCCGACCACAGAAAAAATCAGATCCATGATGATAGAAGCTATGCCGAGACCGAGGGCAACTGCCCCATCTGTGTTGACAGCTTTTCTCTCTACCTCCGCATATTTTTCATAATTAAAATCCACGATGGAGGCTCCGCCGCTTTTTGTTTCTCTGATCTGTGTTTCCACAACAGGCTCATTGTCCTTTCTGATTTCGTTCATAATCCGGCTCCTATCCTATTTCTTCTGCTTTTCAATCCAGCTGCACAGCCCCAGTCCTGCAGAAACAAGACCCTGCTCCACAACCCGAAACGGCGGCAGCGCCACACGAGTAACAATCCACATAAAAATATCGTAAGTGGTATCTACCACAAAATCATATCCCTTTGACACCGGTTTCGAGGAGAAGATGACCACACACAGGGATGCAAAACCGAAAACCATAATATAATACAGAAGATTATCGGTTCCCGGCATCGGGAAGATATCCATTGAGATACCTCCATGCTCTTTCATCCACTGGCGCACCACCAGATGCAGGATATACACAGGCATGGTGTTTCTCCCCACATAAGCCAGATATGTGTCTCTGCTCGGAAGAATATTAAACATCAGAATGATCCAGAGCGCTCCCACAATAAAGAGCATCATTCGCATGAGAATATCAAGCCACCATTCGACGCCCGTAAAGCTTCCCGGATCTTTCATCAGATACCAGCCCACGGGAACCTGAGGAACACCGAAAGCCAGGAAACAGGAGACTCCGATGAGAAAAACTCCCAGTACAGCGCACTGCCATTTCTTCAGACACTTGATTTTGGCAATATGTTCCGAATTGCAGTAGTAGCCCAGGAAGAAAAAAGGAAAATACGACACGATTCTTCCAAGAGACAGATAGTCCGTCAAAAACGGCAGACATCCCGCAATCAGATACAGCACAAAAGTCATGGCAAAAAAATGAGGAATCTTGATATAGTTTTTCTGGAATACCTTGTAAAGAAACAAGGTTACCATGAACCACATGGCAAAGGGCGCCCGATCAAAATACAGATTGGCATTTCCCCAGAACAGCAGCCTTACTCCGTAAAAGAAGAAAATACTCAGGATATACGGCCACAGAAAAACTTTAAACGCAATCTCCCTGCTCCGGTCAGGCTTTTTGGAAAAGTATCCGGACAGGAACATAAAGGCCTGCATGACAAATACGTTGATGGTTATGTACACAATTCCGCTGAGAGAATCCTGGCTGAAATGTCCGCCCATTCTGGTAAAATGGGAAATGGGAATGGACCACATGCACAGGCCTCTGAATGCGTCAAACGCATAATCTCTTTGCTTTACTTCACCCATATTACAACTCTCTTTCTTCTCACGTTCATTCTATCTATGATTTGCAGCCGGTCAGCCGATTCCGCCATCCGGCTGTTTTGCCCAGCCCAGACTTCGTTCCACAGCCTTGTGCCAGCCGCCCAGCAGGTTCTGACGCGCGGACTCTTCCATGACGGGTTCAAAAATTCTGTCAATCTGCCAGTTCTCCAGAACATCCCCTTTGCTGTGCCAGTACCCCGTCGCAAGACCGGCAAGGTATGCGGCTCCCAGAGAAGTGGTTTCAATGCACTGTGGTCTCAGCACACGACGGCCGAGAATATCCGCCTGAAACTGCATCAGGAAATTGTTGGCGCAGGCTCCGCCGTCTACTCTGAGATCTGTCAGTTCTCTTCCCAGATCGGAAGCCATGGCGGCAAGCAGATCATTGCACTGGTATGCCAGTGATTCCAGCGTGGCTCTCACCAGATGGTTCTTCCCCGCTCCTCTTGTCAGGCCGAAAATAGAGCCTCTGGCATAAGGGTCCCAGTAAGGCGCTCCCAGGCCCACAAAGGCAGGAACCACATAGACACCTGCGGAATCTTTTACCGAAAGGGCCATTGCCTCTGAAGCTGCCGCATTGTCCATCAGTTTCAGTTCATCACGCAGCCACTGCACAGCTGCGCCGCAGACGAATACTGACCCTTCCAGCGCATAATTGACCTTTCCGTCCAGCCCCCAGGCTACCGTAGTCAGAAGCCCGTTATTGGAAATCACAGGTTTCTCTCCTGTATTCATCAGCAGAAAACAGCCTGTCCCATAAGTACTTTTGGCTTCCCCTGCTTCAAAACAGGTCTGTCCGAACAGGGCCGCCTGCTGATCGCCTGCAGCTCCGCCGATCTTAATGGGCCCGCCGAAAAGAAGGGGCTCTGTCTCACCGTAGATCTGACTGGAAGGCGCAGGCTCCGGAAGCATACAGGCCGGAATATCCAGAACCTCCAGAATCTCCCGATCCCAGGTCAGTGTATTGATGTTAAACATCATGGTTCTTGATGCATTGGAATAATCTGTGACATGAACCTTCCCTCCGGTCATTTTCCAGATAAGCCAGGTCTCAATGGTGCCGAACAGCAGATCTCCGGCTTCCGCTTTTGCTCTGGCACCCTCCACATTTTCCAGAATCCAGCGCAGCTTGGTGCCGCTGAAATACGCATCGATAAGGAGTCCTGTCTTCGCCTTAAAGATATCCGTAAATCCCTGCTCCATAAGACTGTCGCAGTATTCGGCGGTTCTCCGGCACTGCCATACGATGGCGGGACAGACAGGCTCTCCTGTATGTCTGTCCCAGACTACGGTGGTTTCTCTCTGATTGGTAATACCGATGGCCTCGATATTCTGATAGGTCAATCCCGCCTTGAGCATGGCCTCATGGGCCACAGTCATCTGCGTCGACCAGATTTCATCAGCATCGTGTTCCACCCAGCCTTCCCTGGGATAAAACTGACGGAACTCTTTCTGTGCCGCGCTGATCATATTTCCCTTTCTGTCATAAATGATGCATCTTGAACTGGTGGTTCCCTGATCCATCGCTAAAATATACTTTTTCATCCTAACTACCTCATACAAAAACTGCCATAATTGCATTGGAAATATCGATTCCTGCTTCGGAAAGCCTCAATCGTCCGTCCTCCTCTATAAGTTTTCCTTCTGTGAAGAAATCCGCAAGCTCTGCTTTTCTGTCTCCGTAGACCTGCCAGAAATCCTGAGAAAACCGTTTTTCAAACTCAGCCAGCTCAATCCCGCAGGTTTTCCGCAGTCCCGTAAATACGAACTCACTCATGTCATCTTCCTTCGTATTGATATGAAATTCCGGATTGGGCGGTTCCGTGAAACGAACGCCGTCTATATAAGAGGAGGCGCTGCTTCCAATGCCCAGATATTCGTCCATGGACCAGTATTTCAGATTGTGTCTGCACCGGTACCCCGGTTTTGCGGCATTTGAAATCTCATAGTGAACATAGCCTGCTCCGGAGAGCTTTCCGATAGCTCTGTGATACATCTGCCTGTCCAGTTCATCGGGAATCTCACGGATAACTCCGTCACAGAACATGCGGTAAAACGGCGTACCTTCTTCAATCTGCAGGCTGTAAAAAGAAAGATGTTCGGGAGAAAGCTCCAATACCTGATCCAGCGTGTTCTCCCAGATCTCCATGGTATGCCCCGGTACGGCAAACATCAGATCCAGGTTGATATTATCAAATCCTGCCTGTCTTGCCAGAGCGAAATTCTCCAGAAATTCCTCCGCCGTATGAATTCTTCCCAGAGTTTTCAGAATGCGGTTGTCCAGAGACTGAACCCCTATGGAAAGTCTGTTAATCCCAAAACTCCTGTAATCCCGCAGTCTGTCCTCCGTCAAGGTTCCGGGATTGGTTTCCATGGTGATTTCCGCATCGGTGTCAATGCTGAAATTTTCCGAAAGACTTTCAAGAATTCTGCCAATGAGAGCAGGGTCCGGCAAAGACGGCGTGCCCCCTCCGATAAAAATTGTGTCAATTTCATAGCTACGGCCGTAGCGCCGGCCATAAGCGCAGATATCTTCAAGGAGACCGTCTATGTAATGCTTCTGCTCCATGTCCGTACTGCCCGCCTTTGAATAAAAGCCACAGTAAAGACATTTCTTTCTGCAGAAAGGAATATGCACATAAATACCCAGTTTTTTCATTTTATCCTTAATCTATATCATACAGTTTATAAAGCTGCAGAATGTTTTCCAGTCCCAGCTTATTTCCCATGAGCTGACGGTAGGTCACAGTTCTCTGTTTTCCCTGTTTTTTCAGTTCTTCCATCTTTGCTGCGATGTCCGCATGCTGAGACTCCACCGCCGCCTTCATGGCCTCAAACCGTTCCAGACGCTCTTTATCGCCCATATTGTCTCCTTTATTTGTTGTCATCGTATTTGAGCACTGCAGTAAAAGCTTCCTGCGGCACTTCCACCTTACCGAACTGACGCATTCTCTTCTTTCCTTCTTTCTGCTTTTCAAGCAGCTTTTTCTTTCTGGAAATATCACCGCCGTAACACTTGGCGATAACATCTTTACGATAAGCCTTTACGGTTTCTCTTGCAATGACTTTCTGTCCCACTGCAGCCTGAATCGGCACCTCAAACTGATGCATCGGGATAATTTCTTTCAGCTTTTCACAGACAAACCGTCCCCGGCTGTAAGCCTTGGATTCGTGAACAATCATAGAGAAAGCGTCCACCAGTTCTTTGTTCAGCAGCACGTCCAGCTTTACAAGCTGAGATTTCTCATAGCGGACGAATTCATAGTCCAGAGAACCGTATCCTCGCGTTTTGGACTTGAGTGCATCAAAGAAATCATAGATAACCTCGTTAAGCGGCAGTTCATAATGCAGCTGCACTCTGCTTTCCGTAATATATTCCATGTGAAGCATCTTGCCCCGTCGTTCCTGACACAGCTCCATAATCGAGCCCACATATTCTTTCGGAATCATGATATCCGCTTTTACAATGGGCTCTTCAATATGGCTGATCTCTGTCTGATCAGGCAGGTTGGTCGGATTCTGTATCATCTCCACACTGCCGTCCTGCAGCACCACCCGGTACACAACGCTTGGCGAAGTGGTGATGACGGCAAGTCCAAATTCCCGTTCCAGTCGTTCCACTATGATCTCCATATGAAGAAGTCCCAGAAATCCGCATCGGAAGCCAAATCCCAAAGCTGTGGATGTTTCCGGCTCAAACAGAAAGGCTGCATCGTTGACCTGAAGCTTTTCCAGAGCATCTTTTACACCTTCATATTTTTCTCCCTCGGCAGGATAGATTCCGCAGTACACCATGGACTGGACCTTTTTATATCCGGGCAGAGGCTCTTCGGTAGGTTCTCTGTCCAAAGTGACAGTATCTCCGACTCTTGCATCCCTGACCTGTTTAATGCTGGCACAGATATAGCCTACTTCTCCGGCTCTCAGGAATTTCACCGGTACGTGGCCGGGAGCCATGACCCCTACCTCAGTCACCTCATATTTCTTTCCCGTATTCATCAGGCGAATGGTATCGCCTACTTTGACCCGGCCGTCAAAGATTCTGGCATAGATCACCACGCCTTTGTAATTATCGTAGACGGAGTCAAAAATCAGAGCCTTCAGTTTTCCGTTCACATCTCCCGACGGTGCCGGAATGGTGTGAACCACTGCTTCCAGAAGTTCCTCAATGCCTGTCCCTTCTTTTGCAGAAACCAGCGGCGCTTCAGAAGCATCGATTCCGATCATTTCCTCAATCTCTTCCTTTGTCTCCTCAGGACGGGAGCTTGCCAGATCGATCTTGTTCAGGCAGGGAAGAATCTCCAGATCTTCCTCCAGCGCCAGATACACGTTAGCCATAGTCTGTGCTTCTACGCCCTGAGTGGAATCCACCACCAGAACCGCACCTTCACAGGCTGCCAGACTGCGGGATACCTCGTAGGTAAAATCCACATGACCCGGTGTGTCAATCAGATTAAAGATGTATTCATTACCGTCCTTGGCCTTATACACCAGTCTGGTGGTTTGCAGCTTGATGGTAATTCCCCGCTCACGCTCCAGCTCCATGTTGTCGAGGAACTGTTCTTTCATATCTCTATGGGCCACAAGCCCTGTGTTCTCAATAATTCTATCGGCCAGAGTGGATTTTCCGTGGTCGATATGCGCTATAATACTGAAATTCCTGATGTATTTCTGATAATCCATGATTTCCTCACTTTGCAAATAATGTTTCAGTATATATTTTATAGTAAAACCCTCTATTTTTCAATGAAATTTTCCAGTTTTTCCATTACTTGCCCGGTGTCGCCATCCGTCATGGCGCACTGCCGGTCAACATGAACCAGTGCAAGCGTTCCGATCAGAAAGATCAGGAATACCACCACTGTCTGTCTCAATGTTTTCAAAATTATTCCTCCAATGCCTCTGCCAGAATCTCTCCAAAAAATTCGGCGCACTGTCTGACCTCCTTAATGTTATTTCGATTGTTCCCCATTTCAATCAGAACTGCTTTCCCCGATAACTCCTGATTGTACCAATAGGGACGCTCCAGAATTTTTGCCGTATATCCGTCATAGCCGCTTTCCGCCACGGAATTCAGCTTCGCCAGAAATGCCTTATTTTCCTCGTAGGTTTCTGTGGTATTGCTCAGGACATAAGAATATACAGCGGCAGTTTTTCCTTTCACCTGCTGCGTGGGTCCGGCGACTTCTTCCGCAGTGGCATCACGATGCAAATCAATGATGCATTCGATGGTCGGATATTTTTCCAGCAGCGCTTTTACTGTTTCGCAGCTTCGTGAATAGGATTCATTATAGGATGGATTATCATGGAGAGTTTTGTCATGAACCACTGAAATTCCGTTTTCCTCCAGCACCTCTTCCAGCACATCTCCCGCATCACGAACGGTATTTTCCTCTTTTGTCGTATGGTAGTTTCCTTCCGAGGAAGGCAGATAGCTTTCTGTTGCATGGGTATGATAAATGAGAACCCGAGGCTCCCCGTTATCCTTCTTTACAGTTTTTGATTCTGTCTTTTCTGTTCCTGTTTTCGCAGCTGTTTCCGCAGTTTGTTCCGTTTTTTCTGTATCCGTATTTCCGCTGTCAGCCACCAGCTCCATGGAAGGCAGACTGCTTTCCAGGCACATGGCGGTCAGCTGATCTCCGCTGACTGCTTCTCCCGTGATGCCCTTAAAAAAAACTGCTACGGCGATTACATACATAAAAGCAAAAAAGATCACCAAATTCTTTCTTCTCATAGACGCTCCCTGCTGTCCTTTCCCAAAAGCTACTCTTAAGAGTATATGCCGGGATGCAGGGTAATATTAACAGCTCTTGCTATAATGTCAGAAAAAGATTGAATTACCAGATCGATATCTGTAGAAGTGACCACCATATCAAATTCTCTGCTGTCCATATATCGGTATGCTTTCTCTTCCGGAATTTTCAACTGCTCCATGGCTTCCAGTATCAGTGTTCGCGAATCGATGACTGTCGGTACACCGATGGCGATTACTTTTACCCCCAGAGTTTCCTCATTCAGCTTTTTTCTCATATTACCCATTCCCGCTCCGGGAGAAATCCCTGTATCACTGAGCTGTATGGTGGTGCTGACTCTGTCGATATTACGCGCCGCCAGAGAATCGATGGCAATCACCGCATCAGGCTGTGTCATCTCCACGGCCTTCTCGATCAGTTCTGCCGTTTCCATTCCGGTAGTCGCTGTAACACCCGGAGCAAGACCGCTGACATTGGACATTTCCTCATCGCCCTCACAGTTGAAAATCTTAAACAGATGACTGGTGATTTTTACCTTGGACACCGTATGCGGTCCCAGACTGTCCGGTGTCACCTTTTCGTTGCCCAGTCCCACAACCAGTACTTTCAGATGATAATGATGCTTTATCAGTTTTGACAGCTGTGCAGCCAGAGCTTTAGCGGCTCTGTCGAAAATTCCCTCCTTTTCATCAATGATGCCGTCTATCTCCATGGTGACATAACGGCCTCTGGGCTTTCCCAGCATCGCCTCTCCCTTCATATTGACAATGTCGATGGTGGTCACACGGATATCCTCATCGATTTCTTCCTTCTCCATAATGATTCCGTCTTTCTCTCCCGGACGAGCCCCTGTTTCTTCCAGATTTTCCACACCTTCCACCGCAAGGTCTGTTCTGTATTTCAAAAAAATCACCCCCGTCTTCCTTCATAAAAAGTTTCTCCGACAAAGGGTGAGATTATGCGGTTCAGTTGTACAGAAACCACTTTACTTTTTCAAAAAGTATTCTCGGTATCCCGATCACGCACAACAGTTTTACGAAAATTAACCCTGATTTTCGATGAACCCGGTTTGTATAAAAGTCTGCCGGGGAAAATTTTCTTAGAAACTCTGTACTTGTCTTTTTCCGGAAATGAGAAAAAATTATACACTTTTCATGAATTTTTCCATTTCCGGTTAAGTTCTGAGCAAAATCGGGGCACAGTTCTCTGCTGTTTCTCTGAGCATCGTTCCCTCCCTTCTTTTCATTCCCTGTCGTAAAAAACTCTTGCTTTTTCCCCATTGTTCGTATATACTTATTATGCGAATTTAGCGAGATGTGCTAAAAATATAATAGTGGGGTGAAAAATTATGGCAAACATCAAATCCGCAAAAAAAAGAATCAAAGTAATCGACAAGAAAACTGCTAGAAACAGAAGAGTGAAAGACCATGTGAAGACAGCTCTCAGAAACTTCGACGCTGCTTTAGAAGAAGGCAACATGGAAGCTGCAGCTGAAAAGCTGACAATTGCTGAAAAGAAGTTAATGCAGGCTGCTGCCAAGGGAACACTCAACAAAAAAGCTGCTTCCAGAAAAGTTTCCAGATTAGCTAAAAGATTCAACGCTGCAAAAGCAGCAAAATAAGTCTCACCCGTCCCCACCAGTGTATAAGTTAAATACACATGCGAGAGCAAAAAAACCGATGGATGTGTCTCCCATCGGTTTTTCTTTTTTCAAAGGTTAAGAATGCGGCGCTTTTGCCGCAATCATCAGTCTAAAATAGAAAGGAATATGATTATGTCACTACACATCGGCGCAGAAAAGGGGCAGATTGCAAAGACGGTTCTCATGCCGGGAGATCCGCTCCGTGCAAAGTTTATTGCAGAAAACTTTTTAGAAAATCCGGTCAGATATTCAGAGATTCGTAATATGTACGGCTATACAGGCATCTACAAGGGGGTTCCCATCTCCGTACAGGGAAGCGGTATGGGTATGCCTTCCATGGGAATCTACTCCTGGGAGCTGTTTACCGAATATGATGTAGAAAATATCATCCGAATCGGCACCGCCGGCGCTTTCCACGACAGTATCAGAGTGGGAGATATTCTGGTCAGCCTGGCAACCTCCACCGATTCCAACTACCAGCATGCTTTTAAGGTTCCCGGCCGGTACTCTCCTTCCGTTTCTTATCCTCTGCTCGGCAAGGTCATAGATGCCGGAAAAGAGAACGGTATTTCCTTCAAGGCAGGAAACACCGTATCCTGTGACGTATTCTACGAACTGGATAACTGGTGGAAACCATGGGCCGCCATGGACGTTCTGGCTGTAGAAATGGAAGCTGCCGCACTCTACATGAATGCGGCATACCACGGCAGAAACGCACTGGCCATGATGACCATCAGCGATCACTTTGTCACCGGTGAAAAAGCTACGGTAGAACAGCGGCAGAACCAGTTCACCGATATGATGAAACTGGCCCTGGAAGCGGCCGTAAAATAACCGCTGAATCATTCTCTCTACAAATAACAGAGCAGTTTTCTGTAAAGCTCCATTTCCAGTTCAATCAGCCGGCGGGCCAGGTCTTTTTCCTCTTGGCCCGCCTTTTCGTACTGTCTGACATATCTGCTCAGAGATTTTATGCCCATATTACAGCCATCGGCCAGAAGTTCGGCGATATGACTGTCATCGTCGTCCATCATCATCTTCACCTCAGTGGTAAACCACATAAAAGCCTTGGCTATCGACGACGGGTCTTTCTCGTCCTCACCGCTTTCATTGAGAAGCTGATGACAGGTATCTCCAATCTTTACATGTTTTTCATTGTACTCTTTCACCATGTCCAGCAGCCCGTCACTTCTGATAAATTCCATCACCTGTCCGAAACTGTCTGTGGCATTTTTACATCCTGCGTTCACTTCACGCAGAAGTCTGATGCTGTCTTCGTTCATCCCATATCCTCCTTTTTACACTTAGTATGTACCTTTCCCCGCCCCCTATGCACAAAAATGGACTGCAGAATCTGCAGTCCGTCAGTAATTCTATTCATGGTCCGGATGTTTATCCTTCATCTCCCGGAGCACCTTTTGGGCAGCCTGATTATCTCCCATCCATGGATGTCTGCCGTCTTCATAATACATATACGGCTCATCCCCTTTCCCCAGGATCAGTACACAGTCGCCTGTCTCTGCCCTTTCTATGGCTGCTTTAACAGCCTCATAGCGATCAGGAATCATCACGCCTTTTCCTTCTTCCATTCCGGACAGAATCATGGCTCCGATCTCTTCAGCCGTCTCATCACGGGGATCTTCTTCCGTCACATATACTCTGTGGCAGTATTTCCCCGCAATCTGCCCCAGTACCCTGCGTTTTACCTTGTCCCGCTTTCCGGCGCATCCAAAGACGGAATAAATCTTCCCCTCAGTTGTAGCCTTTGCGTATTCAAAGACTTTTTCGAATCCGTCGGGAGTATGAGCGTAATCGACGATCACCGTAAAATCCTGTCCCTCGTCCAGAATCTCCATTCTTCCGTCAATCTGAGAAATATGCGAAAGCTTCGGCAGCATTTCTTCAATGGTCATCCCTGTTTCATGCATGGCAGCCATGGCGCCCAGCAGATTATACAGATTATATTTGGCAGAAAGGTTGGTTTCCACCTGATATCTTCTGCCTTTATACACCAGTTCAAAAGATGAGCTGCGGACAGAAAGTCTCACGTTCTCCGCCCTGTAATCCGCATCCCTGTCAATTCCGTAACTCACACAGCGGCAGGATGCACACGCCGCAAGTTCTTCAAAACTGACGTCATCAGCATTGAGTACAGCCACGCCGTCAGGTTTCATCCGGCTGAACAGAAGCTTTTTCGCCTCAAAATACTGTTCCATCGTCTTGTGATAGTCCAGATGATCATAAGTAAGGTTGGTAAAAACAGCTGCATCAAAATCCACCGAATCGGTTCTTCTCATGGCAAGTCCGTGGGAGCTCACCTCCATAGCCACCGCTTCCATACCGTGATCCACCATTTCTTTCAGATTTCCATGTATCTCCAGGGCATCGGGAGTAGTCAGATTGGGAATTCTGCTCACCGAACCGTACCGAACCGCTATGGTTCCCATATATCCGCACGGCTTGTGATACACATCGCTGATAATACTGGTGGTCGTCGTTTTTCCGTTGGTTCCGGTCACACCGAATACCGTCATCTTATGGCTCGGATGATCAAAAAAGAGATCGCAGATTCTGTTCAGTTCTTCGTTGACATCTTCTACTCTGATATAGACTGCTCCTTCACTCCTGACAACCTCGTCACTGTGCACTACCGCCACCGCGCCTTTTTCACAGGCCATCTCCGCAAACCGATGTCCGTCAGAAGCCAGCCCTTTGAGGCAGAAGAACAGATCCCCCTGCCGGGCCTTTCTTGAGTCTATACAAAGTCCCTTTATTTCCAAATCGGGCATTCCCGAAAACATTTCCGATAAAAGCATATTAAACCTCCTGCCTCTTGTTTTGCCTGACACAGATTCTGTTTTATTATTCTACCATTATTGTTCAAAAATAACAACGCAATTGCCGGTTTTGACAAAAAAAGCAGAGGCCGCCGTGCGGCCTCCCGGTTTCCGGAAGATTTTCCGGTTATTCCCCGAAATCCAATTCATAAGCAAGCTGTCTTGCCGCTTCTCGAACCGTTGCCCCGTTCTGTCTCCCCAGAATCAGAACGCAGTCCTGAAAATCAGCGCGGCGCAATGCTTTTTCAATCATCTGCTGCCTGCTTTCGTCACTGCTGCCGTAGGGCGCAAAGTAGACAGTTTCGCAATATCGCTCTGTGATCTGCTCCAGTTTTTCCTCCAGCGCTTTCTTTCTCTGTGTTCCGCTCACTACACTGAAAATTCTCCCGTCCTCAGGCAGAATCTTTCTGATGTGACGAAAGAGTTTTTCCAGCCTGGCAGGCGAATCCGTACATTCCATAAAAACAGCAAACGGCTGGCCTTCCTGAATTCTTTCCATGACCCATCCCCCTTTTCTTTCAACATACTATGCGTTCATGTGGATTCCATGTCACTCATGTGTTGAAACGAT
Organism: uncultured Eubacteriales bacterium; assembly: GCA_949289445.1. Taxonomy (GTDB): domain Bacteria; phylum Bacillota; class Clostridia; order Peptostreptococcales; family Anaerovoracaceae; genus Senimuribacter. The sequence continues at coordinate 26,736 of CASEOD010000133.1, forward strand.
GGTTTTTTCTGTTTTCAGGAAAGTCCTTCGTCTTTTGCCAGGACCGGACCGTCATAAGGGAAGGACGGCATCATTTCCAGCTTAAACCTGTTCATCTTCCTTTTGTGATCTATTTTTTCCTTAATTGTTTCGTCCTCGCAGACTCCGGTTCTGATATACCGATCCAGCACAGCATAAGTAAATCCCAGATTTTCCTCATCAGAAAGTCCTGAGAGACCGTCAATCGGTGTTTTGTTCACCAGTGCCTCCGGCAGTCCGAGATAAGCGCCTACAGCCTTTACCTCCTGCACCGTCAGATGCGCCAGAGGGCTGAAATCTCCCGCCGCATCACCGTATCTGGTGGAATATCCCACCCAGTCTTCTGACAGATTGCAGGTGTTGGCCACCCTTCCGTTCATGGACTGTGCCACAGCATAGACTGTCGCCATTCTCAGCCTTGCAGGCAGATTGGTTCTTGTCTGTTTCGTAATCGGACAGGACAGTTTGTCCTGGATTTCCTCAAAAATCCCGTCAAATCCTGCTTTGATATTGATGACCGCATATTCAATACCCAAATGAGCTACCAGCGCTTTAGACGCATCGATGTCAGCCTGTTCCCCATTGGGCAGCAGTACCCCGAATACCCGGTCTTTCCCCAGAGCTTCGACGCACAGTGCCGCGGTTACCGAGCTGTCTTTGCCTCCGCTTACCGCAACCACCGCATTACAGTCTTTTCCGTTGACTTCAAAAAAATCCCGAATCCACTGTACAACATCCTTTGTTACTTTCTCTACATCAAACTGATACATTTTCGTCTCCTTATCTCACTAAAATCTGGCACGCCTTCATGGCCTCAATGGCGATCCGGTGGCTCTCCGGACTGACTCCCGCACAGCATTTTTCTTCCACCGAGATCACGGTTTCGGGAAAAGCTGCTTTGAGAATCATGGCATTGGAAATCACGCAGATATCTGTACAGACACCGCAAAGCTCAATTTCGTCAGGGATCCCGTCTCCAAGTCTCTCATTCAGCCACTGCGGAAGTTCGAGACTTCCAAAAGCAGGCTTATCCAGTACATTCACCGGGGACACTTCACAGGCAAGTTCACTGATAATCTGCCATCCGTCGCTTTCCCTTACACAGTGTACAACAGGAAGCAGTCTTCCCTCCTGCGTCTGAAGGTAATTCTCCTCATGAGTATCTCTGGTAAAAAACACCGGATTTCCCTCTTTTTTATACTCTTCGATTTTCTTTTGAATTTTTCCGATAATCTTCTGCGCCTCTTCATTGGCAAGGGCTCCTGTCACAAAGTCCTTCTGCATATCAATGACCAGCAAAATCTTTTTCATATCAGTCCGCACTCCAATTCTGAATTTTTTCTGTAAACTTCACATTAGAATATAGTTTACATCAAAATATCCCGACGGTCAATGTTGTCCCTTCTCTAAAAGACATTCAAAATTCAAAATTGAACTTTATCTTTTTTCCCCCTCTCATCTGTGCTATACTGAAAACAGAAAACAAACTTGCTCTCAGAAAAAATAACAGGAGGAAATATTATGACTTTGGGACGGGAAAAAATACACTTTCTCAACACGCCGACACCGCTCACACATTTATCCGGTATTTCTGAAGATCTGGGTATCGATCTCTATCTGAAGCG
>CASEOD010000134.1 GCA_949289445.1 uncultured Eubacteriales bacterium
ATCATCCGCAGGCTGATGGCTTCCCCGGTCATGAATGCAGATTTCACCAATGCACGTGTGAATGGAAAAGGGGCTCAGGTCCTTGTGCTGGCATCTCCGTCCGAGGGCGTGGCATTGTATATCGGAAGGGAAAAGAAAGGAGCATGCAATGCCATTAGTTACAATGAAAAAACTGTTGGAACAGGCTGAAAAAGAAAAAAGGGGAGTCGGGGCATTCAGCGTAGGGAATATGGAAATGGTAAAGGGAGCCGTTCATGCGGCGGAAGAGACAAATACACCGATCATTCTTCAGATTGCGGAAGTCCGGTTGAAGCATTCTCCCCTGTCGCTGATGGGACCGATGATGGTGCAGGCGGCAAAGGAGTCAAAAGTAGATATCGCTGTCCATCTTGACCACGGCCTTACGACAGATGTAGTAAAACAGGCTTTGGCTTATGGTTTTACGTCTGTTATGTACGACAGTTCAACCTGCCCGTTTGAGGAAAATATCCGGCGGACGAAAGAAGTAGTCGGACTGGTTGCGAATTATGGCGCAACTGTGGAAGCAGAGCTTGGCCTTGTTGGAGGCAGTGAAGACGGAAGCGAGGATCACGGCATCCGGTGCACAGATCCGGAAGATGCGAGTATATTCTGTAAAGAGACAGGAATCGACGCACTGGCGGTAGCTATTGGAAATGCCCATGGAAACTATCCAACCGCACCGAAACTTGCCTTCGATGTACTCGGGGAGATTAATAAGAAAACAGATGTGCCGCTGGTACTTCATGGAGGAAGCGGAATCACGGATGAAGATTTTCAGAAAGCGATTTCGCTTGGCATAGTGAAGGTAAATATTGCTACAGCAAGCTTTAACAGACTTACCATGCGGGCGGAGGAATATTTGAGAACTGAGGGCACCCACAATTATTTTGCGTTAAATGAAGCGATGGTACAGGGCGTTTATGAGAATGTCAAACATCATATAAAAGTATTTTCTTGTGAATCGCTTGGAGAATAAATGAAAGGAAAAGAACAGTTATAATACGCGGAGTGCTGTTTGATATGGATGGATTGATGTTTGACACAGAAATGCTCGGTTATCAGGGCTGGAAAAAGGCGGGCAGTCTGCTGGATCTTTCTCTGGATGATGAGACGGTATATTCGTTCCGGGGAATGGGCACTTGTGAAAAAAGAGAAAATTCAGCCGTGTGACCGGCAGACCGGATCTTTTTGACCGTGCATTAGAAATCCGTACAGATTATTCGAAAAGATGGATTCAAAAAAATGGAATTCCGGTCAAGCGGGGACTCCGTAAACTGCTGACGTATCTGCAGGAAAAACAGATACCGGCAGCACTTGCGACATCCACAGAGAGGGATATTGCGATTGGCTATCTCTGTATGGCGGGTGTTGATTCGTGTTTTGCTGCTTCAGTATGCGGTTTTGAAGTGGAACGTTCCAAGCCTGAACCGGATATATTTCTCAAAACTGCAGAAAAACTGACGCTTCTTCCGGAGGAGTGCCTTGTTCTCGAAGACAGCGAAAACGGATTGCGCGCCGCAAAAGCGTCAGGATGTCTCAGTATTGTAGTGCTTCGAGGCTAAGTAGGATAAAAAACAGTCTGATCTTGAAGGTTAGGCTGTTTTTTGTTGTCATAATTTGCGATTTTTTTAACAGAAATGTAGGCATATCATAGTTAAACCATCGTTTTTCTACAGTATACTTCTCCTATTGTCAAAATAAGAGGAGAATAATGTATAGATATGTCGTATTCCTTC
>CASEOD010000135.1 GCA_949289445.1 uncultured Eubacteriales bacterium
CGGAAGGTGTGGTATATAGCGGGATTTGTGCCGGGAACGGTTCTGTATTTGGTGTGGAAAAATAAGTATGGGACATAACAGGCCAAACTTCTGATGTAAAAGGTAAGAGAAAGCTTCCTGTATACTTTAAATAGATCAAGAGATTGACACAGAAAAATACCTCAAGTAGATTTAGATTATTACTGACCTGCCAGTTGGTAAAATCTAAAAGTACAAGAGGTATCTGAAATGAATGTTAAAGGCACAAAGAAGAAAAATCAAGTAGTAACAACAAATATTTTTGAGCAACAGGAGCTTTTGAAAAAAGCGGAGGTGATCAGGAAAAGTCTTACAGCTTCAACTTGGCGTGAGTTAGAGACCAGTGGAAAATTCGACAAAAATAAAAAACTCTCCTTCATCAGTGATGACATGCTTATCTTAGGATGCGATATAGGCAGTGAAACACACTACATGAGAGCAATCGATACCAGAGGAAGAGAACTCAGTAAGTCCGCATTTTCGTTCAACAATGATTCGGAAGGATTCCGGAATGCAATGGAGTGGGCAGTCGAACTGGCTGCAAAACACAATAAGAGTCAGATAGTGCTTGGCCTTGAGCCAACAGGCCACTACTGGTTCTGCCTTGCAACCTGGATGATTTCTAAAGGGGTCAGCGTTGTTCAGGTAAATCCGTATGCTGTAAAACAGACAAAAGAGATTGAAGACAACAGCCAGCTGAAGGATGACCGGAAGGATCCGAAATTAATTGCAAATTTAGTCAAGGATGGCAACTACGGTATGCCATACCTTCCGGAAAAAGTCTATGCAGAACTTCGCAGGTTATCCATGTTCAGGGACCAGCTGACAGAAGACAGAATCCGATTCATCAACAGGCTGCATCGGGAACTGAAGATTTACTTCCCGGAATATAAGGACGCATTGGGAAAAGTTGACGGTGTATTCAGCCTGGAACTGCTGAAAGAAGCTCCATTCCCGGCCGATCTGCTGGCACTTGGAGAAGACGGGATCAGACAGATCTGGCGGAACGCTAAACTCAAGGGGCGCGGTTACAGCAGGGCCAAAGAGATCATACAGTATGCAGAAACAAGTGTTGGGATCAAAGACGGTGCCAATGCAGGAAGGCAGGCTGTAAAGTGGTTTGTTGAGCGGATTCTGGAGCTGAGCAAAAAGCTCGCTGATATAGAGAATCAGATCAGCCAGAAGTGCCGGGAGATTCCCCATGCAGAGAACATACTGGAGATATCTGGGGTTGGAGAAACGATCCTTTCAGGGATCCTTGCAGAGATGGGAGACATATCCAGGTTTGACGATGCCAGGGAGATCCAGAAATTAAGCGGATTAAGCCTTGTAGCATGCAATTCAGGGAAACACAAGGGAGAGACTAAAATCAGCCACAGGGGACGCAAACGACTCCGTTACTGGCTGTTTCAGGCGGCGAAATCAGCGGTAGCGCATGGGGAGGAGTTCAAAGAACTTCATGTGTACTATACGACAAGGGCAGAGAACCCTCTGAAAAAGATGCAGTCATTGATTGTGATTGCCTGCAAGCTTCTGAGGATCATCTATACGATCCTGAAGAAGGGGACGGTCTATGATCCACAGAGAATGCTGAAGGACATCAAACGACCGGCAAAGCAGGAGGCGATCGCGGCATAATACACGCTGGCAGCATATTTATTCCAGAACCTTGCCGGGTTCCAGATGTCTCTGAGATCGGGCAGGGTTCTGGAAAGAAACCCGATAACGATGTGGTATGTTAAGTACTGCATCAGCACAATGACCGATGACAACGAAGCAGGGGGAGCGTCCACGGAATCCCGTACCCTGCAGAATGAACAGGTCAGTAAAATCAAAATACAAACAAGAGCTGTAGTCTGCAGTAGTTCTCTCCGTAGGGCATGACCCTGTTTGAAAGCTTCGCAGACACTCGGTGTATGGACAGGTGGGACGAAGGAAGTTGGTACATGATACCATTAGGCACGGAAGGTTCACCATCATAGTTAGCAGAGGGATTATGGCCTTTATAAAACGAAACAACGGGACGTTTTATAAACTGCACCCTTTTCTGGCTATTCAGTACAAGATACTATGACTGCCATACACATCTGGCTCTGTTTTATGAGGTAAACATTTAAAGAAAAGCCTGAAAAATCAATGATTTAGGGCTTGACATTATAGGAAGGAGCTTGTCTAAATTATGCAGACAATATTATTTCAAGGAGATTCTATTACAGATGCCAATCGT
>CASEOD010000136.1 GCA_949289445.1 uncultured Eubacteriales bacterium
TTCTGCGCCGCGCCAGTTCCTCCATTCTTTCAGAAATAGCCTTCCGGTCACCTTTTTCCAGCTTCAGTGTCACTGAAACCACAATCTCTCCGGTTTCCTGCACTCTGCTGTGACGATAGCCGAAATCCATACTGCCGGCAGGCGCAGTGGTCACTTCCTGTCCGTCGGAACTGAGCAGGGTGACCGTTTCCACAATATCCTTCATCTCTCCGTCATAAGCGCCTGCGTTCATAAAAACGGCTCCGCCGATACTTCCCGGAATGCCTGCGGCAAACTCAAAACCGGTCAGGCCGTTTTCCAGTGCCACCGCCGCCACATCCTTCATCAGTGCGCCCGATCCGCAGATTAACCTGTCATTTTCCGCTCTGATTCCGCTCATGCCACGATCCATCTTAATCACGGTACCGGAATAACCCGCATCCGTAACCAGAGTATTGCTGCCGTTTCCCAGAATCACATAAGGAGTCTGCCGTTCCGACAGTTCTCTGATAATAGTCTGCAGTTCTATACCGTCTTCTGGTATGATCATTTCCGCGGCAGGACCGCCGGTCTTCATAGACGTATATTCCCCCATCAAAACATTAGTAAATCGTTCCATTACAATACATCCTTTCTGTTTATGTCATATTTGTTAAAGTCCTCGTAGTCCACCGTATCAGGCGGCAGCCCTTTTCTTCCCAGCCTTTTTCGCAGATAAAGATTCAGATAATAAAATACTACCGCAAACACAGGTACACCCAGCACCATGCCGATGAAACCGAAAAGGCCTCCGCCCACCAATATGGCAAAAAGTACCCAGAAGCTGGCAAGACCCGTGGTTCCTCCCAGAATTTTCGGGCCCAGAATATTACCGTCAAACTGCTGAAGCCCCAGAATCAGAATCAGAAAATAAAGAGCCTGAACCGGGCTGGAAAAGCAGATAATAATGGCTGACGGAATCGCGCCGATAAACGGTCCGAAAAACGGAATTACGTTGGTGACCCCCACAATGGTGCTGACCAGCACTGCATAGGGCAGTTTGATGATATTCATCAGAATAAAGCAGAGAATACCGATGATCAGGGAATCAATGAGTTTGCCGTTAATGAAGCCTCCAAAAGTTTTATTGCAGAAATTGGCAAAATCCTGAATCTGCTCCACATGTTTTCTGTTCATGGTCGCAGTGATAAACTTGCGGCTCTGGGCTTTGAAAAGCTCCTTGCTGTTGAGAAAATACACACAGATAATCACACCGATACACAGATTCATCACTGTTTTCAGTGTCACCAGCACCCCCTGTGAAATCTGTGTCATATATACTCCGATTTTCGGCAGAAATTCATTGTCTGTCCATTCCACAAAGGAATCTCTTGTTCTGCTCAGGATTTCTTCCGCCGCTCCGGCAAGCTCCGGATATCGCTCAGCAGTAAAGGTCATTTCAATCCAGTCAATAAGCTCATTGATTTTTCCGGGAGCATCATGCACCAGACCAAGAATACTGCGGATAGTCTCCGGCAGCACCAGGGCAAACAGGCCTCCCACAACGCCAAAGAGCACCAGAAGAGACGCTACCGTTCCCGTCACTCGGGCAAGACGGAAAGCGCTCTTTTTCTTTGTATAAATCCGGACAAAGAGACGGTAGGTTTTTCTGACAACGGCATTGTAGACAGGACAGAGCAGATAAGCCATCACCAGACCGAAAATAAACGGTGACAGGATACCGGTAACAACATTCCATCCCTGCTGAACCTTGTCAAAATGCACGATCACCTGATAGAGAACAATCAGTGCGGCCCCCGCACAGAAGATGGTGATTCCCAATTTTACATAACGGTTCTGAAATCGTTCTTTCAAAGCTGATACCTCAATCTTTAATACCTTTTTGCGACAATTACACTATTATAGTATATCCCCGCCCACTATAGTTTTATAGTACCACAAAACAATATATTTTGCCATCTTATTCTCCGACAGAATAAACATAAATATTTTCAAATTTTTATAAATTTCCCCTTGACTTTTGTATACAGAGTTGTATAATTATTTTATCATTCAAATAAAAATTCGGAGGTAACAGCAATGCAAAAGGCGATTCATGTGGACTGTCCCACTTACCTGGAACTGGGGCTGAAAAACGGCGAAGTTTCCACAATTAACGGGAAGGAATTGAACAAGGAAGGTGTTAAGCACGTTATCGATTACCTTTGTCAGGAAGTCAATGTAAAGGCTGAAGAAGTTCTTTCCACAGTACAGACAATGAATACAGAAAACGGTTCCGTTATGCTGAAGCTGTATGACGGAATGGTCAGTGCAGTATAGTATACAATCACAGTTTAACTCATAGATCTCTTTAGAATTTTATTTATTCAGCGGGTCTGCCTTATCCTGAGCGGGCCCGCTTTTCATGCCCTTCTTTCCTCAGGGCGAAAGAAAAATCCCCGTGATCCGTCATCCGGGGAATCCTTCCTGTTACAGCGTATCCACCCTGCTCTCCACCATCAGCTGGTTCAGTCGCAGGTTCTCCAGGATCACCGTTTCCTTTCCCTTTTTCATGTATTCAGCCAGAGCGCTGTTATATTCACTTTCCGTCAATGTCAGCGGACACATGAATTTTCCCCGGTACAGCAGTTCATACTCCATGGCGGCTCTCGCCACCAGTTCGTTGCAATCGTCAAAGGGGTAGATGCGAATCAGTTCATTATGTATAAAAACGGCCCGTTCCAGCGGATTGCCCACCGGATAACGATGAATCTGTCTGAACAGAGCCCCAAGTTCTTCTTCTATCTCCTGAGGCAGCACAGGGTTATAACTGAGATGAAACAGAACCGGAGTCGTTTTTCTGTATATTCCCGGCTTTCCGTCCGAAAACACCTTATAGAATTTTCTCAGGGTGCCGGCGCACAGTTCTTCTCCCAGGTCAAGAAGCGCATCAAAAAGTGGCAGAATCTCTGTCAGACCCGCCACAAGCAGATGTTCCTCCAAGGTAGCATTCAGAACATACTGTCCGTCTGCAATCTGCACAGCAGTTTCCTCATTCATAGAACTGCCGGAAAGGCGCATATTCATCAGTACCCATTCAATTTTCGTTTTTTTCCTGTTCATTTCCTTATTCATACCTGAATTTTAACACAAAAAGAATGTTTTGTGTTATACTATATTTCATATTTGAATTTCTGCACTGAAAATCTGTAACCGGCCGTGCCGTTCCGCGCTGCGGCAGAACAGTGAATACTCGGAGGAAAGACTATGAAAATCCTTTTGCTCAGCGATACACACGGAGATCTGGACAGAGTGTATCGGATTTATGAAAAACTGACAGATATCAATATGATATTCCATTGCGGCGATTATCAGCGGGATGCTCTGCAGCTGGAAGACACTCTGGGAATACCTGTTCTTTCAGTAAAAGGCAACTGTGACGGATGCACTAAACCGGACAGAAAAATCGCAGAGACTCCGGCAGGCAGAATTCTGCTCACTCACGGCCATCTGGAAGGTGCGGGATTCGATGAAACCCGGCTGCTGTATCTGGCAGAAGAAAACGACTGTATTGCTGCCTGTTTCGGTCATACTCACAGAGCTGTATGTGAAGATTTCAACGGTATCTTTCTCATCAATCCCGGAAGTCTCACCGAACCGAGAGACGGCAGCGGAGGAACCTATGCGATTCTCCACTGTGAAGATGACGAATTCTACGCTAATATCGTCTACTATGACAGGATCTTCCCCGACGGGAGTTCCGGAAACAGCAATAAAAAAACGAAGAAACCCTCCGGCGGGTTCCTTCGAAATCTGCTCAACTACAGCGACAGATTCTGAATCCGGACGATACTTGACCGTCAGTCAGACAGGGGCAGAACACATAAACACATTTGGTTTCGCTCTGCCTCCATCTTATTTCCCCATACTGTAATAGGCCTGCATTTCCTCTTCAGGCACCATGCTGCCTCCTGTCGCCCAGAGAATATGGGTGGCATTTTTTAATTTATCTTTTAGGTTGTTTTTAATCAGATATCCCTCTGCCGACAGCACATGTCCCGGACCTGTGAATGCCGCACATGCGGAAGGCTCAATAAACAGTTCCTCAGAATCCGCCAGTTTTGCAAGGTAGGCGTACAGTCTGTCATCATTGATTGTAAAACAGCCATCCAGCAAAGTTTCCATAATACTGCCCACAAGGCGGGACGGTCTACCTACTGCCAGACCGTCAGCGGCAGTTTTCCCATCCAGTCCGATGTCTTTCACAGAGATCTCATCGTGCAGCCCTGTCAGCATACCTAAAGTCATACATGGTGCATGAGTTGGCTCAGCAAAGAAAATATGAATATGATCGCCAAACAACTGTTTCAGCCCAAAGGCAACACCGCCGGGCGCACCGCCCACACCGCACGGCAGGTACACGAACACCGGATTCTCTTTGTCACAGACAATCATCTGCCGTTTGAACTGTTCCGCCAGTCTCTTTGCCGCAACGGAGTATCCCAGAAACAGATCTGCAGACCCTTCATCATCGACAAAGTGGCACATAGGATCCTTTTCGGCTTCTTTGCGTCCTTCTGCCACAGCTTTCTGATAATCGTCCTGATATTCTATCACCATAACGCCTTTCTGCCGCAGCAGATCCTTTTTCCATCTGCGAGCGTCTGCGGACATGTGCACAGTGACTTTAAAACCGAGCCTTGCGCTGATAATCCCGATAGACAGGCCCAGATTGCCTGTGGAACCCACTGCCACGCTGTACTCCCCGAATACTTTACGGAATCTGTCCTCCAGCAAAACGGAGTAATCATCGCTTTCCGACAGCATCCCTCTTTCCACAGCGATGGATTCTGCCAGTTTCAGAACCTCATAAATCCCTCCCCTTGCTTTGATGGAACCTGAAACCGCCAGATGACTGTCGCATTTAAGAAACATCCTCCCCGGAATTTCTCTGCCCAGTTCTTCCTCAAAAATCTTTTTCATTCTGTTGATTTCAAGCAGCGGAGATTCGATAATCCCCTGCGTCTTTTCGGTTTCCGGAAAAGCTGCCCGAATATACGGAGCAAACCGAAGCAGACGGCTCTCCGCATCGTTTATATCCTCCATGGAAAAAGGCAGCTCTGCCTCTTCTCCGGCCCTTTCATTGAGCCAGAAGATTTCCTCACAGTTAACCATGTTCTGTATCACCGGATGTTTCACCAGAAGCTTGTCTATATCCATTTTACTCTCCCTTCTTCAGTTGCTAAAGGATCTTTATCATTATACACTATTTGTTCGCAAAAAAAAAGTTCAATTATGGAACACCGTTCCACGCATCTGACCCATTTATGGTTCATTTCTTGTCTCTTTTCTCCGCTTCTCTTTCATATTTTTGATGCCAAAAAAAACACGGAAAATAAATCATTGAAATTCCAACATTTTCTTAGACACATAAATTTTTTCAAATTTAATTTCTAAAAATCTCCTTTTGGCACGGTTTATGCTTTATACTGAAGTAAAACAGAAAAAAAGCAAAATCTGATGTGGAGGTATGAAGATGAGCAAAGTAGTTATGTTAAAAAGAGCCTTTAACCAGGCGGTAGCAACTGGAGCAGTTCGTTTCACAGACAAAGACACGGATTTTCTGGTCATTAAGAACTACATGATCGATTATGCCAAAAAATACGGCGTTGAAGTTTCCGTCTCTGAAATAGAAGCCTTTATCAAAAGCCAGCAGGAATCTTTAGTCGCTGTTTCCACAAAAATCACCGGCGAAGGCAGTCATGTGGAAATCGAAAATGTGGCCGTAACCAACGAGCCTGAGCGTCTTACAAAAGACGAAATTCTGGAAGACGCTTTCAATGACGCGGTTTCCAATGCCGCAGTGCTTTTCACTGATAAGGTTGCGGATTTTCTGGTGATCAGAAACTCCATGGTTGAATACACCAAAAATCACGGTCAGGAATTTACACTGGACGAAATCGAATCCTATATTCGCCGTCAGGAAAAACTGTGGGATGAATTTATCACGGATGTAGAGGTATCCGGCAGCCACATTAACGCTCTCCATGTATCCACTGCTTATGAACCTGCGGAACTCACCGACGAGGAGCTTCTGAAAGAAGCATTTCTCTCTGCTGCAGCAAATCCTGCTGTCAACTTTGTGGATGAAAAGATCGATTTTCTGGTGATTAAATCCGCAATGGAAGAATATATCAAGGCTCAGCACCGTGAAATTCCGGAAGAAAAAATCGTTGCCCGTATCAGAGAGTCTTTTCACAAGATGAATGAAGCCGCAAAAGATTTTTCTCATGAATTCAATGCGATGAAATAACAGAGTTTCCCAATCCATCCGTTCTTGCGCAGAAAGCCGCTCCCACAGCCATCAGGCCGTAAGGAGCGGCTTTTTACGTTCAGGCATTTCTCCCTGAGATTCTCTGTGCAAATTTCTGCGTCTTGCCTTCCAGTCCGGGTACTTTCAGTATGCTCCCCGGATCGTTGGCAGATTCTACCATTGCAAAATTTCCGGGCAGGATAAAGTTTTTGTTAAAATTCATTGCGCCGATGATCTGTTCTGCAACAATATCTCCTCCGCTGTAGCCGGAAACAACCAGTGCAAACACTCGCTTCCCGGAAAAGTCATGGGTCCGGAATACAGCTGTAAGTCTGTTGATAAAAGCTGTAATATTGGCGCTGACCGCATCGTTATAGTTAGGGCAGATCATCACCAGACTGTCACAGCTTATAATGGCAGGATATACTTTTTCCACCATAACTCCGCCGTAAAAACAGCCTCCCTGTTCGCCGAAATGGACACAGTCCTCATATCTGCACCCCCTGCAGTCGAGAAGCTGACCGTTTCTGAGAGAAATCTCGGTTATTTCAGGCGCCTGCGCTTCCTGTTCCAGACAGCTGCGGATTTTCGACCAGAGAAGCAGACTGTTGGATGTCTTCCTGCTGCTGGCATGAACAGCCAGCACCCTCTCCGATCTCTCCTTTCCGAGAGAGAAGGAAAGCAGTTTGCGAACCAGTCCTTTGACCTGACGGCTGTAGGCCTCTTCTCTGCTGACATTCTGAATTCTGCTCAGGGTTTCAAAATTATACAGAGATCCTGTGGCCTCAACCAGCGGTTTCCCCGGAAAGGTGCATCCGGCCATATTCGCTGAAAACACCAGCCGCCTTGCCAGACTCTTGGTAAAAAGCTCTCCGCTGCCGTCCACCACAACGCCGGCTACAGATCCCCTGAGACAGTCCGGTTTCTGTCTGAAATATTCCAGCATCCTGTAATACTCCAGATTAACTCCCGCCTCAGAAAGGCAGACGGAAAAAAGAATCCGCTTTTCTGACAGATCTGCCTGTGCAAGTTCTTCCGCGGTAAGCAGATATTTCGTCTCTACACCCGAAAGAGCTTCCGACAGGATTCGATCCATTCTGCTTTCTCTCTTGAATTCCCGGCTGAACGGTTTTACTACCATCAACATACAACCCACCTCTTTTTAATCTCAGTCTGTCAAAACCCGTATCTATAATCTTCTTAAATTGTCATACGCCCGGTAAAGTCTCCGAAAAAGCGGCTCACAGATCTCCGCATCTTCATAGACAGGTCCGCTTTCCGTCATTCTGTTTTTCATGCCGAAGAAGGCGCCGTCTCGGCCGTCTCCCAGATAAAGCGAACTGTAATGCCAGCGTCCCCGCAGAGTCAGAAGAACAGACAGCGCGCCGGAGGAAAAAGCGGGTGCGATATAAGGCTTGTAGCCCAGCTCCCGTATCTGCAGATTTGCAGCGGTAACCAGTTCGGTCAGTTCTCTGGAATTCTGATCATCATAGTCTGTCAGACTGTCTGCCAGAACCAGATCCGCCCCGTGGGGACCGAAGGCTCTGCCTTCTTTTTCATAGACAGAAAACCGATCATTCCTGCCGGCAAAGTAAAGAGCTCTGGTATGCATTACACCCAGGCCGTAGCCCTGAATCTGCGCCGGATGGAGCCCTGAACTTTCCAAAAAAGCTTTGCACAGCGGATCCACCGGATCAGAAACAACAGCGATAAGCCCCCGGTAACCGGTCTCTCCCGCCATCTTTCCATAGAAATCCACAATTTCCCGATTTGCCTCAAGCTGGGCCATGCGCACATCTCCCCGGGCAGAAAGAGGCGGCACACCTTTACTGGCGCAGAAAACGAATACGTCACAGTCAAAGAGTTCCTCCCGGCTTAACACCCTTACTTCCGGAAGCTGTTCCGCAACTTCCTCTCCGAAAGGATAGCTAATCTGGTTGATCTCTATTTCCAGTCTCAGCATATTTTCCGGACTCATATCGTAAATCCCTATTTCCGAAATCACATCGGCTCCAAGAAGTCTGAGTCCGATCAGCACAGATGCGCCCACATCCCCCAGTGCCAGCAGGTTTACTCTGTTCTTTCGTCCCGGTTTTACAGGACACATATTAAGCTCCGCAGCCCGGGCAATTCCTGCCTCTTTCCATAAATCTTCTATTCTTTTCATACACATTCCTCGCATACTGTTATCTGTTCAGACGAATAAGCCGCTCGATATCATTTTCCACATAAACCGAAGGCGCCAGGCTTTCATCGTAGCTGACTCCTTTTCCTATGTCCGGCCTTCTCGGATAGGTGATCACTTCTCCCAGTCTCTTTAAAGTCAGTTTTTTCTCAAAGGTTGCCTGATACTCCTGCTCCAGCACTTTCAGAATATCTCTGGCGTTTTCAAGACAAGTCATGGAATAGTCGTAAATCGCCTTCGGATCTTCCTGTTTGATGAAGGTAGGGGAAGTATACGGCAGAATCAGATTGATGGAAACATCCGCCTGTTCACCGATACTGTCGCCGCCGATGAACGGATAACTGTCCCTTTCATTGATCCAGACCCTGAGATTCGGCAGGAAATATGCTCCTTCCACTGCCCTGTTTCTCACAGTCATCATATCCCTCGCATTTCCTGTCAGTACACCGACGATGATTTCTTTTACATCTACACCGTTGGCTTTCAGAATCGGATCCAGAATATTCATCCGGTATCCCTTATGGAGCAGATCATCAATAAGAATGATCGGCCGGTCAAAGGATTTAATAGTTTTGGCCTGATTGTCAAGAGCAGAATAGTGTTTGGATTCTGCAATGGTAAAGTGAGCCAGATCCTTAGAAAAATATTTTTCTGTGTGCAGAGCTTTTGTCACCGTATTAGGCACCACCACATCCGCCAGCGCTTTCCCGAAAGGCACTGACATGTACGGCCCGCGAAGTCTGTCTTTACTTGGCTGAATCGGAACCTGATTCAGCTTTGCCACTTTCTGGATAATCTTGTTGTGAACAGCGCTCGGATTAAAAGACAGAATCAGCTGTCCCGGATAAATCTCCGTCATCACATGAAGCAGTCTTTCGTGCGCCTCGTCGATGGCCCGCAAAACATGAGCATTCTTGTTCAGAGGGTTTTTGATCACCGTTTCCACATCTCTGAATATCACCAGAGGTGAACGCATTTCTACAGCATAGACAGGCTGACTTCCACTTTCAGCAATATTTACAAAGCCCTGCCTTCTGAGAGCATCGATGGCCCGCGGATTCATTCCTGCTTTGTCACAGGGATGATACACCACATAGGTGAAGTCTCTTGCAAGAAGCTCTGTCAGAATCTCCGTCACCACAATCTGATTGATATTGGAAATTGCCCTGCCCTTGGCGGTGAAAAGAGCGCCGATAACGGCAATACTGCCTGCCGCATGCTGTCTCACGTGGGAAGCAATGACCGGATCCCTGAATTCCTCCAGCAGCTGATTGGTTTCCACTCTGTGGGCCGCTGCAAAGGCAATCATTCTTCTCTTCCTTGCTCCGCTTTCGATGTACAGAGATCTCACTGTCTCCCGGTTGAGATAGCTGCCCACTGTTTTCATATCGTAGCCCCGTTTTCTCAGTTCTTCGGTGAACTCTTCATCCAGACAGTCCGCACTTCTGCTCATATAGCTGCTGATGCCGATTTCTCTGGCCTGCAGCACATGTTTGTAGGCAGGCTCGCGGAGATACAGATTTCTGTCGTAAATATAATTCTGGGCAACCCTGTCGATGAGATTGGAAATATCCCTGTTCATATCCACATTTTCTCTGATTCTGGTAGAACTGATATCTTCATAGTACTTTTTCAGAGTCAGGTTGATGACGCGGCCGGTAATAGGATATCGCTGACCGCTGCTGGCTTCCTGCTCGCCGGATTCTCTCGCAAAGGCAATATGATTGAGCCCGTGAATAGAATCCTTTTCAGGCGGCGCCTTGTAGCAGGAGGCGTTCCTGATAACATCCGTTCCCACCGCAATATAAAGATCTCTGCCCGCAAAGGTTTCTTTCAGCCGCCTGATGTCTGACGGATTGGCAATATTTACCGGAATATCCTCCGGAAAGATGAATAAATCATCCTCGTCAGCGATGGACATAGTCATGATCTTCCGTCTCTGCAGCCTTGGCTGCGTATTCTTTGACCATGAAAATTCATCCAGAGCCAGATACACCTCGAACCCCATATCCCTGATCGTGGTTGCCACTGCCTTGTGGCCAAGACTGAACGGATCGAAGGTGCCCGGGAAAAAGGCCACTTTATCACATTTGGGAAACTCCATAGCTCCAACCTCTGCCTGATACTGACAGATATATCTGTAGATGTGGTTCAGTACAGCTGCATTATTGTAGAAGTCCAGTTCACCCTCCTTTTTTTCATAGAGAAGCGTCATCAGTTTCTTATAGCAGTGTCTGAAAAGCTCTGTCTTTTCATCCAGCGTCAGACGGCCGCCTCCTAAGACATCCACTCCGATGGTCCAAAACGCTTCCTGAGAGCAGATTTCACTGTAACCCGCATAAGCCTTGATCAGCAGGTTGACCAGCCTGAACCGCCGTTTTTCACAGACTTCTCTGTCCTCTTTGAAGCGCTTTGCGTAATCTCCGTAGCTGCAGAGCATCACGCCCAGAGTTTTAATTACCGAAGAAGCAGCCTTATCATTGGAAGTTTCCATGATCTTCTGCAGTTCATTAACCGACTCGTCCAGTTCTTTAGGCGGCAGATACAGCATGATAATCCCCAGATAATCGGGAATGTATTTTGAAAACTGGTAATCTCCCAGTTCCAGACCGTTAAACAGTTCTACGGTCAGCTCATTTCTCTGTTCCATAGGCATTCTGCCGATAATGGATAAAAGTCCCGCACCTGCGGCTTTGCGGACGGTAACGGTCTCACTGACCTTGATCAGATTGGCCAGATGGGTGGCCACATGGAGAATCTGGCCCCGATCGCTGCTTTTTTCAATATGATCAAGCATAAGAGAAATATTGACCACCTTTTCTATCCATGGTGTTCCCGTCTTCAGATTGTTGAGGAACATTGCCGCCAGAGTTTCTTCAAAATCGGTTTCATCTGCCGGTATTCCCATCACCTTTCTCAGCGTTTCTTCATAAGCTTCATCGCTGTAGCTTTCGAAATAATGCTTTGCGGTTTTCAGGGCGGCAATATCGATGCTTCGGTCATAATGTCCGAAGATTCTGCGGAGAAAGTCTTTCATCACCTGATAAAAACCGTGGGACACAAGAGACGGATCGATGGCCATGGCAGCATCCAGAAGCACCATGATAAGGTTCTGCGGAAGATCTTCTTTCTGGTAATAAGTCTGCAGAATATCAAAATAATTGTGTCTGCAGGACGGTCTGCAGCTTGCAGTCACATTCTTTACAAAACTGTCAAGAGTATTGGAAATCCATTTCTTATGCTGCTCCATGGTCTTGTAATCCGGATAGAGAATCTTATCCAGATACTCACGCCACAAAGTCAGGTTGCTGACCAGCCGATCCGGCAGGGTGATATCCGTCGGCACCTCTTTTTTGTATTCCTCACTGAAACCGGCAACCATTCTTCCCATAATCTCTGCCGCATGAATTCTGATATCACTTTCTTTGTGCGCCAGAAGTTCATAAAGAAACTTCAGTGTCAGCAGCTTCTGCTTCTCTGTCATATAGGTGTAATATTCTTCAAAAATCGCCACGTAAGTCCGCAGGTTCTTCCACTGACGCTCGCTTCTTGCCGCTTCGATCAGACTGCTGAATTCACTTTCCACATGAAACCTGCTCATCAGACGGATGTTGTGATCCACCGCAGCAAATTTCAGCTGATCCACCACATCCTGACCGCGAAGCAGAACTTTCTCTCTTCTGACAGGCAGAAGAGGTCTTTTCGGTTTCTCTGAAAAATCAGGAGGCAGCTCCGTTTCCACGCCTCGCTCGATCATAAAGTTTTCAAAGTCCTTCAGTTTATCATAAACTTTCTGATACCGCAGCCTCTTGGCATCATCCACATTGTCCAGCTTGCCCAGAATCACATCATAGGCCTCATCAAGACTGTAGAAATGAACAATTTCCGTTCCTTCGGCATTTCTGCTGCTCTTTACTCTGAAATCAGCATAAATCAGGGCAAGAGATTCTACGGAAAGATTCTCCAGCTCCAGATCCCATGTGGAGTGGTTAGCGGCAATGTGTCCGATAACAGGCATGCCTAATCTGGTATAACACAGATCGGTATAGTAATAATGCAGATAAGGAATCCTCTTCTCCTCACTTTTCCGGCACCCGTATTTTCCGATATCGTGCCCCGCCGCAGAACCGGAAACCAGTCCCAGATCGATGGGAACTCCCGCTTCCTCAAGCTGTCTGGCAACGTACATTGCCACATAGTGCACACCGCTGATATGCCCCAGAGTATTGAACGGAGTAATGTCAATGCCGATCCGCATAAACTCATATACATATTTCTGCTTATGCACTCTGTGAAAGGCGATGTACTCAGAGGTGTAGCCCTTCTCATTAACTTCGCTGTCAGAAAGAAGAAGCATGGTTTTGGTCGGATCAAAAGGAAGATACTTGTCCTCAAAGGTGTAGATGCCTCTTAAAATCTGCAGAAGCCATGCCCTGCCCCGCCGAAACGTCTCACTGTCCCGTGGCTGACCCATTTCCGGAAACAAAAGGGACAGCAGATACCTGTAACAGTGTGTCAACCATCCGTTTTCCGGAATCTCCCGAAGCTGAGGCAGATACCGGGCGCATACTTCCAGTACCCTCCTGCTGTCACATCTGCCGTCAGAGCCTGCAACGGCAGTCAGATCTTCGGCAAGACTTCTCCACTTTTCTTCTGTTAGAAGCACGGCCATTTCTTTCCTGCTGATGGCAACCTCTTTGAGAAAGCCCTTGTCACTGAGCGCCGCGCATATTTCTTTATAAAGTAATTCTTCTCTCATCATATCATAACCCGTATTTTATTTTTTTTCTTGCAAAGGTGGTCTGCGGCAGTCCCAGAAGTTCCGCCGCTTTTCTTGTCGTTCCTTCCTTCTTTAAGGCATATTCAATAATCTGTTTTTCCTGCTGTTCCATCAGGCTGTGGAAATCCAGGCGATCATGCTTCTCAAAGGTCTTCCTCACTCTGATCATCATGTCTCCGTAGACCGATTCTCCCAGAATCTCTTCTACATCCTCTCCTGTAATGACTATGCCACGGCTGCTGATGATCAGTCTGTGCACCACATTTTCCAGTTCCCGGACATTACCCGGCCAGCGGTAGCTGCAGAGTTTTTCCAGTGCCTCCGGAGATAACTCTTTGCTGATCTTGTATTTTCTCGTCCAGTTTTTTGTAAAAGCCTCTGCCAGACAGAGAATATCTTCTCTCCGTTCCCTGAGCGGCGGCACATCAATGGTGCAGATATTGAGGCGGTAATATAAGTCTTCTCTGAATTTTCCCTCCTCAACCAGCTGTTTCAGAGGTACATTGTTGGCAACAATTACACGGACATCGACCGATATCTGTTTGGTGCCTCCTACACGGAAAAACTGATTTTCCTGCAGTACTCTCAGCAGTTTGGACTGCATACTCATAGGCAGCGTTCCTATCTCATCCAGAAACAGAATTCCATTGTCAGCCAGTTCAAAGTAACCCGGTTTTCCTGCTGCCTGTGCGCCGGTAAACGCTCCCGCCTCATAGCCGAAGAACTCTGATTCTGCCAGGTTTTCGGCTATGGTGGCACAGTTAATCTTTATGCAGGGTTTTCCCCGGCGATCACTGTTCTTGTGAAGCAGAGACAGGACTTTCTCCTTGCCGACTCCGGTTTCTCCCTGAATAATTACATTGCAGTCATATTTGGCCACATTGAGCACCTCTTCCACCATGCTGGCAGTTGCCTGACTCTGATAAACAAAATCTTCTTCCAGATCAGAACGAAAACTCTGCAGAGAGCGCGCTCTGGCAGCAGCCGGAAAATATTCTGTCTTTCTGCTTTGGTACAGCGCATCGATGGCGTCCAGATTATCCTGTATCTTTCTGACAATACGTATGGTAAATTCCGGATAGTCCTTGATATACTGATCAAAAGCGTACATCGTCACGATCTTGCCCATGGACTCCGCCACCAGCTGTGCCACAGAATAATGATTCTCCACCGAAGTAAAGTACAAGTCTCCAAAAGGAACAACCATCATCACTGCCAGGGTTTCCGCTCCGAAAACATCCTCAGCCACAATCACCTGTTCTGCTCTGACAAGTTCCGGGTTCTGACCGGCCAGCTGCTCGTAGGCCTGCACAGGTTTCGTCAGGTTCACGAAATATACCCGGCTGACCACCGGCGCCATCAGGCTCTTCAGTTCTTCTTCTGTAATGGTCTTCCGGCTGTCCAGATCCATAACCGCCACAATTCTTTTCTGAGGACCGATTGCCTCCGATACGGCGGCTGCGTAAGCCAGTGTGGCATAAGCCGTTCTTCCGATAATGACGATCTTTTCATTTTCGTGTTCTGTTGCGATGTGGTAAGCGCCGAAGAGGCTTCCCGCCTCATCAATAGCGGCAAGTGTGTATCTCGGATTCAGATCATCATCCATAGAGAACACCGGAGATGCCTCAAAAAGAATCGCATAGCCGCTGCAGACGATCTGCCCGTAATTGAAATCAATTTCCTCAATCTCCTCAATATAGATAGGAATAGAACTGAGCGAAGAAATGCAGTAAATCCTCTGTCCCGCCGTGATTCCGGATTCCGGTTTCAAATCCGGCGCCAGCTCTTCCACAGTACCGATGAGCACGCCGCCTGAACCGGTAAAGGGATTGTGGAGTTTGCCCCTTTTTTCAATCAGTTCAAAAATCCTTGCCCTGATTTTTCTCTCATCATACCCGCAGCTGCTGCTGATCTGCTGAAAATTGTCCCATTCCAGGTGAATCCGCTCCAGACTCACTCTTGCCTCACAACTGTGGAGCTCTCTGCCGTTATCCACTTTCCAGGCTGTAGCGGGCGTCACACCCTTAGGCTCCAGCACACGATCAAGTCCGTAATATCTGTCCATTTTCAAAATCTCCCAAAACATATCATCCTAAGATACCAATGATAAACACATTTTATTCTTTTAAAGTGACAGTGTCAATATGAGGGTAAGTTTTTGACCCATTTTCGGTGGTGTTTTTTTCGACTTTTTTCATTTTCGGGTCATTTTATACATGAAGCGCGCTTTTCTGTCGTCTCTTCATTTACTTTGGTGTGCTAAAATTGCACAGTTTCAAAGTTTGTTAAATTTTTTTCAATTTTGGCACGTACCTTGCTATATCTATACCTGACTTTATTATATTTAAGTACTTATACAAAACAAAGGAGAACAAAAGATGAACACACTAAAAGCAATTGTAAAGTTCATACCAATCATCGTTTTGGCCGGTCTGATGATGGCAGGTCAGGATGCGCTTCTTGCGGCTCCCATAGCTGCCATTACTGCAGTTGTCGTTGCAAGAATCACAGAAAAGATTACTTTTAAGCAGTGCATGGATGCATCTTTGGACAGTGTCAAGAACATTCTTGTGGCACTATTCATCCTGATGTTTGCCTATGCCATGGCAAGTGCATTTATGTCGACAGGTGTAGGCGCCTCTGTTGTAAATATCGCCCTGTCTCTGGGCGTTACAGCAAGAACCGTGGCTGTAGTCGGTCTTTGCGTAACCGGCGTTCTGTCTGTTGCAACAGGTACTTCCTGGGGAACCTTTGCAGCCTGTGCACCGATTTTCATGTGGCTGGTTCACATTGTTGACCCGAGCTGCATTGAAACCGGAAGTCTTCTGCTGACTACCTGCGCCATTGCAGGAGGCGCATGTTTCGGCGACAATATCGGTCTGATCAGTGATACCACTATCGTATCCTCCGGGATTCAGGGCGTGGAAGTTGTGGACAGAATCAGAACACAGGGCGTATGGTCCGTATCCTGTCTGATTCTTGCGGCCATCATTTTCTTCATCGCAGGCACTGTAATGGGTCTGCCTAACGAAGCTGTTTCCGCAACAGGCGTTCTTGACTCAGTTCCACAGGAAGCTTTAGACTATCTGGCTCAGGAAAAACCTGAGGCTATCGACCTTCTGAATCAGGTGCAGGGCGGTGTAGCACTCTACATGATCATTCCGCTGATTCTGGTTATCGGCCTCGCCATTGCAGGCGTGAACACTTTTGCCTGCATCGGAGCCGGCATTGTATCCGCTTACGTTCTGGGGCTGTTCGCAGGAACCACTTCTCTGTATCCTATCCTGTCTTCTGCAGATAATGTTGAAACCGGTCTGCAGGCATATCTGAACATGTGTATGGCCGGATTTGCCGATGCCGGCTCCTGGGTAGTCGTTATGATGATGTGGGTTGCCGCTTTCGGCGGTATCATGGGTAAGATGAGAGCCTTTGATCCACTTGCAAAACTGGTGGTAAGGCTTTCCGGAAAAGTCAGAACACTCATGGGCTGGAACGGTGTTCTGTGCCTTGCAGGAAATGCCATCCTGTCAGATGAAATGGCACAGATTGTAACAGTAGGTCCAATCATTAAAGAAATTACTGAAGAAAATGTTGAAGCCGAAACTGAAGAGGATATGTACAAGCTGAAGCTGAGAAACGCAACCTTCGGTGACGCCATGGGCGTATTCGGTTCTCAGCTGATTCCGTGGCACGTATATCTCGGCTTCTATGTAGGTATCGCCGTCAACGTATATCCGCTCTACAAGTTCAGCAATGTGGACTTCATCAAGTTCAACTTTATGGCAATGGTAGCGGTTGCATCTATGCTGCTCCTGACCTTCACAGGTCTGGACAGATTTGTTCCTCTGTTCGGACTGCCAAAAGAACCTAAGGTAAGACTGAAGAAGAATATCAGAAAAGATACCGCTGCTTAATCGCTAAGAGTGTTTCCAAAATCGAATCACAGTAAAGAAGCGCCGAACAATCATTTCAAAGGGTGATTGCCCGGCGCTTCTGCCTTTCTCAGACGTATTTCAAAAAGAAGACCTTTCCGATTTTTTATGTTTCCGTTAAAATCCGTTACCAGCCTTTTATTTCATTTCCTGTGATCGGCCATTCTTTCCTCTGTGCTCATGTGCTGCCCGGTAATGGAAAACTCGACCCATTCAGCCACGTTGACAGCGTGATCACCGATTCGTTCCAGATATTTGGCAATCATCAGAAGATCCAGCGAAAATTCCGCCTTGACTTCTTCTCTTCTAATCAACTCGATGATTTCCTGTTTTACTTCTTCGAAGTGAGCGTCTACCACATCATCTTCCGCCATTACCTTGTGGGCAAGGGACAGATCCCTGTTGACAAAAGACTTGATGGCTTCTGTCACCATGTCCGATGCGGCATGGGCCATGGCCTTCAGATGGGTATGATCCTTGGCATGGTCACCTTCAATAAAACCGGCAATTTCCGCAATATCAGAAGCCTGATCCCCAATTCTCTCCATGTCAGATATCATTTTCAGAGCAGATGAAATGGTTCTCAGATCTCTTGCCACAGGCTGCTGCTGCAGAAGGAGCTTGAAACACATATTCTCGATTTCCCGTTCTTTTTCATCAATCTCGCTGTCTGTCTCAAATACCAGCTTGAGAAGCTCGTCATTATCCTCCATCAGTCCTTTAATGGCATTGGAAATGGCGAGTTCGCACAGGCTTCCCATCTTAATCAGTTCAACATTCAGCAGCGCCAGCTGCTCGTCGAATTTGTTTCTCATCAGCCAAACCTCCCTGTAATGTAATCCTCTGTCTTCTTGTTGGACGGTACGGTAAAGAGCTTCTCCGTCTTGTCATACTCGATGACCTCTCCCAGCAGGAAAAAGGCTGTGTTGTCCGAGACACGAAGAGCCTGCTGCATGTTATGTGTTACCATAATAATGGTATATTTTTCTTTCAGCTCCAGAGCCAGATCTTCAATCTTTGATGTGGAAATCGGATCCAGCGCGCTGGTCGGCTCGTCCATGAGCAGTACTTCCGGATTCACCGCCAGAGCTCTTGCGATACAAAGTCTCTGCTGCTGTCCTCCTGAAAGACCCAGTGCGCTTTTTTTCAGTCTGTCTTTCAGCTCATCCCAGATGGCGGCATTGCGGAGTGAATTTTCCACAATCTCATCCAGCTCTGCCTTGCTTCTGATCCCATGAGTCCGAGGTCCGTAGGCAATATTGTCATAAACGCTCATGGGAAACGGATTCGGTTTCTGAAACACCATCCCGACCCGCTTTCTCAGCAGGTTCACATCCATATCCCCATAGACATCCTCACCGTCCAGCAGTACCTGTCCCTCAATTCTGCATCCCTCCACCAGATCATTCATCCGGTTTAAGGTTTTCAGCAGCGTGGACTTGCCGCAGCCTGAAGGACCGATAAAAGCGGTGACTTCATTGGCGGGCAGATTCAGGCTGATGTTTTTCAAACCATGAAAATCTCCGTAGTATAAATTCAGATCTTTAATCGTGTATTTATCCATTCTAACTTCCTCTATATTATTTCTTCGCTACTTTCTTTGCAATCAAGCTTGAAACAGCATTGATGATTATTACCACAACCAGCAGCACGACAGCCGTCGCATAGGCCTGATTTGTATAGAGCCCTTCAGAGAGGAGTGCGTACATGTGCACAGAAAGGGTTCTGCCTGAGGAGAAGAGACTTTCTGCGACGCCTGTCATAGTTCCTGCCGTATATATTAAAGCTGCCGTCTCTCCGACGATTCTGCCAATTCCCAGAATGACCCCCGAAAGGATGCCGGGAACGGCTGAAGGCAGAACAATGCGGAAAACGGTTCTCAGCTTCCCTGCACCAAGACCGAAGCTGCCCTCCCGATAAGAGTCGGGAACAGCCTTCAAAGCTTCTTCTGTCGTTCTCATGATCAGAGGCAGTATCATTATTGCAAGAGTCAGCGTACCCGCCATAAGAGAATAGCTCCATTTCAGAGCCACTACGAACATCAGATATCCGAAGAGACCGTACACGATGGACGGAATACCCGAAAGGGTTTCTGTCGTCACTCGGATTACCTTTACCAGCTTGTTTCCCCGTTTTGCATACTCAACCAGATAAATTGCCGAGCCAATGCCGAAAGGCACTGCTATCAGAAGAGAAACTGCTGTAATCGTCAGCGTATTGATAATAGCCGGCATCATTGACTGATTCTCCGTGGAAAATTTCCAGGCAAACATATCTGCCGTCAGATTCGGAACACCCTTTATCAGAATATATCCCACAACTGCCACTAAAACTCCCACCGTGATCAGGGCGGACAGATTTACGATGATTCTGAGAAAGAGGGAAAGCGGCTGCCCTTTATAGCTGCCTGACTTGTGGACAGATGTGGCTGTTCCCCCTCTTCTTTTCTTTTTTGTCATTCTTTTGCCCTCCTGTTATTGATCAGACTGAACAGCAGATTGATGATCAGGATAAACACAAAGAGAACCACGGCTGTTGCAATGAGCGCTTCTCTGTGAAGTCCCGAAGCATAGCCCATCTCTGTTACGATATTAGTGGTCAGTGTTCTAGCCATGCTGAGGATGCTTTCCGGCATCACCGGACTGTTTCCCACAATGACGGATACTGCCAGCGTCTCGCCTACAGCTCTTCCCACGCCCAGAATCACCGCCGCCATGATTCCCGACTTTGCTGCCGGTACTACGGCAAAAAAAACGCTGCGTTCATGGGTTGCTCCCAGAGCAAGAGAACCTTCATAGTAGCTTTCCGGAACCGCTCTGATCGCTGCTTCGGAAACACTGATCATAGTCGGCAGAATCATAATTCCCAGCATAATGGAAGCCGTAAGTATTCCTTTACCGCTGGTACCCGGAAACAGATCCTGCATCAGCGGTACAATCACTACCAGGCCGAAAAAGCCATATACAATGGATGGAATTCCCGCCAGCAGATCTACTGCCGGTTTCATGATTCTGTGCAGACCGTCGGAGCAGAATCTTGCCATATAGATTGCACAAAGCAGACCGATGGGCACCCCGATAATAACAGCACCCGCCGTCACATAGATACTTCCTACAATCATCGGCAGGATTCCGTAAATATTCTGTCCCGGTTTCCACGTGGTTCCTGTCAGAAATTCCAGAAAACCGATCTTGCTCATGGCTGGAATACCGTTTCCGAACATGAACACACAGATTAGTATTACTGCTATAATCGACGCACATGCAGCCAGTAAGAATACCAGCTGCATTGCTTTTTCTCTAAAATCTTTACTCATTTCAGTTTACTGTATCTTTTCCCAACTATTTTACATCTGCCCAGTCAGTAATCGTTCCGGTGTAGATTCCCAGTACACTTTCACTTGTGATTTCTGCAAGAGGACTGTTGTTGTTTACAATAACTGCGATACCGTCCAGTGCGATTGCCTGTGCAGTCAGACCCTGAGCAAGCTCGTCTTCGGTCACTTCTCTGGAAGCCATACCGATATCGCTTACACCTTCGATAGCGTCAGTGATACCTGTGGTGGAATCAGACTGCTGAACGTTAATCTTTACATCTGCATTCACTTTCATGTATTCTTCTGCAAGCTTCTGCATTACCGGTGTTACAGAGGAAGAACCGCTGATTGTGACTTCGCCTTTTGCTCCGTTGCTTTCAAAAGCGCCTTCATTTCCTTCGCTGATATAGTTTTCTTCTTCAACGATTTTCTGACCTTCTTCACTCATGATGTATGCGATAAAATCTTTTGCCGCATCACTGACACCGTCTTTGGTTACGATATTGAAAGGTCTTGATACTTTATAATCTCCACTCTTTACATTCTCTGCTGTAGCCTCTACTCCGTCTACCTTCAGGGCTTTTACAGTATCGTTCAGAGAACCCAGTGAAATATATCCGATAGCGGATTCATTTCCGGCAATGGTCTGCATCATAACGGAAGTGCTGTTGGTAACCTCTGCTGTGTCGATGGTTCTGTCAATTTTTTCTCCGGAATCATCTTTTTCCTCAATGCCGAACAGTTCAATGAAAGCACCTCTGGTTCCGGAACCGTCTTCTCTGGTTACAACGTGAATTGCACCGGATGCACCGCCGTCCCCTTCTGCTGCGGTATCATCTCCGCTGCCTCCGCAGGATGTGAGCATTGTGCCCATCAGTACCATTGTCAAACAAACCGCTAAAAATTTCTTTAACTTCTTCATCTCTTTCTTCTCCTTTTTCTTTACTCTTTCTTTATTCTTCTCTTAAGTACACCGATACTATACCGAAAAAATGTAAAGTATGTTATCACATTTATGTTAAAGGTTTGTAAAGTCGAAAAAAAAGATTCAATTCTAAAAAATACGGTTTTTGCCTGTTCTTCTATTAAGCAGAAACCTCAAAACAGAGAAGGCGCCGGCAATCGTAATCATGATTGCCGGCGCCTTCTCTGTTTTATCCGTATCGTTCTATAAAAGTTTCTGATAAATAGCCTCCGTGGCTTTATCAAAGCAAACCAGAAAAATCTCTTCCGGACAGTTTCCCTCTCTTCGGCGGAGATACTCTTTAATCGCTTCTATAGCAGCACCTGCAGCCTGTTCTTTGGGATATCCGTAAACCCCCGTACTAATTGCAGGGAAAGCGATGCTGCGACAGCCGTATTGCTCTGCCAGAACCAGCGATTTTGCATAACAGCTTTTCAGAAGCATCTCTTCTCCATAGTTTCCGCCACGCCACACAGGTCCGACGGTATGAATCACGTATTTTGCGGGCAGCTTATATCCTTCAGTAATCTTTGCATCTCCGGTTTCACAGCCGTGCAGTTTCCTGCATGCCTGCAGCAGTTCAGGCCCTGCAGCCCTATGAATGGCTCCATCCACACCGCCGCCGCCAAGCAGGCTGCTGTTGGCCGCATTGACGATGGCGTCCACTTCCATTTTTGTAATGTCTCCCGTATACAGTCTGATCATTGTTCGCCTCCCCGTTCCAGAAAATAGCGCAGCAGCTTTTCCGCGTCGCCTCTCTGCTGTCCGTCACCGTAGAGAAACATTTTCTCAGGATGCCACTGAACACCTATCATCGGATAGATACGATGCTCAAATGCCTCCACAATACTGGTCTGTCCATCTGCCCAAACCGAATCGATTTCCAGATTCCTTCCGATGTTTCCTACACCCTGATGATGACGGCTGTTAACCACAGAATCCGTCCCCAGCAGTTCTGCCATAAAGGTTCCTTTCAGATGGGATACCCTGTGACAGCGTTCCGGAGTATTTCTCATATGAGCATCCTTACACGGCAAATCCTGAATCAGAGTTCCGCCGAAAAATACATTCATGAACTGCATTCCTCTGCAGATTCCAAGCACCGGTCTCCACTTTTTCACCGCCAGTTCCATCAGACGCCACTGCCTGGCATCAAGCTCATCATTGATATCATTAGAGCAGAGATCTTCAGCGCCCCAAAGTTTCGGATTCATATCCTGACAGCTCCCCGGCAGAATCAGACCGTCACTTTCCATCAAATCCGACTCCTCCAAAGATACAAAACCTTCAGCTCCAAGAGCTTCCATAGACTTTACATAGTCATCATATCTGTCCTCTGCTGTTTCCCATGCAGCAATCATAATCCTTTTCAAACAAAACCCCTCCTTCAAATCTTTACTCTGTTCAGTCCTTCCCGAAGACAGAACCACTAAGCTGCAAAAGTTCTAAAGTCCTGATGGATCTATTATACCATATTTATCCAAAACAACAAATACAATTCTGACTGTTCAAAATATTTTCAGGGAATATTTTCTCAAGCTTTCAGTTCTTTCTTTTCAGATTTCTGTCGATAGGCTGCTCCGTTCTCTGCACCTGATTACGCGCCGAAACTCTGCAAGAACTTTCTGTCAGATGCCGTTATGAGAAAAGGGCTGCGCACTAACCTCTGTTAATGCTGCAGCCCCTTTCGGCGACTTATCCTGTCTGCTTTGTTTTCTCAGACTTACAGTCTGCTTTTATTTTTCGCTCAGATACTTGTCAATGCCGGCAGCGGCAGTTTTTCCTGCACCCATGGCTTTGATTACAGTAGCTGCACCGGTCACAGCATCTCCGCCTGCAAAGATTCCTTCCCGATTAGTCGCTGCTCCTGCATCAGTGCCGATACCGCCTCTTTCATTGGCAGCCAGATTTTCTGTAGTATCAAGAATCAGCGTATTCAGCTTAGTACCGATGGACATGATAACCATATCTACAGGTACAACATGATTTGAACCTTCGATGGCCACAGGTCTGCGACGTCCTGATGCATCAGGCTCGCCCAGTTCCATGCTTACACATTCAATACCTGTAACTCTGCCCTTTTCATCACCCTGAATTGCCACAGGATTTGTAAGAAGCTTAAATACAATTCCTTCCTCCATAGCATGATGTACTTCTTCCGCTCTTGCCGGAAGTTCTTCCATACTGCGGCGATAGATGATGTATACTTCCTTTGCGCCCATACGCTTTGCACATCTTGCGGCATCCATAGCAACATTACCGCCTCCGACTACTGCAATCCGGTCAGCTTTCTGGATCGGCGTATCATATTCTGGCAGATATGCCTTCATCAGATTGATACGGGTCAGATATTCATTGGCGGAACATACACCCAGAAGATTCTCACCTGGTATCTTCATAAACGATGGAAGTCCTGCACCAGTGCCGATGAATACAGATTCAAATCCTTCTTCTTTCATCAGTTCGTCAACAGTGATCGCACGACCAACGATAGCATCAGTTACAAATTTTACACCCTTCGCTTCAAGTTTAGCAACTTCGGCTGCTACGATTTCTTTCGGCAAACGGAACTGAGGAATACCGTAAACCAGCACTCCGCCAGTCTTATGCAGACTTTCATAAACAGTTACATCGTAACCCTTGTTAATCAGATCCCCTGCACAGGCAAGCCCTGCAGGACCTGCACCGATAACTGCCACCTTATGTCCGTTACTCTCAGCCGGTTTAATTTCTTCATCTCCGTAATTTGCAGCGTGCCAGTCAGCAGCAAACCGTTCCAGACGTCCGATAGCAACCGGCTCGCCTTTGATTCCATGAACACATTTACCTTCGCACTGATTTTCCTGTGGACATACACGTCCGCAGATTGCAGGAAGCGAGCTGGTTTCACTGATAATCTGATAGGCTTCTTCAAATTCACCTTCGGCAATTTTAGCAATAAAGTCAGGGATTTTTACCATAACCGGACAGCCTGACATACAAGGCTTTTTACGACACTTCAGACATCTCATTGCTTCATTGATTGCCATTTCCTCTGTATAGCCGGAGGAAACCTCCAGGAAGTTCTGATTACGAATCTCTGGAGCCTGTTCCGGCATCGGGTTTTTCTCTCTTACTAAATTAATCATGGTAACGAACACCTCCTGTCAAGCGGCACACATGAGCTCTGTCTTCAGCTTCCTGCTCAGAGTAATAAGCACTTCTCTGAATCAGCTCATCCCAGTCAACCAGAGCACCGTCAAATTCCGGTCCGTCTACGCATACAAACTTGTCTTCCCCGCCAATGTTGCAGCGACAGCCGCCGCACATACCGGTTCCGTCAATCATATATGCTGTAAGGGACGCAACGGAATGAATTCCGTATTTTTCTGCGATCTGGCAAGTGAACTTCATCATCATCGGCGGTCCGACAGCGATTACTTCGTCAAATTTTTCACCGGCCTGAATCAGTTCCTCCAGCTTTGCAGTAGTGAATCCTTTTTCACCATAGGAGCCGTCGTCTGTCATAACATAAAGTTCATCCACACCTTCTCTGAATTCATCTTCCAGAATTACCAGATCTTTTGTTTTAAAACCTTCGATCATGACAGTTTCCACACCATGGGCATGCATACCTGTTGCCAGCGGATAAGCCAGTGCGTTTCCTGTACCGCCACCAACTACACAGACTCTCTTCAGGCCTTCCATGTTGGTCGGTTTGCCCAAAGGTCCTACCACGTCCGCCAGACAGTCTCCTACTTCCAGCTGATCCATCAGCATGGTGGTTCTGCCTACGGCTGCATAAATCAAATCTATGGTTCCGTCTTCCTCATTATGGCCGGCCATGGTGAGAGGAATTCTCTCACCAAATTCATCAGTACGAAGGATGATGAACTGACCCGGTCTTGCTTTTCTTGCAACCAGAGGCGCATAGATTTTCAGCCATACCATGTTGTCATTGAGTCTTCTTTTATAAGTAACTTCGAATTTTTTCATACTCAACATCCCCCTTCCTTAGTTTTCATAGCTTTTCTTCTGATTCAGCAGATGCTCATATCTGTCCATAGCCATCGTTTCAGCTTTCTGGAACAGTTCTTCTGCTCTCTCAGGGAACTTCAGCTGCAGGGAGTTGTAACGAACCTCACCCATGATGAAGTCTCTATAGCTTTCGGAAGGTGCTCCGCTGTCGATAGACAGAGGGTTCTTGCCTTCTGCAGCAAGATCAGGGTTGAATCTCAGCAGATTCCAGTAACCTGCCCGAACCGCATTCTTCATTTCCAGCATAGCCTTGTTCATGCCTGCCTTCAGGCCCTGATTGATACAAGGTGCATATGCAATGATCAGAGATGGTCCGTCGTAGGCCTCAGCCTCTCTGATTGCTCTCAAAGTCTGTTCAGGATTTGCACCCATGGCAATCTGCGCTACATATACATAACCGTAAGCCATGGCAATCTGTGCCAGATCCTTTTTCTTCACAGCCTTACCGGATGCAGCAAATTTTGCAACAGCGCCGATTGGAGTGGCCTTGGAAGACTGTCCGCCTGTATTGGAATATACTTCTGTATCGAATACCATCACATTTACATTTTCTCCGGATGCCAGTACATGGTCGAGACCGCCGTAGCCGATATCGTATGCCCAGCCGTCACCACCAAAGATCCACATGGACGGTTTAATCAGCATATCCTGATTATCCACTACATACTGAGCATCTTTGTTTTCAGCTGCCATTTTTTCGCAGGCCTCAACAAGGATCTTTCCGGTTTCTTCAGAGGATTCAGCATCGTTCATGGAAGCCAGCCATGCTCTTGCCGGAACTCCCACAGTATCCACCAGTCTTTCTACTGTAGACTGGAGTTCTTTTCTGCGAGCCTTCATAGACATGGCCATGCCAAGACCGAACTCTGCATTATCTTCAAAGAGGGAGTTAGCCCATGCAGGACCTCTGCCTTCTTTGTTTACTGTATATGGTGTGCTCGGTGCACTGCATCCCCAGATGGAAGAACAGCCGGTTGCATTGGCAATAAACATTCTGTCGCCGAATAACTGTGTAACCAGTTTTGCATAAGGGGATTCTCCGCAGCCCGGACATGCGCCGGAAAACTCAAGCAGCGGCTGCTTGAACTGAGATCCCTTGACAGTGTTTTCCTTGAACGGAACCTCTTTTTCACTGACATTAGCAAACAGATAATCGTATTTGTCCTGTGTCGGATATACCACATCGTCTTCTGCAGGAACAATTTCCAGTGCTTTCTTTCTGGCAGGGCATACCTGTGCACAGGAACCGCATCCGGTGCAGTCCAAAGCAGAAATACCCATAGTAAAGAACTTGCCTTTCACGCCTTTCATGGCCAGGAAATCTCCGTTTACACCGTCAACCTCTGTCTCGTCCAGAACAAACGGTCTGATAACGCCATGAGGACAAACATAGGAACACCAGTTACACTGCATACAGTTTTCTTTATGCCAAACCGGAATATCTGTAGCAATGCCTCTCTTTTCAAAGGCAGCTGTACCGGCAGGAATCATGCCGTTTGCGGTGCTGACAAAAGTAGATACCGGAACGGCATCCCCTGTCAGAGTATTGGTTGGAACCAGCACTTCGTTGAGGTAGTCGGTATGCACCTGATCCCGTCCCACAAGTTTAGGAGCAGGCTCATCATCAGGTACATCAGCCCAGGAAGCAGGCACTTCAACCTTGTGTACATTGGCAATACCGGCGTCAACAGCAGCCATATTCATGTTAACAATCTTTTCACCCTTCTTGCCGTAGGTCTTTTTAATGGCATCCTTCATGTACTGTGCAGCTTCGTCAATCGGAATAATATCAGCCAATTTGAAGAATGCAGCCTGTAATACAGTATTGGTTCTTCTAGCACCCAGACCGATTTCCTTTGCGATGGAAACCGCATCACAGGTATAGAACTGAATATTGTTCTTTGCGATATATCTCTTTACTTTTGCAGGAAGATGAGTCTCAAGCTCTTCGTCATTCCATACACAGTTAAGCAGGAAGAATCCGCCCGGTTTTACATCTTCCACCATCTCATAGCGGTGAAGATATGCGGAGTTATGACAGGCTACAAAGTCTGCCTGTTTTACGTAATATGTGGACTTGATCGGCTGATCTCCGAATCTCAGATGAGAAATGGTTACGCCGCCCGATTTCTTGGAATCGTACTGGAAATAAGCCTGTACCTTCTTATCAGTGTGGTCACCGATAATCTTAACGCTGTTCTTGTTTGCGCCGACAGTTCCGTCAGCACCCAGACCCCAGAACTTGCATGCCTTTGTACCGGCAGGAGCCACGTCAGGATTTTCGGTGGTAGGAAGAGAAAGTCCTGTAACATCATCAGTGATGGAAATGGTAAATTCTCTCTTAGGCTGATCTGACCACAGGTTCTGATATACAGCCAGAATATCGCCAGGCTGTGTATCTTTTGAACCAAGGCCGTAACGACCTCCAACGATGAGGCAGTTTTCAAATTTAGTGCCGCGCAGAGCTGCCACAATATCCAGATACAGAGGCTCACCCATACCGCCCGGCTCTTTGGTTCTGTCTAATACGGCGATCTTCTTTACAGTGTCAGGCATTACGTTGAGCAGATATTTTGTGGAGAACGGTCTGTAAAGATGAACTTCCACAATACCAACTTTCTTGCCTTTTGCGATCAGATAGTCAATAAGCTCTTCTGCTGCATCACAGACAGATCCCATTGCTACAATGATTTCCTCAGCATCAGGTGCGCCGTAATAATTAAAAGGTTTATAGTCAGTACCGATTTTGGCGTTGACCTTTTCCATATATGCATTTACGATATCTGCGGTTTCAAGATAAGCACTGTTGCTTGCTTCTCTGTGCTGGAAGAAAGTTTCAGGCTGTTCAGCAGAACCCATGCTGTGAGGATGCATCGGATGCAGAGATCTTGCCTTGAAAGCTTTCACTGCATCCCAGTCAACCATCTCTTTCAGGTCTTCATAGTCCCACACTTCAATCTTCTGATTTTCGTGAGAGGTTCTGAAGCCGTCAAAGAAATGCAGCATTGGAAGCTTTCCTGCGATAGTGGAAAGATGTGCCACAGCAGCCAGGTCCATAGCCTGCTGTACGCTGTTTGAAGCCAGCATGGCAAATCCTGTCTGACGACAGCCCATGACATCGGAATGATCACCGAAGATAGACAGGGCATGGGTAGCCAGCGCTCTTGCAGCAACATGGAACACAGTCGGAGTCTGTTCTCCGGCCAGTTTATACATATTCGGAATCATGAGGAGCAGACCCTGAGATGCTGTAAAAGTTGAGGTGTATGATCCTGCGGCAATTGAACCGTGTACAGCACCGGCAGCACCGGCTTCAGATTCCATTTCGATAATTTTAACTTTTTCTCCAAAGATATTGGTTCTGTCCTGAGACACCCATTCGTCCATACTCTCTGCCATCGGTGAGGATGGTGTGATAGGGTAAATGGCAGCAACCTCAGAAAATGCGTATGCAACATGAGCTGCAGCCGTGTTTCCGTCCATTGTCTTTAATTTTCTCACCGTAATCACTCTCCTTCCCTGATGCCAAGAGCGGCCCTCTGCAGATAATTGTATTCAGGAACTTCTCTTTCCTTAATAATGCCTCTCTGACACATATACTGGCAAACCTGACAGTTTTCACAAAGGTCAGGATCTATCACTGCATGTGCATCTTCCATATAAATTGCTCCGTTTGGACAGTTTGCATAGCAGTCTTCACATGCAATGCATGCACTGCCGCATACGGCAGCTTTATCTTCATAATCATCAGTGGAACTGCAAGGAACCATCTTTGCTCCTTTGTACGGAACCATCTGGATTAAGTGCTTCGGACATGCGTATGTACAGTCTTTACATCCGACACACTTGTCAGGATTTACTTTGGCACTTCCGTTTACCACCTCGATAGCGCCGTATCGACAGACTTTTACACAGTCTCCCTGACCGGTACAGCCTGTGGTACAAATTCCCATCGCTTTCGGATCAGCCTTTGCCGCTGCCTCTGCACAGCTGGTAAAGCCTGCCTCTTTATATGCGAACTCATTGAATCCGCTGCATTTTACAAACGCAACCTTCTCTTTCAGTTTTGTCAGATCATGCAGTGTATCCACAATAATCTTTTTCTTACATTTTACAGTGCAGGCTACACAACCCACACATTTGTCATAATCGATTACAGCATGGTTGTTGATAATTTCCACAGCGCCTTCCGGACATGCTCTTACACAGTCACTGCACGCTATGCAGCCAAA
Source organism: uncultured Eubacteriales bacterium (assembly GCA_949289445.1). Classification (GTDB taxonomy): domain Bacteria; phylum Bacillota; class Clostridia; order Peptostreptococcales; family Anaerovoracaceae; genus Senimuribacter. Next base: position 29,698 of record CASEOD010000136.1, read on the forward strand.
ACCGCAGGTTTTTCTTACTTCTTCATCATCTTCCATAGTATTGGAACATGGAATAAAGTTTGTCGCATCCTTTGGCACCATACGGATAATACCCTGTACACAAGCGTCTGTATTTGCACAGGCACCGCATCCGTTACACTTCTCCGTATCAATGATGACGTCTCCGTCTACCACTTTCATTGCACCGAAATTACAAAAAGCTGTACAAGAACCGCAGCCCACGCAGCCGTCCCTGCACTGTCCCTTTGCAAAACCCATTTCAAGAGCCTCTTCACAAGATTTACAGCCGGCAAATCTCTCCTTGCCTGCAGCATCTCCACTACAGAACACAAAGGCCATCTGGTTCTTTGCTTCTTCTGCCTGTCTTCCCAAAGCTTCTGCAATCGCATCTACAGCAGCCTGATCACATGCAGGACAAAGTGCCGTACTTTCTCCTGCAGCGATAGCTTCAGCACATTCCTGGCATGTAGCCTTTCCACAGCCACCATGACCGAAACAGTCTCCGCCCGGCAGAAGCGAAAGAATTTTGGTGATCATACGAATTCCTCCTTTGCCATATATCCTTTTTTTAAAATTATTCTGTATACAACTTTAAGTTCATATTACTCTTCCCCTTTTTCAAAGTCAACAAGAAATGGCTGTCAGTGTTGAAAAATCAATGTTTTTTTTGTAATACATTTTTTGACCTTCATTTAAAATCGCCAAATTCCAACACTTTCGCACTGTTGGGTGCTAAAGCGCTTTAACTCGTTAAAATTATATATTTTCGGTTTATTTTTGGACGTTTCACTCTCTTTAATTAAAAGAAATTCTGATGCTTTAAAAAACGTTCTGTCCCGTCAAAGAGAATTGAATAAGTAAAGGGAATCATGTATAATATGATTATGCGTATGCTAAAGGAGGAAATGATATGAATTATACAGATTTTAAAGGCAAAAGAATTTCGCGTCTCGGTTTTGGCATGATGCGTCTGCCTATGAAAGATGACGGCAGTATCGATTATGAAAAAGGGCAGAAAATGATAGACTATGCTCTGGCAAACGGTATCACCTATATCGATACAGCCTACAAATATCACGACGGAGAATCTGAGAACTTCGTTGGCGAAGCTCTCTCCAGACATCCGAGAGACAGCTATTATCTGGCTGATAAAATGCCCTGCTGGCTCTGCAGAACTTCTGAAGATCTGGATGTAATTTTCAACGATCAGCTGACTAAATGCCGTACAGACTACTTCGATTTTTATCTGCTCCACAGCCTGGGAGACGAGGATCTGGAAACTGTTGAAAAACTTGATGCTGTAGAATACCTTCTGAAGCAGAAAGAAGCCGGCCGCATCAGTCATCTGGGCGCATCTTTTCACTGCAGTCCCGACTTTCTGCGCATGTTTCTGACAAAATACGGGGATGCGCTGGAATTCATTCAGCTGCAGCTCAATTATATGGACTGGGAGCTCTATGATGCAAAAGCTCTGTATCAGGTTGCAAGAGAATTTGAAAAACCGATTATCGTCATGGAGCCTCTTCGCGGCGGTATGCTGGCAAACCCTCTCAGTGAGGCGGCATGCCGGATTCTGGACAATACCGGAACCGGAGCAGGTTATCCTTCCTATGCGCTTCGCTTTGTCAATGAGCTTGAGGGTATCCTCTGCACACTTTCCGGTATGTCAGAGCCTGAACAGCTGAAAGAAAACATTGAAATTTTCAACGGTCCTGCCATGACAGAGGTCGAGAAAAAGGCTGTTGACGAAGCTGTGAAAGTCCTTCAGGCAGACATTCTTGTCCCTTGTACCGCCTGCAATTACTGCTATGAATGTCCACAGGGAATCAAAATTCCGGAGATCTTCAAAATGTACAACGAGGCGGCCAGCAAAGGCTTCCACTGGATCTGGGGTTCCCTGTCGGGAGAATACAACAAGCTGCAGCCTAACGGAAAAGACTGCATCGGCTGCGGAAACTGCGAGTCCCACTGCCCTCAGAAAATCAGCATTATAGAGAAACTGGCAGAAATTGATGCAAAATACAAAGAACTGGCAGAGATCGGGGAATAATATGGTCCGAGCCTAATATCAGCAAAAAACGCCTGAGGAGTTATCCGAAACCCTCAGGCGTTTTTACTTCAGTTTTCCCTTTCTCAATTCATCATCTGTCGTAATCCGGTGAACCTATTATCGTGCAACTCCGGGAAGACATCAGTATACTCCCGTATCATAACTGATATCCGCGTTAATCTGCGCGCAGGTATCGGACACCTGATAGTTTTCCTGCCCGAAAGCCTTCTCGTGAAGCCGGATCACATTGGATTCCAGCGTATCCGGAACCACGTAGGATATTCCTCCCAGAAGTCCGGACCAGTAATCCTGCGGCCAGCTGAGACTCTTTCCCATATTATAGCGAGGCGCATTGATTACAGCCGTATACATGGCTGTCCGGCTCATGTTGGTTCTGATATTGGGAAATACGGTGTCTGACAGTTCCTTCAGTTTCCATGGCTGGAGCATAGCCTTTTTCATGACAGCCGCCACCACTTCCTTGTACCTCTTACTTCTGCCCTCGTCGCCTCCACTGTTCTTTCTGATCCGGCAGTAGGTGGTAGCCTGTACACCATCCAGAGTCTGCGTTCCCGTTTCCGTAATCCTTTCGTATTCACGTCCGACATTATCGGCAGTTTCCGGTCCCCAGATGTTCATATCTCCCATCTCATCTTCACTTACGTTAATTTTAATGCCGCCAAGACAATCTACCGCATCTGCCACGGCTTTCCAGTTGAAAATAACAAATTCATCTATATTGAGATCCAGACTCCGGTTCAGAGAAGCACAGGTATTGACACCTCCCAGATAATGGTGCGCATGGGTCACCTTATCCAGTATCGGTGTACCGTCCATGTAATCCATACGCAGATAAGAATCCCTCATGACAGAAATCAGTCTGATTTCTCCCGTGGATTTTTTTATGCTCATAATGATAATCGCATCGGTTCTGCTGCCGTCGTATCCTTCGTCTGCCCGGGCATCGGAGCCAAGAATTGCAATATTGCGATAACCACTGAGATCCTCTGCAACCTGAGGGTCGATGGCAAAAGCATCCTTGTCCGTCTCCACTCTGTCGAAATTTCCCGTTAGAGCGTAGAAGGCGCCTGTAAAGACCAGAAATATCAAAAGCAGAAGTGCCAGCACGTTTTTGATCAGCTTCGTCGGGCGGAATCGATATTTCTTCTTTCCCTTTTTCCCTGTGCCGGCTGCAGACCGTTTCTTTGCGGCGCGTCCGCCCGTACCTGCGTCGAAATTCTCATAATATCCGGACGTTCCTCCACTGTCATACTGCGATCGGCCGCGGCTTCTTCCCCTCGTTTCCTTGCGCCGTCTGGCCTCTCTTTCGTAACGCTCTGCTTCTTTTGTATATTCAGGATCCGAAAGCTGCCGGATCAGTTCCGGACTGTATTTCATTCCCTTAAAATCTTCAGTTTTTTTATTTCGATCACTTCTCAAAGTTCTTCTTCCCCTCTTAAACGGACTTGTAGTTAAGTATACAGGTTTTCACAAGAAATTTCAATATTGAGTCTGTGACGAAAATCTAACGATTTTCTGATAACTGAAAAATGCGGCTTTTTCACCGCATTCTCCGTAACAATCCTTATTTTACCGCAGATTTTGCCATACTCTTTTACTCCATGTCTTCCAGCCGGCCGTGCTTTTCATAACGTGTAACTCTGCTGATTCTGTTTTTCTCATCCACAAAGACCACCTTCGGCGGATTCTCCTTCACTTCCTCAGGTGTCATCTGACAGTAGCACATAATGATGATCTTGTCACCTTTCTGCACACAGCGGGCAGCGGCTCCATTGAGGCAGATCATTCCGCTTCCTCTCTCTCCTGCAATAGTGTAGGTTTCAAATCGTTCACCGTTGTTGATGTCCACAATCTGTACTTTCTCATATTCCAGTATGCCTGAAGCCTCAAGCAGATCCTCATCCACCGTAATGCTGCCCACATAATCCAGTTCCGCCTGCATCACCGTTGCTCTGTGAATTTTTCCTTTCAGCATGTTCAGATACATGAAACTCTCCTCCTAACCTTCGTAGATAAAGTTGTCAATGAGTCTGGTCTTTCCGATGAAAACTGCCATTGCCACAAGCACCGGCGGTTTCATTTCCGTAACCGGTTCAATGGATACCGCATCAACAGCCGTTACATAATCGATTCTTGCCAGAGGTTCCTTCTCGATGAGCTCAGTCATGGCAGCTGTAACAGCTTCTGCAGACTTCTCTCCCCTTTCTGCCATCTCCTGCCCCAGTTTAACCGCACGGCTGAGCACCAGAGCTGCCTTTCGTTCCTCTGCGTTCAGATAAGTGTTTCTTGAGCTTTTTGCAAGGCCGTCTGCTTCTCTGACAATAGGACATCCCACAACTTCGATATTAAAATTCAAATCGCGAACCATGCGGCGAATGATGGAGAGCTGCTGCGCATCCTTCTGTCCGAAATAGGCCCTGTCAGGAGTTACGATGTTGAACAGTTTCGATACCACAGTGCATACACCGCGAAAATGAACGGGTCTTGATTTTCCGCAAAGTTCTTTTGTAAGACCGTCCATATTGACATAGGTGCATGCATCCTCCGCATACATTTCAGAAGGCTCCGGGTTAAAAATCAGAGCGGCGCCTGCTTCTTCACAGAGCGCAGCATCCCTGCTCAAATCTCTCGGGTAGCTTTCCAGATCCTCACCGGGGCCGAATTGAGTAGGATTTACAAAGTCACTGACCACAACCCTGTCGTTTTCTTTTACAGCTCTGTCAATCAAACTTTTATGACCCTCATGAAGGAACCCCATGGTAGGTACCAGTCCCACAGAAAGTCCCTCGGCTCTCCAGCCTTTCACCTCAGCTCTAACTTCTTCAACAGTCTTCACAATCTTCATTTTATCTGTGTCCTCCCCTTAGTACAGTTTATTGATTACATCATCAGAAATCTTAAAGGTATGCTCTTCGGCGGGGAAAGTCCCGCTTTTTACCTCGTCTATGTAAGCATGAATACCTTGTCTCATCACGCTGCCCGCATCGGCAAAATGTTTTACAAACTTTGGTTTGAAATCCGAAAACAGGGCCAGCATATCCTGATATACCAGCACCTGGCCGTCGCAGCCCGCGCCGGCTCCGATACCGATAGTCGGAATGGAGACAGTTTCTGTTACCAGCTGCGCCAGTCTGCCCGGTACACATTCCAGAACCACGGCAAAAGCTCCTGCTTCTTCCACTGCCTTTGCCTCTTTCAGAAGTTTTCTTGCCGCTTCCTCACTCTTTCCCTGAACCTTGAAACCGCCAAAGGCATTGACTGACTGAGGCGTCAGTCCTATATGGGCCACCACCGGAATGGATGCCTCTGTAATAGCCTTAATCTGAGGGCAGACTTCAAGTCCCCCTTCCAGTTTCACTGCCTGGCATCCTCCTTCTTTCATCATGCGCCCTGCATTAACCACCGCATCATATACTGATGTCTGATAAGACATAAACGGCATGTCTCCCACTACCATGGCGTTTTTTGCGCCTCGTGAAACGGCTTTGATATGATGAATCATATCCTCCATGGTTACGGAAAGAGTGTCTTCATATCCAAGCATGACCATGCCCAGAGAATCTCCCACCAGAAGCATGTTGATGCCTGTTTCATCCATCAGCTTTGCGGTCGAATAATCATACGCTGTCAGCATGGTGATCTTATCTCCGTCCAGCTTCTGCTGTTTTACTGTTGCCACTGTGTTCTTCATCGTTCTAACTCCTTTTTCAGTTCCGTATAATCTTTTTGTGGGTTCTTTCTCTCCGCAAGCCTTACAAGACGTCCTGAAAGAATCCTGTAGGCTGCCTCAATATCCACGGCTGATTCTTCTTTTTCGGTCAGCGCCTTCAGCGCTGCAAGATGCCCGGCCACTGTCCCGGCATCGCCGCGTTCACACGGACCTGTCAAAGCCTCTATAGGGCCTGCTGCCGCCACTGCCAGCGCGTTGCCCTCGATAAGAGGCGCCAGTGCCTCCGCCGCATCCTGATCCGGAAATCCGCAGACTCTGAGAAGTTCTGCTCCCATGTCCGCCAGCGCCGCCAGCTGATTGCTGACCATAACCGCTGCCGTATGGTAAAGGATCTTTGATTCCGGAGAAATGACCACGACTCTGTTACCCATAGTCTCAAAAAAAGACTTCATTTCCGGAAGCCGTTCCCGGCTTCCTTCTATGGTGAACCATGCCTTTCCCAGTTCCTGATAAGAAGTATATCTGCTGCTGACTGCATAAAGAGGATGCACCGAAAAACGGAAAGCACCTTTCTCTTCTGCATCAAAAAAAGCGGTCGATGGAACCGAACCGCTGCAATGACATATATTTTTATCTCGTATCTGCAGATTACGCATGTCATCCCAGATTTCACCGATCACTCCGTCAGGAGTGGTGATGAAAAGGGTATCACTGTCTCTTGTAATTTCTGCTAAATCTGTATAATATCTGCTTCCGGTAAAAGCTGCCGCCTCTTTTGCGGAATCACTGCTGTGGCTGTAATATCCGCTGAGGGTGACGCCGTGCGTCGCCAGATATCTGCCGAGGGAGAAGCCGACCTTCCCCGCTCCTATAAAACCTGCTCTCATACCTACCACCGTCCTTTCGGAAAACCGTGATAAGACAAGACCAATCTGCTGCCCTTAGTGCCGCTCCGAAGATACAGCCCGCAGGCGGATAAAAAATATGTAGAACTTGCAGTATAGCTTCTTTCAGAATGCCATCCACTGCTTAATATAACACTTTTGTCTGTATTTGTACAGACAAAATTTATTCTATTCCTCTTTTTTCGCCAGCGCTTTATAAAGTTCATCCGGCTCAGGCGGTGTAATCTCCTCACTGCGCCCGTCTTTTCCAATCAGCTGAAGTCCTTTCTCCCTCTCGGTAATCCGCCCTATGCAGGTGACAGGGACCTGAGCTTTCTCAATGGCCGCTGTCACCTCTTTTACCTTGGCTGACGGGACGATGATCAGCATACACCCGCTGGAAATCAGGCGAAGATGGTTGATCCCCAGCGCTTTACAGATCTTCAGGGTCACCGGCTCTACCGGAATCTGTTCTTCTTTCAGTTCTGCTCCCAGTTCCGCAATATGACACATCTCCCAAACGGCTCCCAGAATTCCGCCTTCCGTCACATCGTGCATTCCGTGAGTTCCGATTCTTCCTGCGGCAATTCCCTCTTTGACCACACTGACCTGCATTAAAAGCTCTTTTGCATGGGTCAGTTCTTCTGCTGTCAGGATCTCCGCAAGTTCCTGCTCAAAATCTCCCGCCAGAATTCCTGTTCCTTCAAGTCCCGCAGTCTTTGTCATCAGAATACAGTCACCGGGCTCCATGTCGGCAGCACTTGCCGACTGTCCCGGAAGGGCTCTTCCGAAGGCGGTAGATACGATAACAGGCTGATTGACAGCTTCGGTAACTTCCGTATGGCCGCCCACGATTTCCACCTGTGCAGCGGCTGCAGCCTGACCTGCCTGTTCCATAATCAGCGCCACATCTGCCTTGGTACTTCCTTCCGGCAGCATGACAGTCAGCGTAATTCCAAGGGGCTGTATCCCGTTGCTGGCGATATCATTGCAGGAAATATGAATGGCAAGCCTGCCGATGTCTCTGACCGCGGCCGTGATGGGGTCCGTTGAAACCACACAGTCATAATCACCGAAATCAATCACCGCACAGTCTTCTCCGATTCCTGCCCTTGTTTTCACTTCAGGCCGATGATATCGAATTCTATCGATGACAATGCTCTGCAGCACGTCACTGTCCAGTTTTCCTATTTTAAGCATTCTGCACCTCCCCGGTTTCCAGCCAGTTCTTTATGGTATCTTCATTTATAATGGCAACGCCCAACTCCTTGGCTTTTTTATTTTTTCCTGAAGCGGACTGTAAATCATTGTTGATCAGATAAGATGTCTTCCTGCTCACGGACCCTGCCACCTTTCCCCCTGCCTTTTCAATTTCAGTTTTCAGCACATCGCGGTTGGCATAGTGATTGAGGGCCCCTGTAATGACAAAAGTGAGCCCTGCCAGAAAATCTGCCGTTTCCTCCCGGCTCTCATCCAGCTGTACCAGTGAGCGGACTTCCTGTGCTTCCCTTTTCTTTTCCTCATCGCTGAAATACGATACGTAAGCTTCTGCCATAATCTCTCCAATACCGTCAATCTCTGTCAGCTGCTCCCTGGTAAGCGACACCGCTTTATCCCAGCTTCTTCCGCAGGCCCTGATAATGACTCTGGCATTGGCGGCTCCGATTCCCGGGATACCCAGGCTGTAAAGAAGCCGTTCAGGGGTGGTATTCTTTGCTTTTTCAACTGAGGCTATGAGGTTTTCAAAGGATTTTTCTCCAAATCCCTCCATGGATGTGATTTCTTCCCGGTACCGTTCCAGCCTGAACAGATCGGAAAGCCGATGAATCAGCCCTTTTTCCACCAGTTTTTCAATGGTCGCCTCAGACAGACCGTCGATATTCATGGCATCTCTGGATACAAACAGAGCCAGTCTCTTAATCTGCTTGGCCAGACAGTCGGGATTGATGCAATAAAGAGTTTCTACTCCGTTATCGTTTTTTACCTGTGTATGGTGGCCGCAGACGGGACAGACCTCCGGAATTCTGATGCTGTTGCTGCAGGTCAGGTTTTCTGCAATCTGTGGAATAATCATATTGGCTTTATACACTGTTATCCGATCACCGATACCCAGTTTCAGTTCGCGCATAACACTGATATTGTGTACAGATGCTCTGCTTACCGTAGTACCTTCCAGTTCCACCGGCTCAAAGACGGCTACCGGATTGATCAGTCCTGTCCTGGATGCGCTCCATTCGATCTTCTCCAGAGTGGTTTCCGCTACCTGATCCGCCCACTTAAAGGCAATGGAATCCCTCGGAAATTTGGAGGTGGTTCCCAGGCTTCGGCTGTATGCAATGTCATCCAAAGTCAGTACCAGGCCATCTGAAGGCAGATCGTTTTTCTCGATGGCCTTTTCAAAAGATTCCACGGCAGGAACCACAGTTGCCGATGTCACCACATGATATTCCACCGTATCAAATCCCTGCCGTCCAAGCCAGATCATCTGCTGCTCGCGGCTGTTTTCAAATCCTATGCCATCCGCTTCCACAAGGCTGAATGCAAAAAAGTGAACATTTCTCTCTGCCGTAATCCGGTTGTTCAGCTGGCGAACGGATCCGCTGCAAAGATTGCGGGGATTCTTATATCTGGCATCGGCCTCACCTATGGAAGCATTGATTTTTTCAAAATCACTGTATTTGATAACCGCTTCACCGCGAAGTGTCAGTTTTCCCTTAAACGGGATTTCCAGAGGAACATTGACAAAGACTCTGGCATTATTGGTAATGACCTCTCCCTCGTCCCCATTGCCGCGGGTCAGTGCTTTACTCAGACGGCCGTTCTCATAAGTCAGTACGACAGTCAGACCATCCAGCTTCCAGGACAGCAGTCCTCTCTGTTGACCCAGCCATTCTGCCAGTTCCTGTCTGTCTTTTGTCTTGTCCAGAGACAGCATTCTTTCAAGATGACGCTCCTTCGGCAAATTGGAAAGCACCTCATAGCCAACCTTCTGAGTGGGACTGCCTGCCAGAATAATTCCTGTTTCTTTCTCCAGAGCCAGCAGTTCATCATAAAGCCTGTCATACTCAAGATTACTCATGATTTCTTCGGCATCCCGGTAATAGGCTCTGGCCGCCCGATCCAGTATTTCTATTTTTTCTTTCATCAGAGATTTTTTATCTTCCATTTCATATACACCTTTCCCGTGTTCTCCTGTTATTGCCTTCTGTGACCTTCCTTTCGATTTCTGAAAACCTCATTCTTAACCCAGAACATCAAAAATCGGTTCAAAAGTTAACCGAAATTCTCTTAGATGCCATTTTATGTATAATGCCCACCTGCTGTATCATTTTCTTTACTATACACATCTTCTTATTTTTATGTTTTTCGGTTAAATTTTTCCAAAAGAATTATACACAAAACTGCCTTTTCTCTGCTCTCGGCTGAATTCTTACGAGAACCTCCGCCGTCAAGGCTACACTCCCGTGCAGGGTCTCATATCTTTTTCAGAGGCGCAATACCCTTGGCCATTTTCTTCTGTCCCGCGGAATCAAAAATGACTGTCAGTGTTCTGTCATCCCGGTCGATAACAAGACCCTCGCCAAACTTGGCATGACGAACTCTGTCACCAACTGCCAGCTCTTCAGCTGCCGCTGCATTGGCCCTGGTGGCTGCTTTGGCAAAGCGCAGCGCATCAAAAGGTTTCGGGCTTTCCTTTGCAGCAAATCCGTCAAAAGAGCCGGTGGAGACTCCCAGTCCGCTGTCACGTCTCTTTCTTTCGTAAACAGCATCTCCTTCCAGCAGTCTTTTGTCTATTTCTCTGAGAAACTGAGACTCTCTGGTATAGTCAGTCCGTCCGTAAAGGGTCCTCATGGCTGCGCTGCAGAGAATCAGTATCTCTTTAGCTCTGGTCATCCCCACATAACACAGTCGCCGTTCCTCTTCCATACCTGACGGACTGTCAAAAGCCTTATGGCCCGGGAACAGCCCGTCTTCAAGACCGGGCAGAAATACCACCGGAAATTCAAGGCCCTTGGCACTGTGCATGGTCATCAGAACCACTGCATCCTGTGTTTCATCATGATTATCGACGTCAGCCATCAGAGTGATTTTCTCCATAAACTCTTCAATAGTAGGATTTTCACTTTCTTCTTCATAATCGTAAATGACAGATTTGAATTCCATCAGATTCTCAATGCGACCTTCTGCCTCTACAGTATTTGCATCCTCCAGCGCTTTCATGTATCCCGTCTTCACCAGCAGGTTATCGTAGATATCTGAAACCCTCAGGTTTTCTCTTTCTTCTCTGCACAGATTGATACATTCCACCATGGCTTTCACCCCGGCATAGGCTTTGGAAGGCAATGTCGACAAAACCTCTTCATCTGACAGTGCCTGAAGCAGACTTTCTCCTCTGATTCTGGCAAAGGCCTCTGCTTTTTCCACAGATTTGTCACCCATTCCCCGCTTCGGTTCGTTGACAATTCTTTTGAAAGACAAGTCGTCGTAAGGGTTTACGACAAGGCGCATATATGCCATCACGTCCTTGATTTCTTTTCTGTCGTAATACCTGAGTCCGGACAGAACCCTATACGGAATATTCCGTCCGGTCAGTGCTTCTTCAAAATGTCTGGACTGGGCATTGGTTCTGTAAAGAATCGCAAAATCGCTGTATTTTCTGTCGCGGCCTTTCAGCAGGTCGATCTCCTGCGCCACAAAACGCGCCTCGTCCTTTTCATTGTCGGCACGATAATATTTAATCTTCTCGCCTGCTTCCTTTTCAGTCCACAGCTTCTTCCTTTTTCTCCCCTTGTTATTCTCAATCACAGAATGGGCTGCTGCCAGAATATTGCCCACGGATCGATAATTCTGTTCCAGCTTCACCACCCTGGCCTCAGGAAAATCCTTTTCAAAATCCAGGATGTTTCTGATATCCGCACCTCTCCACTGATAAATGCACTGATCGTCGTCTCCCACCACACAGAGATTGTGATGGACCTCCGCCAGCATCTTAATCAGGCGATACTGAATATGGTTGGTGTCCTGATACTCATCTACCATAATATAGCGAAAACGGTTCTGGTACTTCAGCAGTGTCCGCTCATCCGCCTCAAAAAGTCTGACCGTATTCAGCAGCAGATCGTCAAAGTCCATGGCGTTATTTTTCTTCAGTTCTTCCTCATAGGTCCTGAACACGTTATAAATAATTTTTGTCTTGAAGTTTTCCTCCATAGTTCTGCGATACTGCTCTGCATCCATGGCCTTTTCCTTGCAGGAACTGATCACACTGAGAAGATAAGGTGCGCTGAATTCCTTATCGTTGATATTCAGCGCCTTGGTGATATTCTTCACCACAGTCTTCTGATCTGTGCCGTCGTAAATGACAAAGTTGTGATCATATCCGATAAGCTCGCAGTGATAGCGAAGAATACGAAGACACATGGAATGGAAAGTCATGATCCACATGTCATCAATCCTTCCCACCAGCTCCTCCACTCTGCTTTTCATTTCAGAGGCTGCTTTGTTGGTAAAGGTTACCGCCAGAATGTTGTAGGGGGAAATTCCCTGTTCTGTCATATACGCGATTCGCTCTGTCATGGTGCTGGTTTTTCCCGAACCCGCTCCCGCCAGAATCAGCAGAGGGCCTTCAATCTGCATTGCGGCCTGCCGCTGTTTTTCATTTAATCTGTCCAGACTCATCTATATAAATTCTCCTCGTTGTAAACTTTTGTCTGCGGATGTATTCAACCCGGACTCTCATCCCAGATGCCGCAGAAGCCATTCTGCACTGTCTTCGCAAGTGCGGCTTTCAATGGTCATTGTCACATCACTGCAACAGTACTCTTCAATGGCATTCAGCACTTTTCCCATATCCATGGTTCCCTGACAGACAGGGCTGTGGCTGTCTTCTGTGCCGTCATTGTTATGCAGGTGAAAATGACCGATATGAGACCCCAGCACTCTGACCCAGTCTGTGATATCATATTCTGCACAGGTCACCGCATTGGCATGGCCCACATCAAGACAAAGCTTCACCCTGGGGTCTGCAATTTCCTCCACCAGATGCTTCAGCATCACAGGCTCATCCTCAAAGACGTTTTCAATATAAATGTGAAAATTCTCCGGCTTATTCTCCATGTACTTTTTCCAGAACCATACTGATTTTTCGTGATTCCATTCCTTAAAATACAGCGCCGGCAGATATCCCGTATGAACAACCATCCGGTTCAGTCCCATGCGAAAACATGCCCGGTATGCTTCTTCCAGCCGTGCAAGCCCCAGTTCCACAGCTCTGTGATCGATGGAGGCAGGAATAATCTCAGTAAAAGGTCCATGTACTATGGCCTGCCCGGAACCTGCGTCTGCAAGCTGCTTTCTCATGCTGTCCAAAGTGGATTCCAGTCTGTCTGCATCCAGATTCTCAGAAATACAGAGGTCATTGAGTTCCAGTTTCAGACCGTACCTGCCTGCTACTTCCACAGCATTTTCGGAGAAGGTTGCAATGTAGATTCTATCCTTCATAAATTGTCTCCTTAAATAAGTTCCTGCTCAATTTCCAGCCCTCTCAGTCTGCACAGTGTATCCACAACTGAAAAAATCAGCACCGCTCCCAGATTTGCCGTCGTATTATCCTGATCAAACCGGGGTGAAATCTCGCAGATATCAAACCCTCTGACCTTGCGCGTCCTCAGAATATGCTTGAGAACCGGCAGCACGGTTTCCGGATCAACGCCGAAAGACTGGGTGGCACTGACCCCCGGCGCAAAGGCTGAGGAAAAAACATCTGTGCAGATGGTAATATAGGCGGTTTTACACTGGTATAAAAAAGTATCTGCCTTTTCCAGTACTTCTGCATAGCCTGATGGCTTCAAATCCTTTGCCAGTACATAGTTCACCCCCAGCGCCTTTGCTGTCTTAAAAAGCTGTACCGTATTGCTGTGCTTCTGGATGCCCAGAGGAAAATAATGATATCCGACTCTGTTCTCACTGCAGATATCAGCAATCTGACTGAACATGGAGCCGGAGGAGCTTCCGTTGTCATAGGGTCTCAGATCAAAATGGGCATCAAAGTTGACGATCCCAAGCTCCGGCTTGTCCTCTTCCTCACAGGCTGCCGCAAACTGTCCCTGAAAATGTCCGAAGGTAGTTTCATGGCCGCCTCCGAGAACGATGGGAAACAGTTTCAGATCAAGTATTTTTTTTACTGCCAGTCCCAGTAATCTCTGGCCCTCCTCCATGGAAATCTCTTCACATAAAATATTGCCCGCATCAAAAAGTTTTACCTCAGGCAGAAAAGTGCAGGGCAGATTCGCCATCTGTCTGCGGATAAAATCAGGGGCAAGGGCAGTTCCAACCCGACCTTTGTTCCGTTCAACACCCTGTTCACTGCAGAATCCGATAAAGGCGAAGCCCAGCTCTCCGTCAAACCGGGAGGTTTCCCCGTTTAGATCCAGCTCCTTCACACACTGATGCCAGCGAAAAGCATCATAGTCGTCCTCACTGTCCGTTCTGCCTTTCCAGCATTCCATTGCGCTTATGTAATGTTCCAAAAACATGTTCCACACTCCTTGCAAAAAACAATCGAGGCAGGCTGACGAGACCTGCCTCTTATGAAAAAAGAATGAAAAGCCGGTCATCCGTCCCTCTTAAAAAAGGGCTGTGGATAACCCACAGCCCGTATTTGCTGTACTTTCCCTGAATCCGGTTCACCGCCGAATCAGAAATTCATCTTATGCAGGTCTCCTGGCTCGGGAGTCACCGCTTCTCCATCCTTCCCGGAAAATCCAGTGGCATCCTGAAGAAGCTCTTCCGTTACAGTGGCGGGACCGCACAGGATTTGCACCTGTTTCCCTCTTAGCCTGTCTGACCGGAAGATCCCCGGACATCGACAGGAACATAAGACTATATCGAATTACGGTTCTATTATATTGCAATCCGTCCGGGAAGTCAAGACCGTCAGCACGGATTTCCGCTGCGGTTTTATATGTTGATTATCTTCTCAGTTTTTCTTCTGCTTCTCTTGCATGATCTGCAAAGATCTCCCGGATCTTTTCGATTTCCCCGAGACCTTTCAGTACACATTTCACCGCAAAGCCTTCTCCCGTCAGAATCGTCTTCCAGGAATCCTCTTCATCTCCTGCCATATCATTGGTGGCATGATCACCTGCAACAATCATCAGCGGCTGTAATACTACTTCTGTATAGCCCTGTTCTTTCAGAAGCGGGATCACATCTTCCAGTGTCGGCTCTGCTTCTACTGTGGCAATATAATAGTTGTGATAGCCCTGTTCTTTCAGCTTGTCCTGCAGATCAAAATACACATGGTTGGCTTCCGCTCCCGTTCCATGTCCCATAAAAAGAATTGCCGTACCCTCTTTGCTGTACTCTGCCGTATCCTCTGTGACAGCCTCAATCACCCTGTCAAAATCCGTTTCATCAGTCAGCAGAGGTTCACCCAGGCTGACCCCTTCAAAAAGCTCCTGATGTTCTTCCACATCCCGCTTCAGATCGTGATATTCGGTTCCGTTCATCAGATGGGTCGGCTGCACAATCAGATATTTAATTCCATCTTCTGCGGCACGCTTTAAGGACTGGGCCTCATTGTCAATATAGATGCCGTCACGCTTTGCCAGCTTGTTGATGATCATCTGACTGGTAAAGGCTCTGCGAACCTGATACTGTGGAAACATATCCGCAATTTTCTTTTCAATCGCTCCAATGGTCGCCTCACGAGTCTTGTGATAGCTGGTGCCGAAGCTGACTGCCAGAATAGCTGTATCTCTGCTTTTTTCGTTCATATTTTCCTCCCGTTATTAAGCCAGAAAAAAAGACTGCAGATCTGCAGTCCGTATTTACTGTCTGTTTCTTTCCTGATCGGTACACCGCCGCGAAAAGTCATCTTGTGCAGGTCTCCTGGCTTATGGATCAATGCTCCCATTATCCTTCCCGATGACTCAGTGGACGGCATCTGCCCCAATGGCTGCTCCCCAAATACAGTGACGGTAACCGCGCAGGACTCTCACCTGCTTCCCTCTTGGCCTGTCTGCCGCAAGATCCGGCAGTGCAGGAACACAAGACTTATATTGATATATAGCAGTTACAGTATACCACAGGCATTCCACAAGCTCAAGCAGTAAATCCTGCCTTTAGAGTCAGCAGGCACCACCATACTGCAGCCCTCCTCCGCCAGTCATCCGGCGCTTTTGAGGTTCCGGCTTTTCTTTCCGGTTCTGAGAAGAGTCTTCCGGTATATTCTCCTGTTTCACAGATTTTATCTCTTCTTCCGGCTTTTCTTTTCTGTCGCCGTCTCCGTCTGCCGGCGGCTCTTTCCGCCCTCCTTCAAAATCAAAGAATTTCTTTCCGTCCTCCACAAGATGGTTCAGGCGCTCATATTCCTCCTGCAGAAGCTGTGTGCCTTTCTCTGTAATCCTGTAGATTTTTCTCCGGTTTTCCTCTGCAGTCTGCCGGATGATTCCTTCTTTTTCAAAACGTCCAAGAAGAGAATAGAGGGTGCCTGCTCCGATGGCCACACGGCCTTCGGTCAGTTCCTCCACCATCTGCATGATGCCGTAGCCGTGATTGTCATGAAGCAGAGACAGCAAAATATAATACATGGGTTCTGTCAGACTTTTCAGTTGTTCCCGAGCCATATTCTAAACCTCCCGTTTCTCATGCAAAATGCCTGTTCACATGTTTTTCCTAAAAACAAAACTTATGCCTGCAAAGACAGAAAGAAAAGGATAGCGAACCAGACCACGGATGCTGCTGCCAGCACTATGGTGACAGGCTTGTTTCTCCATGTACACCAGACTGCATCCGCAGCTCCCGCACACAAAAGGTACATCGTGCACACTGCTGTTGCAGAAATCTGAACTCCGATTCCGAAACCGTTGAGCAGCATATAGATCCAGAGCAGACACAGCAGGGGCAGACCATAAGATACAAATCTGTTTCCTGTATGCAGTGCAGACTTCCTGCCGGATTTTTTTTGGCTATAGATTTCTTTCGAAGCAAATCCCAGCGCGATCAGATTGCATAGGGTCCGAAGGGGCTTCAGCGCAAGAACAGTGAAAATCATCACATATGGAATCAACCGGGTGAAATAGGAGCAGAAATACAGCACCGCCATGGCAATCACCGCCGCAAGAAGAATATACACATAGGGATTTACAGAGCCGTAACGTTCTTCATTGAGTCTGACCATTCTCTCAGTTCTGGACAGTCTGTCGCTGTACATGGGTTTTGTTTCTGCACCAGCGGATGAAAAGACGCTGACATGATCATCAATATCGCAGACCTTCTCCCATCCGGCATCCCGGCAGAAGAGCTCAAAGTCTTCTCTGTCATCCCCCATGACATCCACGGCATATCTTGTATCTGCAGCAAGGGGACTCCTTTCAAAGCCTGCCCATCCGTTAAAACAATTCAGTGTGCTTTTTCTCACTCTTTTCAGCAGATATCCCTTCTCTGCCTGCCGGTTCAGATACCGCTCAGCCTCTTCGCAGTCATACTCCGAAAAAGGCCAGTATACAATTCTGCGTTTCATCACTTACCTTCCTTTCCTGACCTGAAATCTACGCTGCTCCCTTTTATCTTCATAACTTTTTTTCGCACTGTCAGGAAGCCACGCACTGCACAATCATCAGCACCATGCCGATAATCCAAAATGCAGTCAGTGCTTTTTTCCCTTTTTTCTCCTTCAGGACTTTTCTGCCTTCCCATGTCAGGGTCCCCAGTACTGCAGCCAGCAGTAACACCAGATAACATGCGATAATTACAGACAGAATACCGTCAATGCGAAATTCCTCTCTGATGACCCAGACTATGTTGAGAATCACTATCAATAATATGGATAATCCTTCTGCAGTACTGATAAATCTCCATACGTTTCCCCATCGTCCGCAGACTGTCTTCATCGGTCTGTCCAACCGCAGTGCGATCTCGCTGCAAATCCAGAACCAGGCCGCCCTCATAAACAATAAAACCATACTACCCAGCAATACACTTACGCCAATCAGCCTCCCGGAAGAGATCCAGTCTTCGCCCACAGCTTCCATGGACAAATCAAAATCCGAAAACCATCCGATCTTTATCATAAGCCAGATAAAGATTAAAGCAGTCAGTCCCAGCGGCAGATCTTTCTTCCACAGCCCCTTTCGTATCTGCTGATACTCTACCCTCCAGTCTGTCTGTATCGGCGGAAGATCTCTTCTTGCGTCAGAAACAAACACGATCTGTCCCGGCGTCTCTGCAGCCATAGACCATCCTAAATCCTTCGCGAACTGAATGTAAGCATCTTTTTCCTCGCGGCTCCCCTTAAATCCGTCGATACTGTAACGAAGCTGCTGGGGCTGCAGCTTTTCAAAAAAGACAAACAGTCCGAAATTCTGTTCTATTTCTTTAAGAATATAACCTTTTGCTGCCATTCTCTCCAGATATCTTTCCGCTGCCGAATAGTCCAGGCTTCCAAACAGCCAGATCCTTCTGACGAATCTTCTCATCCCATACTCCTCCAAAACGCAAAGAAGTCTATATCAATATTCGATATATCTAATCTCAATATATCATTTTCAGATATAGATGTCAAGAGTTTATGCCTTCTGAAGCCGGAATGACATGCAAAAACCCCTGCGATAAACATTTTTATCACAGGGGCTGATGTTACTTTGTCTATGAGTTATACTAATTCTAAGAATACAACCTCAGCACAGTCGCCTCTTCTAGGTCCTAACTTCAGAATTCTTGTATATCCGCCGTTTCTGTCTGCATACTTCGGTGCGATTTCATCAAACAGTTTGCTTACTACGCTTTCATCGTAAACATAAGACAGTACCTGTCTTCTCGCATGAAGATCACCGCGTTTTGCAAGAGTGATCAGCTTTTCTGCTTCTCTTCTTGCTTCTTTTGCTCTGCAGTCAGTGGTTGAGATTCTGCCTTCTCTGAACAGATCAGTCACCAGATTTCTCAGCATAGCTTTTCTGTGAGCAGATGGTCTGCCCAGTTTTCTGTATCCTGGCATGTCAATTCTCCTTTCTAATGGTTCTTGCCCCAATTTACGAAGTAAATTGATGGGAAGACCTTACGCTTTTATTCCCCAAATCTTTGATCTGGTGAAATAAGTCGTGGGGTCATTCTTAATCGTCACTTGGCTTAAGTCCAAGTCCGAGTTCTTCTAATTTTGCTTTGACTTCGTCAAGAGATTTCTTACCGAGGTTTCTAACCTTCATCATATCCTCTTCTGTGCGCTCAGTCAGTTCTTCAACAGTGTTGATGGCAGCTCTCTTCAGGCAGTTGAAGGAACGAACGGAAAGTTCCAGTTCCTCAATGGTCATTTCAAGAGCCTTTTCCTTCTGATCTTCTTCCTTCTCAACCATAATTTCCATACCGTCAGTGGAGTCATCCAGCTGAATGAAGAGATTCAGATGTTCCTGCATAATCTTCGCACCGATGGACACGCCTTCTTCAGGAGTGATTGAGCCGTCTGTCCAGATCTCGAGGTTCAGTCTGTCATAGTCAGTAACCTGACCTACTCGTGTATTTTCTACTGTATAGTTGACCTTCGTAACCGGAGTGTAGATAGAGTCAACCGGAATGACTGAAATCGGAGTACTTTCGGTCTTGTTCTGATCCGCAGGCACATAGCCGCGGCCTCTTGCAAGATTGATTTCCATCACCAGCGTAGCATTCTCCTCCAGTGTTGCAATGTGAAGATCCGGATTAAAGATCTCCATTTCTGCATCACCGATGATATCTGCCGCAGTCACATTTTTCGGTCCCACCGCATTGATAATGACACGCTTGGTGCTGTCGCCGTTCAGTCTTACAGCCAGCTTTTTCAAGTTTAATATGATTTCTGTTACATCTTCTTTGACACCTGGTATAGTTGAAAACTCATGAAGTATTCCGTCGATTTTTACGGACGTTACAGCTGCACCCGGCAAAGAGCTGAGAAGAATTCTTCTCATGCAGTTGCCCAGTGTTGTACCGTAACCTCTTTCCAGAGGTTCCACAACAAATTTGCCGTAGGTACCGGCTTCGTCTACAAATTTAGTTATCGTTGGTTTTTCGATTTCTATCACTAAAAACCCTCCTTCTTTTTCCAAGTAATACCGGTTTTACGCCGCTATATTATTTGGAGTACAATTCGACGATTAAGTGCTCAGCTACCGGAGTATCGATATCTTCTCTGGTAGGCAGGGCTACGATTTTACCTTCCAATTTTTCAACGTCTACTGTCATCCAAGAAGGTACAGTGATTGACATTTCCTTGATTTCCTTAAACTTAGGAGAGCTTGTGCTCTTTTCCTTTACTTTAATCACATCTCCTGCCTTCAGTTCCAGACCGGGAGCTGTTGCTTTCTTTCCGTTTACGGTGAAATG
Organism: uncultured Eubacteriales bacterium; assembly: GCA_949289445.1. Classification (GTDB taxonomy): domain Bacteria; phylum Bacillota; class Clostridia; order Peptostreptococcales; family Anaerovoracaceae; genus Senimuribacter. The sequence goes on from CASEOD010000136.1 coordinate 49,682, forward strand.
TCCGTGAACAACCAGCTGTCTTGCTTCTTTTCTGGAAGAAGCGAAGCCCAGTCTGTAAACTGCGTTGTCCAGTCTTGTTTCCAGTAAGATCAGTAAGTTTTCACCGGTCTTACCCTGTTTTCTTGCAGCCTTGTCAAATAAGTTTCTGAACTGCTTTTCCTGCATTCCATAGAATCTCTTTGCCTTCTGCTTTTCTCTCAACTGTAAACCGTAATCAGAAGTCTTTTTTCTTGCCTGTCCGTGCTGTCCGGGAGCGTAATTTCTCTTTTCGAGTGCGCATTTGCCGCTGTAGCATCTTTCACCTTTTAAGAAAAGCTTCTGACCTTCTCTTCTGCATAATCTGCAGTTAGCGTCTGTATATCTTGCCATTTGTGATTACTCCTCCCTTCAATTAGACTCTTCTTCTCTTCGGCGGTCTGCAGCCGTTGTGCGGAATCGGTGTGATATCCTTAATCATAGTGATTTCAAGACCTGCAGCCTGAAGCGCTCTGATTGCGGCTTCTCTGCCGGAACCAGGACCTTTTACATAAACTTCTACTGTCTTTAAACCATGCTCCATAGCGCCTCTGGTTGCTTCTTCTGCAGCCATCTGTGCAGCAAACGGAGTGGATTTTTTGGATCCCTTGAATCCCAGGGAACCGGCGCTGGACCAGGAAAGAGCATTTCCGTCCATATCTGTAAGAGTTACTAAAGTGTTGTTGAAGGTAGACTGAATATGTGCCTGGCCTTTTTCAACGTTCTTACGTTCTCTTTTCTTTTTTCTAACTGCTTTCTTTACAGTCTTAGCCATTGTTTTCTACCTCCTTCTTATTTCTTCTTTCTTCCTACAGTCTTTTTCGGACCTTTACGAGTTCTGGCGTTTGTCTTAGTCTTCTGTCCTCTGACAGGAAGGCCTCTTCTATGTCTGATTCCTCTGTAAGAACCGATTTCCATCAGTCTCTTGATGTTCAGAGAAACTTCTCTTCTCAGATCACCTTCTACCAGGTATTCTTCGTCGATGATTTTTCTGATTTTACCAGCTTCATCTTCTGTCAGATCTTTTACTCTGGTATCAGGATTGATTCCTGCTTTTTCCAGAATTACATTTGCAGTCTGTCTTCCGATACCGTAAATGTAAGTTAAACCAATTTCTACTCTTTTTTCTCTTGGTAAGTCGACACCGGCTATACGAGCCATACGTTTCCTCCTTCTCCTATCTTCCGTCACCTTCCGGGGGTGATATAGACAGGGGTTCTAAATAACAATAAATTTAACATCCGGCGGTCCCGGTCCTCACCGGACAAATTTTAAACTGATTCTTAACCTTGTCTCTGCTTGTGCTTCGGATTTTCACAGATAACCATTACTCGTCCGTTTCTTTTAATCACTTTGCACTTTTCACAGATTGGTTTTACGGAAGCTCTAACTTTCATTTCTGTTCCTCCATTCTGTTAAATCTCGTTTATAATTTTCGAGGGAATCCGAGAAAATTATATCGAGCCAACCCTGCGGCGAAGCCGTCAGAACTGATGGCTCGCTATTTATCTCTCCATATAATTCTCCCGCGGGTCAGGTCGTAAGGAGAAAGTTCCACCTTAACCCTGTCTCCCGGCAGGATTCTTATATAATTCATTCTGATTTTTCCTGAAATGTGTGCAAGCACTTCAAAACCGTTTTCAAGCTTTACCTTAAACATCGCGTTGGGCTGCGCATCTACAACAGTTCCTATTGCTTCGATGACGTCTTTCTTCGCCATGAAATACACCTCTCTTTACTATAGGGTAAGCAGTTCAGGCTCACCATCATTGATAACAACCGTATTTTCATAATGGGCTGCCAGTTTGCCGTCCGCAGTCACTACAGTCCAGTCATTCATCAGGGTTTCCACTTCGTATCCACCCTGACATATCATCGGCTCAATGGCAAACACCATGCCGCTGACCAGTCTCGGCCCTTTTCCCGGTTTTCCGTAGTTGGGAATCTGCGGATCTTCATGCATGTCTCTTCCCACACCGTGACCCACAAAATCGCGAATCACAGAAAACCCTGCGCTTTCGGCGCATTCCTGAATGGCATGAGAAATGTCAGACAGTCTGTATCCCACTCTGGCATATTTAATACCTTCAAAGAAGCTCTGTCTTGTCACATCGATAAGACGCTGCGCTTCCGGATCGACCTGACCGACAGCATAAGTCCGTGCCGCATCGCTAACGTAACCCTTGTAGGTGGAGCCTACATCCACGCTGACGATGTCTCCTTCCCGTATGATGCGTTTTTCATCAGGAATCCCATGCACGACTTCTTCATTGATGGAAACACAGGCGCTTCCCGGAAATCCTCCGTACCCTTTGAAGGTCGGAATCATCTTGTGTTTTCTGATGGTCTCCTCTACATACCGATCCACGTCCATAGTGGACATTCCCGGCTTGATGAAATCGGAAAGCGTATTCAGGATATAAGCGGTTACCTTTCCCGATTCACGCATTAGATCGATTTCCTGCTTAGATTTAATGACAATCATTCTACTCACCTATAGCTTTAACGATCTCAGCAAATACTGTATCAAGCGGAAGTGCTCCATCAATAGTTACAATATTGCCTGCCTTCTTGTAGTAATCTACCAGCGGCATAGTCTGGCTGTTGTAAACTTCGATTCTGTTCTCCACAGTTTCCACTGTGTCGTCAGCTCTCTGAATCAGCTCGCCTCCGCAGAAATCACAAATGCCTTCTTTTTTCGGAGGAATGTTTACCACATGGAAGGAAGCTCCGCAGGATTTGCAGACTCTTCTTCCCGTCAGTCTGGTAATCAGTTCCTCTTTTTCAACCTCGATATCAAGCACAACATCCAGCTTCTGACCATGAGCTGCTAAAAACTCATCCAGCTTTTCTGCCTGATATACTGTTCTCGGAAAACCGTCCAACAGGAAACCATCTTTGCAGTCATCTGCCAGAAGTCTGTCTGTAGCAAGATCTATTACCAGATCATCAGGAACCAGTTCACCTTTGTTCATGTATTCCTGAGCCTTTTTTCCAAGCTCGGTTCCGTTCTTGATATTTTCTCTGAAAATGTCACCGGTTGAAATATGCGGAATACCATACTTTTCCACGATCTTTACTGCCTGTGTACCCTTTCCGGCTCCCGGAGGGCCCAACAAAACTGTTCTCAGCATTTGCTCATCTCCTCTTTATTTCAGAAATCCCTGATAGTTTCTCATAACCATCTGGTTTTCAAGTTGTTTCATTGTATCCAGTGCAACACCTACTGCAATCAGCAGAGAAGTTCCTCCGAAGTGAATGTTCATTCCGGTCAGCTGTCCCACCAGTGTCGGCAGGGTCGCAATAACTGCCAGGAAAACAGCGCCTACAAATGAAATTCTTGACATAACTCTGCTCAGATATTCAACTGTAGCTTTTCCCGGTCTGATTCCCGGAATAAATCCGCCGTTCGCCTTCATATTCTGTGCCACTTCCACAGGATTGAAAGTAACCGCTGTGTAGAAATAGTTGAAGAATATGATTAAGATTACATTAAATACTGCATATACCCATACTCCCGGGTTTCCTGCAGGAGACAGCCATTTTGTCACAAACTCTGTGAAAGCTGTTCCCGGGAAGAAATATGTGATTGTGAGCGGGAACTGCAGAATGGACAGTGCAAAGATTACCGGAATAACGCCGGCCTGGTTTACTTTGAGAGGGATGTGGGTGGACTGACCGCCGTACATCTTTCTTCCTACCACTCTCTTCGCATACTGTACGGGAATTCTTCTTGTTCCCTGCTGAACCTCGATAATACCCAGAATTACCACGATTGCAAACAGCAGGAAAACCAGCAGGGTTACAACGGACAGCTGTCCGTCCGCATACTGGGTCCAGATGCTGCGCAGACCGCTTGGAATTCTGGCTACGATACCGCTGAAGATGATCAGGGAGATACCGTTGCCGATTCCCTTGTCATTGATCTGTTCTCCCAGCCACATCAGGAAGGCTGTTCCTGCAGTCAGAACCAGAATGATGACTGCAAAGGAGAACCATGTCTGGTCGATAACAGCCTTGCGGAACAGACCTACGGTCAGTCCCAGAGCCTGAATCAGAGCCAGAACGATGGTCAGATAACGAGTGATCTGAGCCATCTTTTTTCTTCCTTCTTCACCCTCTTTTGCCAGTCTTTCAAAATACGGGAAAGCGATGGTCAAAAGCTGAATGATAATGGAAGCTGTAATATATGGCGTAATACTTAAAGCAAAAATGGTGAACTGGCTGAATGAACCGCCGGAAAACAGGTCGAACAGATCGAACAGACCTGTCTCACCGGTGAAAACCTGGGACAGAGTGGCTCTGTCAATTCCCGGTACAGGAATGTTAGAGCCGATTCTGAATACAACCAGCATCAGCAGAGTGAAAATCATTTTGCTTCTTATTTCAGCAACTTTGAAAGCATGTGAAATAGTTTTAAGCATATCCATCTTAGATCACCTCTGCCTTTCCTCCAGCAGCTTCGATTTTTTCAATGGCAGACTTAGTAAATTTCTCAGCCTTTACTGTCAGCGCCTGGTTCAAAGTTCCGTTTCCGAGAACTTTGATGCCATCCTTTACCTGCTTTACCATTCCTTCTGCCTTCAGCAGTTCAGGGGTTACAACAGTACCTGCTTCAAATCTATTAAGATCCTCTACGTTGATAATTGTATATTCAGTAGCCCAAATGTTGGTAAATCCTCTCTTTGGAATACGTCTGTAAAGCGGCATCTGTCCGCCTTCAAAGCCAAGTCTCACACCGCCGCCGCTTCTGGATTTCTGACCGTTCATACCTCTGCCGCCGGTTTTTCCCTGACCGGTTGCAGTTCCGCGGCCTCTTCTCTTGCGGTTTTTAGTGGAACCCTCTGCCGCTCTTAATTCGTGCAGTTTCATCTTACCTTGCACCTCCTATCTTACAGTTCTTCTACAGTAACAAGATGCGCAACCTTTGCTACAGCACCGCGAGTTGCAGGTGTGTCGGCTAATTCGACACTTTTATGCATCTTCTTCAGTCCTAACGCTTCCACAACCTTTTTCTGTTTAGGGGAAGCGCCGATTGTACTCTTTGTCAATGTGATTTTTAACATAGCCATTTAACGTTCCTCCTAACCTAAGATTTCTTCAGGGGCTTTGCCTCTCAGTTTTGCAACCTTTTCTACGGTCATCAGAGTCTTCAGACCTTCCAGTGTTGCATAAGCCATATTTCCTGTATTGCTGGAACCGATAGATTTTGCTCTAACGTCCTTGATACCTGCAGCTTCCAGTACGGTACGTACAGAAGAACCTGCGATAACACCGGTACCCTGTGCAGCCGGCATCAGCAGAACCTTACCTGCGCCGAAAATACCGATATTTCTGTGTGGGATAGTTGTTCCAACGGTTGGAACATATATTAATTTCTTCTTTGCATCTTCTGTTGCTTTTCTTACTGCTTCAGGAATTTCCTGTGCCTTGCCGAGTCCAACGCCTACGTAGCCATTGCCGTCACCGACTACTACAGTTACGCTGAATCTCATGTTTCTACCGCCTTTAACGGTCTTTGCGACACGTCTGATGTTCACGATAGTTTCTTTTAAGTCCAGCTTGGATGCATCAATGATATTACGCATTCCTTATCTCCTCCTGTTAGAATTTTAATCCGCCCTCACGAGCGCCTTCAGCCAGTTCCTTCACTCTTCCGTGATAGAGGAATCCGCCTCTGTCAAAAGCAACAACTTCGATTCCCTTTGCCAGCGCTCTCTTTGCGATTGCTTCACCGACTTTCTTTGCAGCTTCCTTGTTTCCGCCGTAGCCGATTTCAGCCTTCAGCTCTTTGTCAAGGGAAGATGCAGAAGCTAAAGTGACCTTGTTCACGTCATCGATAATCTGACAAGAAATGTTCTTGTTAGATCTGTAAACGCAAAGTCTAGGCTTCTCAGGAGTTCCGAATAAATTCTTTCTGACTCTTTCGTGTCTCTTGACACGTCTGTCGTTTCTGCTTTCTTTTGCCATGTTACTTCACTCCTTTCTTTATTTAGCTCCGGCTTTTCCTTCTTTTCTGCGGATAACTTCATTTTCGTACTTGATACCTTTGCCTTTATAAGGTTCAGGAGCTCTCCAAGCTCTGATATTAGCCGCATAATTTCCGATAGCTGCTTTATCAATACCCTTAACAACTACAGTTGTAGCATCAGGAACCTCAGTGGTGATTCCTTCAGGGTCCTCCATTTCTACAGGATGGGAATAGCCAAGGTTCATAACCAGAGTATTACCCTTTTTCTCTGCTCTGTAGCCTACACCTACCAACAGGAGTTTCTTTTCGTAACCTTCGGTTACACCGACTACCATATTGTTTACCAGTGTTCTTGCAAGACCGTGCTGAGATCTGTATTCTCTCGCATCAGAATCTCTGGTAAATAAAATTTCGTTTTCTTTTACTTCTAAATTGATTAATTTGCTTACCTGTTCCTGCAGCTGGCCTTTAGGGCCTTTTACTGTTACCATATTGTTTGCATCTACAGTAACCTCTACACCGGCAGGAAGTGCAACAGGTCTCTTACCTATTCTTGACATTTTTAATTACCTCCTACCATACATAACAGATGACTTCGCCGCCGACACCCAGCTGTCTGGCTTTTTTATCGCTGATAACTCCCTTGGAAGTGGAGATGATAGCGATTCCCAGTCCGCCCAGTACCTTTGGTACTTCGTTGGCCTTAGCATAAACCTTCAGGCCCGGCTTTGAAATCTTCTTAATTCCAGTGATAACTCTTTCTTTACCTGCACCATACTTCATCTGTACTTTGATGATGCCCTGCTTATTGTCGTCTATAATATCAAAGCCGTTAATGTAGCCTTCTTCCAGCAAAATCTCCGCAATGGATTTTTTAATCTTGGATGCAGGGATTTCAACTGTTTCGTGACCTACAGTGTTGGCATTTCTGATTCTGGTCAGCATATCTGCTATTGGATCTGTCATTGTCATTACAGTATATCTCCTTCCTCTTGCGTGGTTCGGAACCTCCGGCCGTATCTTTAAACCAGACCCGGTGCGGTAAATTTCACCAAATCACAGCTTTGGGAATTTCTCGCACGAGACCTGTCAGCGATTCCCTTTGGGAATCGGACCGGGGCTTCGCCTTCGCACTGATTTAACTTACTTTTACCAGCTAGCTTTTCTTACGCCGGGAATTTCACCCTTGTAAGCAAGCTCTCTGAAACAGATACGGCAAATACCGTATTTCTTCAATACAGAGTGAGGTCTTCCACAAAGTCTGCATCTGGTGTATGCGCGAGTGGAGTACTTTGGTTTTCTCTGCTGCTTTACTTTCAAAGAAGTCTTTGCCATGTCTACCTCCTACTATTTCTCAAACGGCATACCCAGAAGTTCCAGCAGCGCAGCTGCTTCTTCGTCAGTTTTAGCCGTTGTGGTAAATACAATGTTCATGCCCTTGATCATGTCTACATCATCATAGTTGATTTCCGGGAAGATTAACTGCTCTTTGATACCCATTGAGTAGTTTCCTCTTCCGTCAAAAGAGTTTCTGCTGACTCCCTTGAAGTCTCTTACTCTAGGAAGAGAGATGTTGAAGAATTTGTCAACAAATTCGTACATGTTGTCTCCTCTCAGGGTAACTTTAGCTCCAACAGGCATGCCCTGTCTTACCTTGAAGTTTGCGATGGACTTCTTAGCCTTTGTTGTTACAGGTCTCTGACCGCTGATCAGACCCAGTTCTTTTACTGCTGTTTCCAGAATCTTTGCGTTCTCTTTTGCTTCGCCAAGACCCATATTTATGGTAACCTTTACAAGTTTAGGAACTTCCATTACGTTCTTGTACTGGAATTTCTCCTGTAAAGCAGGAAATACTTTCGCTTTGTAAGTTTCTCTTAATCTTGCTGTCAAAATCGTCTCCTCCTTTCTTAGTCAATTACGTTTCCGGTTTTTCTGTTGACTCTGACTTTCTTGCCGCCCTCAACTCTGTAACCGATCTTAACCGGTGCTTTAGCCTTTGCATCGTAGAGCATTACGTTGGAAGCATCGATAGGTCCCTCAATATGCTTGATTTCAGCTTTTTCGGTTCTGGTCTGCTTCTGGTGCTTAGTCTGAATGTTCACACCTTCTACAACTACTCTGTTTTCTTTAGGCATAGCCTTCAGGACTTTGCCTGTTTTGCCCTTATCTTTTCCAGTAATTACAATTACTGTATCATCCTTTTTAATACGCATCTTGCAACACCTCCTACAGTACTTCTGGTGCCAATGACACAATCTTCATAAAGCCCTTATCTCTGAGCTCTCTGGCAACAGGTCCGAAGATACGTGTTCCCACTGGACTCTTGTCTTCTTTATCTTTAATGATTACTGCAGCGTTCTGGTCAAACTTTACATAGCTGCCGTCAGCTCTTCTGGCGCCCTTCTTTGTTCTAACCACTACAGCCTTCACAACGTCTCCTTTTTTAACGACGCCGCCCGGGGTTGCTTCCTTAACAGCACAAACGATTACATCACCGATATTCGCATACTGACGGGAAGTTCCGCCCAGAATACGGATACATAAAAGTTCTTTTGCACCGGAATTGTCAGCAACTTTTAATCTTGTTTCTGTCTGAATCATGATCTGGTGCCTCCTTATTTAACTTTCTCAACGATGTTCACAAGTCTCCATCTCTTGTCCTTGGACAGAGGTCTTGTCTCCATAATTCTAACTTTGTCGCCAACCTGGCACTCATTGTTTTCATCGTGAGCCTTCACCTTTTTGGTTCTCTTAACGGCTTTGCCATAAAGGGAATGTCTTACGAAGTCTTCGATTGCAACAACTACAGTCTTATCCATTTTATCGCTTGTAACGATGCCGACTTTAGTCTTTCTTCTGTTTCTTTCAACTGCCATAATTCACATCCTCCTTTCTTAAGCCTGAACCTTTTCCAGTTCTTTTTCTCTGATGATAGTCTTTACTCTGGCAATATCTCTCTTAACTTCTCTCATCTTGACAGGGTTTTCGAGCTGGCCTGTCACGTGCTGGAATCTCAGGTTGAACAGTTCTTTTTTCATCTTTTCCAGCTCGGCTGTAAGCTCGATAGCTGTCATTTCTCTCATCTTCTTTAATTCCATTATGCTTCACCACCCTCTGCTGCTTTTTCCTTGATGGCAAACTTGCACTTAACCGGCAGCTTATGCATAGCAAGACGCATAGCTTCTCTTGCCTGCTCTTCTGTTACCCCATCAATTTCAAACATTACTCTGCCAGGTTTTACAACTGCTACCCAGTACTCAGGAGCACCTTTACCGGAACCCATACGTACTTCAGCAGGTTTCTTAGTTACTGACTTGTGCGGGAAAATCTTGATATATACTTTACCACCTCTTTTGATCGATCTTGTCATGGCAATACGGGCTGCCTCGATCTGATTGGAGGTGATCCATCCACATTCCTGTGATACCAGGCCGTATGCACCGTAGGTAATAGTATTGCCTTTGGTTGCTACACCTGTCATTCTACCTCTATGAACTCTTCTGTGTTTAACGCGCTTTGGCATTAACATGGCTTAGTTCCTCCTTTCTCTATGGCCTATTCTTCAGTAGCTTCTGCAGCAGGTGCTGCTTCTGCCTGTGCTTCGATTTTCTTTGGCTCTTCCTTCGGAGTCTTTCTGACTCTTGGATTTACGGCCTTCGGAGCTTCGTTTCTTTCGCCGCGATCATTTCTTCTTCTGTCGCCGCGTCTGTCGTTTCTTCTTCTGTCGCCGTCTTTTCTGCCTCTTCTCTCTCTCTTGTCGCGTTTTTCTTCGCGAACCGGGCTCTGTAATCCCTTGTCAAGAATCTCTCCGTGGTTGATCCATACTTTAACGCCGATCTTTCCGTAAGTGGTATCTGCTTCTGCAAATCCATAATCGATATCAGCTCTTAAAGTGTGAAGAGGAACGTTACCTTCACTGTATTTTTCGCTTCTTGCGATTTCAGCGCCGGCCAGTCTTCCGGAACAGAGAACTTTGATTCCCTTAGCGCCGGCTTTCATAGTTCTGCCGATTGCCTGTTTCATAGCTCTTCTGAAAGATACACGTCTTTCCAGAGCCTGTGCAATGCTTTCAGCTGTCAGCTGCGCATCCAGTTCCGCTCTTCTGACTTCTTCAATGGAAATTTCCACTTCTTTTTTTGTCAGTTTAACCAGAGCAGCCTTCAGTTCGTCGACACCGTTTCCGGATCTTCCGATAACCATACCAGGTCTTGCGGTTAAAACAATGACTCTGATCTTGTTCTCTGCAGCTCTTTCGATTAAAACTTTAGAAACGCCTGCAGCGTATAATTTTTTCTTTACGTATTCTCTGACTTTATTATCTTCAACGAGCATGTCTGCAAAGTTGTGCTTGTCTGCATACCATTTGGAATTCCAGTCTTTGATTACGCCCACTCTCAATCCATGCGGACTTACTTTCTGACCCATACTGGTGAACCTCCTATCTTAGTCTCTTTCCTTCAGAGTCACGCCAACGTGGCTGGATCTCTTGAGGATGATTGATGCTCTACCCTGTGAACCGGCTCTCCATCTCTTCATTGTAGGGCCCTGATGAGCATAAACTTCTGCAACGTATAAATTGTCCGGATTCATGTCGAAATTGTTCTCTGCGTTTGCGGCTGCTGACTTTACAACCTTTTCTACAATCTCAGCACCTTTGCCCGGTGTGAATTTCAGAATTGCTAATGCCTCTTCTAAGTCTTTGCCTCTAACCAGGTCAGTTACCGGCTTCAGCTTGATAGGAGACATTCTCACATATTTTGCAACTGCTTTTGCTTCCATTTTCTATCTCCTTTTCTTATCTAACCTTCGATGACTTATCTGCAGCATGACCTCTGTAAGTTCTGGTTGGAGCAAATTCTCCAAGCTTGTGTCCTACCATGTCTTCTGTGATATATACAGGAACATGCTTTCTTCCATCATGGACTGCAATCGTATGTCCTACCATCTGCGGAAAGATTGTGGATGGTCTGGACCATGTCTTGATGACTTTCTTCTCGTTGGCTTCATTCATGGCCTCGATGGCTTTCAGAAGCTTCACGTCTACGAAAGGACCTTTTTTAACTGATCTGCTCATTTTCTATGCTCCTTCCTTATTTCTCATTTCTTCTCTTAACGATATACTGATTTGAAGCCTTGTTCTTCTTTCTGGTCTTGTAGCCAAGAGCAGGTTTACCCCATGGAGTAACAGGACCTTTACGTCCGATAGGAGCTCTACCTTCACCACCGCCGTGTGGATGGTCATTCGGGTTCATTACAGAACCTCTTACGGTTGGTCTCCAGCCCATGTGTCTTTTTCTACCTGCTTTACCAATCTGAATGTTGGCGTGATCCATATTGCCGACTTCACCGATGGTGGCTCTGCACTGAATCAGTACTTTTCTAACTTCGCCGGAAGGCAGTCTTACCTGAGCATATTTATCTTCTTTAGCCATAAGCTGAGCGGCATTTCCTGCAGATCTTGCAAGCTGTCCGCCTTTGCCAGGCTTTAATTCGATGTTATGAATCATGGTACCAACCGGAATATTTGCGATTGGCAGCGCATTTCCAACTTTGATATCTGCCTCAGGACCGGAGTAGATAACATCTCCGACCTTCAGTTTTTCAGGAGCGATGATATATCTCTTTTCACCGTCTGCATATACGATCAGCGCAATATTGGCACTTCTGTTCGGATCGTATTCGATTGTCTTAACAGTTCCCGGAATATCGTCCTTGTTTCTCTTGAAGTCGATGATTCTGTATTTTGGTCTTGTACCGCCGCCTCTGTGTCTAACGGTGATTTTACCTCTAACGTTTCTTCCTGCGTGTTTCTTTAAAGTTTCTGTCAAAGATTTCTCAGGCGCTTTTGCTGTGATTTCTTCGAAAGTAGAAACTGTCATACCTCTCTGTCCAGGAGTCGTTGGTTTATATTTTTTAATTCCCATTCGTAGCTACCTCCTATATTACAGACCCTGGAAGAACTCAATCTCTTTGCTGCTGTCAGTCAGAGTTACGATTGCCTTCTTGTATGCAGCTCTTCTGCCCATGGTTCTTCCCATTCTCTTTAATTTTCCGTCATAATTCATGATGTTAACTTTTTTTACTTCAACACCAAAGATTTCTTCAACAGCCAGCTTAACCTGAGTTTTGTTAGCATCTGTTGCAACTTTGAATGTGTACTTTTTGTTCTGGGCCTGGTCCATGCTCTGCTCGGAGATAACCGGCTTGATGATTACGTCGTATGCGGATCTCATTATAAGTACACCTCCTCAATTTTTTCGATTGCTTCTTTTGTTACGATGAAGCTTGTATGGTTTACGATTTCGTAAACGTTCATAGTTCCAACAAGAGCAGTTTTTACTCCCGGAATGTTTGCTGCGGATCTGATTACGTTTTCATCCTTTTCAGCAGTGATAATCAAGGCTTTCTTAGCTGCCTTTACGTTTTCCAGTACCTTGATCATCTCCTTTGTTTTAGGAGCGTCAAACTTCAGTTCATCTAATACGATGATTTCTTTATCTGCAACCTTTGCGGAAAGAACGGACTTCAGAGCCAGTCTCTTTACCTTCTTAGGCACTGAATATCTGTAGCTTCTTGGCTTCGGTGCGAAAGCGATACCGCCTCCTACCTGTGACGGGTCTGTTGTACTACCCTGTCTGTGACGGCCTGTACCTTTCTGTCTGAAAGGCTTTCTTCCGCCTCCTCTGACTTCGCCTCTGGTCTTTGCGGACTGAGTGCCCTGTCTCTGGTTTGCCAGATAATTTACCACGACTGCGTGAACAGCGTTCGCATTTGGTTCGATACCAAAGATTTCATCCTTAAGCTCAATTGTTCCGGCTTCAGCTCCGGCCATGTTAAGCATTGTTACTTTTGCCATGATGCGCTTCCTCCTTTCTGAAGTCTATTCTATTTGTCCTGACCCTTGACAGCGTACTGGATTCTTACCAGACTTCCTTTGCCGCCGGGAACTGCTCCCTTAACCAGCATCAGGTTTCTGTCAGTATCAACTTTTACTAAAACAACATTCTGCACTGTAACGGTTTCGCGACCCATTCTTCCAGGAGCCTTGTTGCCCTTGAACACTCTGGAAGGATAAGTACCTGCTGCCAGAGCGCCGGCCAGTCTCTTGTGTTTGGAACCGTGAGTCATCGGACCTCTGTGATGTCCGTGTCTCTTGATGTTACCCTGAGTGCCTTTACCTTTGGAGGTACCTGTGATATCCAGCTTGCTGCCTTCTTCAAAATCGGCAACAGTGATAATCTGTCCAACCTCGTAGGTTTCGCCGTCTTCTACTCTGAACTCTGCCAGGTGCTTCTTTGCGGAAACGCCGCTCTTTGCAAAGTGACCTGTCAGCGGTTTGTTCACTCTGTGAGCCTTCTGGTCTTCAAATCCAACCTGTACCGCATTGTAACCGTCGGTTTCAACTGTCTTGACCTGAGTTACAACTTCAGGACCGGCTTCGATAACTGTTACAGGAATCACTTCTCCTGTTTCTGCGAAAATCTGAGTCATTCCGATTTTCTTGCCTAAAATTGCTTTCATATTGTTTCTCCTTTTCTCTTACATTGGATTACTCTGGTTTGGAAGCCCTAGCCCGAATTGCAAGGCAAATCAATGGCAGGTCTCCTGCGAAGATTCCCCAAAACTTGTTTTGGCTGGAATCGACCGCTGGACCGGCGCCGGCAGCCTGACACAGGATGGCCGCCTCTTCCCTCTCATGTAATCTTACTAAGGGGAGTACCCTTACACTTTTTTCTCTTAGAGTTTGATTTCGATATCCACGCCTGCAGGCAGGTCCAGCTTGGTTAAAGCGTCTGTGGTCTGCAGTGTAGCGTTGGTGATGTCAATCAGTCTCTTGTGAGTTCTCTGTTCGAACTGTTCTCTGCTGTCTTTGTACTTGTGAACAGCTCTCAGAATTGTTACGACTTCTTTCTCTGTCGGCAGAGGAATCGGTCCGGAAACATCTGCGCCTGTCTTCTTGGCGGTTTCCACGATCTTTGCTGCTGACTGATCCAGTAACGCATGGTCATAAGCCTTAAGTTTAATTCTGATTTTCTGTAATTCGCTCATTTTCTTCCTCCTAAAAAATTTTCTGTACTGTTTTCGCTATGCTTGTACAAGGGGTTCTTTCTGACTCGGAGTTTCAGTGGAGCGACCGCCGAAACCCTGTCAGGCGCCTGCTTTACATGACGTGTGCGGTGGAATTGCTTACTTTGCACACGGCTCCGTGCGTTTCTTTATTTTTCGCACAAAGCAAAAGCCGGCGAACACCTTCGCCCCCATCAGGTGGGGACAATTCTCCGTAGAAATTACCGGATAGCTCCGCAACTTCCTACTTCATCGCCTTAAGCAAGCCTTTTAATTATATATGAGGTTTTTATGGAATGCAAGTCTTTTTTGAAAAAAGTTTTGAAGAATTTCAGCTTTTTTTCCGATTTCGATATAGTGTTTTCAAGCCTTCTGACCCCATTTTCATGCACACGTATCCTGGCGTTTCTATTTTTCCCAAAAAATCGTTTTGTGAAAACAAATTTACCATGCATATTTTGTGATTTTCCCACTTTTGGCGGGGTTTATACACAGAAAAGCCTTGAGCCGGCGGATTTCTCAAAATCTTCAGATCCTCGCAGGCTGCAGGTCTCCCACTAAATTGCAGTGTCAACATGGCTGCTGCGGCGCTGCGAGCCGCTGCGTCGGCCACAGGCTGCCGAGTTAACCACAATTCCCGTTTTGACAGAGAAAAGTATAAACGCAGGCCGCCTCTGCCCGAGGTATGCGCACAGA
>CASEOD010000137.1 GCA_949289445.1 uncultured Eubacteriales bacterium
TCTTTTATGAAAAAGAATGTTGAGACTATGCTGGCGTATTTTTCTCAGATTCGCAGAGTATATGCAGCCGGACTCAGTGAAAAGTTTGCGGAAGAGAATTTTTCACCCAGTGAGATTTCTATCCTTTTTCTTCTTTCAAATAATCCGTCCATTACTACCGGAAGTCAGCTGACCACGGTACTGGGTGTATCAAAAGGGCTGATCAGCAGAAGTCTGGACAGTCTGCTGCAGCGGGGACTTATTTCCTTTACAGAAGATGAGAGAGATAAAAGAGTGCGGCATATCAGACTGACGGACGAGGCGGCTCCCATTACCGCCCGGGTGAAGGAATGCGTTGAGGAAGTAAACACACGGCTTCTTTCAGATATATCCGAAGAAGAGATCCGGCAGATGGAGGCCACCATGATGAAGATTCTGAAGCGTTTTGAAGAGGCGGAGGTGAAATAAGTGAAAGAGAACAAAAGCAGAGAAGTGGATCTGGGGAAGGACCCAGTAAAGCATCTTCTCTTTGTACTGGCGGCACCGGCCATCACCTCGCAGCTGGTCAACGCGCTGTACAATATGGTGGATAGAATGTATATCGGACATATTGCAGAGGTTGGCCCCACCGCATTGACAGGAGTGGGAATCTGCTTTCCCGTTATTATGATTGTCACGGCTTTCGCAAATCTTATCGGTATGGGAGGAG
This sequence comes from uncultured Eubacteriales bacterium, assembly GCA_949289445.1. Lineage (GTDB taxonomy): Bacteria > Bacillota > Clostridia > Peptostreptococcales > Anaerovoracaceae > Senimuribacter. The sequence continues at coordinate 689 of CASEOD010000137.1, forward strand.
CACCGAGAGCAAGTATTTTTATGGGAAAGAGAGACAATAAAACGGCAGAGCTCATTATGGGCAACTGTTTTGCCGCACTGTGCATCATATCGGCGGCGCTGACCGCAGTGGTGCTTATATTCAGGGAACCTCTCCTTTACCTGTTTGGAGCCAGCAGAAATACGATCAGCTATGCCGATCAGTATCTGACAATCTATGCGCTGGGTACAGTTTTCGTTCAGTTTACACTGGGACTGAATGCCTTTATCAGTGCGCAGGGTTTTTCACGGATCAGCATGATGACCGTAATTATCGGTGCAGTGACTAATATTATTCTGGATCCTGTTTTTATCTTTGCTTTTTCCATGGGTGTCAGAGGAGCAGCGCTGGCCACGGTCATTTCGCAGGCCCTCAGTGCCATGTGGGCATTTCGGTTTCTCAGGGGAAAGGAGACGATCCTTCGTCTGAAGAGAAAAAATCTGCGATTAAAAGGGCAGATTCTTCTGCCCTGTATCGGTCTTGGAATCGCTCCGTTCATTATGATGTCCACTGAAAGTCTTCTGACGCTCTGTTTCAACACTTCACTGCTGAAATACGGCGGGGATCTTGCCGTGGGGGCAATGACAATCCTGTCAGGAATCATGCAGTTTGCCCTGCTGCCGATGCAGGGACTGACTCAGGGAGGCCAGCCAATCATCAGCTATAATTACGGGGCCGGAAATATGGCGCGAATCAGGCAGGCTGTCAGACTGCAGACTGTCTGCTGTGTCATTTATTCGGGAGTCATTTGGGCTCTGGCCGAACTGGTACCCGCCATGTTTGTGAACATCTTTACAAGTGATCCGGCTCTGACGGACATGACATGTCGGGCCCTTCGCGTATATATGGCTGCGGTGATTCTTATGGGGCTGCAGACATCCTGTCAGCAGTGCTTCATCTCTTTTGGAAATGCCAAAACCAGTGGATTTCTGGCGATTCTCCGGAAAGTACTGCTTCTGATTCCGCTGATCTTTTTACTGCCTGATTTCTTTTCTGATAAGGTCTTTGCCGTTTTTCTGGCAGAACCTGTGGCAGATGTCATTGCGGTGACAACTACCGTGACCCTGTTTACCAGAGAGATGAAAAGACTGGGGAAGGAAATGAAATGACAGAAAGTCAGACAGAAAACTTTTTCTTTCAAATCTTTGTCTGTCTTAAGATTTTTTTAAGAAAATCATTGAGTTTTTTCTAATGGCAGTCTAGTATGATAAGTATAGACAGAGAAAGGACGGAAAGGACATGGCGGAAACGATTCTAATCGTAGATGACAACAGGGAGATTGTGGATTCTCTGGGAAAACTGCTGCAGCTGGAGGGATACGACATTCTGGAGGCTTTTGACGGAATGGAGGCGCTGGAGGTCATGGAAAGACACTCTGTCGATCTGATCCTGCTGGATGTGATGATGCCGCGGCTCAACGGGCTTTCTGCCCTGATGAAGATCAGAGAGAATTACAAAATACCGGCCATTATTCTCTCGGCCAAAACAGAAGAAAGCGATAAAGTCTCAGGGCTGGTGCTGGGAGCTGACGACTATATCAGCAAACCTTACAATGCGGCAGAACTCATTGCCAGGGTAAAGGCACAGCTCCGAAGATATAACACTTGGGGAGGAAGTGCTCCGAAGGCGGACGCGGATACCATTGTAAATGGCGGGCTGGTGCTGGACAGAAAACAGAAAAACGTCATTGTAGAGGGAAAGGAAGTCAAGCTGACTGCCAAAGAGTACAAGATTCTTCTGCTGCTGATGGAACATGCGGGACAGGTGTTTCCTGCGGAGCAGATCTATGAAAACGTATGGGGAGAAGAAGCGGCTTTTGCTGTGGAAAATACGGTGATGGTTCATATCCGGCATATACGCGAGAAGATAGAGATAGATACGAAAAAACCGAGATATATCAAGGTGGTGTGGGGAATTGGATATAAAATGGAAAAATACAGTCAATAATCTGATACAGAAGATAAGAGTCGGCAGACGGACCGTCATCGGAGCGGTACTTGCGGTTGTATGGGCAGCGGCTTTCATTTTTTTTCTCAAACACAGTGTGGAGCTCAGTACCATGAATGTCTGGTCGTGGGGGTTCCTCATAGATTTGGCCATGGTACCGGCAGCTTATCTGCTTCTGGCTTCAGCGCTGGAAGAAATTTATCGGGGCTGGACTGCAGAAAATGAGGATTTTTACAGTTCCTGGAAGCTGAAGCGGAGACAGCAGCAGAGGGTGCTTGCAGGATGTGCGGTGCCTCTTCTCATAATGGCCTACATCTTCTTTATGAATCAGACCAGAGGCTACTATTTTTATTGGAATTTTGCCACAGGATATTATCTGATTTTCAATGTGCTGCTGTTGTACGGTGTCTGTCAGCTGTGCGTAAACCGTTTTATGCAGAGAAAACTGGATGAAATGATGCAGAAGGTACATGAGATTAACAGAGACAGGTTGGCGGAAGCCGTGGAGATTGAAAGAAAGAGTCTGGAAAAAGCCGCAAAAAGTGAGCAGCTGAAGGTGGATCTGATTTCCAACGTGTCTCATGATCTGAAAACGCCGCTGACCTCCATGGTGGGATATTTGGAACTGCTGAAACTGGAACTTTCGCAGAAGGAAGAACCGGACCCCGTATCCATGGATTATGTGGATGTGATTTCTGACAAGGCAGAAAAGCTGAAAGAAATGATAGAGAGTCTGTTTTCTCTTGCCAAAGCCAGCAGCGGCAATATTCAGATTCGTCCTGAGCCGGTGGAACTGAACCGGCTTATAGAGCAGATCTTTGCGGATATGGAAGATCAGATGAAAGAAAGCGGTCTGCAGTTCGTCACTTCTCTGACAGAGGAGGATACTCATCTGACTACAGACAATCTGCACATGTACCGCATCTGCCAGAACCTTGTTGAAAATGCTCTGAAATATTCGGCAAAGGGGACAAGGGTGTTTGTTAAAACCTATTATGAGGAAGGGGAACCGGAGCGCAGACTCTGTCTGGAGATTACCAATACAGCCGGCTATTTCATGGATTTTGACAAAGAGGATATTATTGAAAGGTTTGCCCGGGGAGACAAAGCCCGCTCCAGCGAAGGAAACGGTTTGGGCCTTGCCATCGTCAGCACCTATGCGGGAGCGCTGGGAGGAGCCTTTGATATCAGTATAGATTGTGATCAGTTTAAAGCCATTTTAAGTTTCCCGGAAGAACTTCGCAGGGAATAAGAATGAAGAACAGGAAAAACCGAATCAGCTTTATTAAAAATGTCAAGAGTTCTTGACATTTTTCCTTTAATGTGATATGTTTGAAATGTAAAAACTATTTGACATTTTATAAGGGGTATCTGATATAAAATTACGGATACAGTTCGAAAACAGAAAGGAGTAAGATAATGTCTGTGTCAGCATTGATTTTCTTGGCAGTTGTTCTGCTTATCTTTGCAACTTTAGATATTATTATGCTGGCAACACTGCTGATCCCGGGAGATGAGCGAAACCAGCTGATTGTCTGGAAAGCCAGCGCATTTACATTGCTTGCCACGGTAGGAGCGAAGATAGTTGATGTGTTAGACAGTGTTATAAGAGTGCAGCCCTTGGAGGCCAATCCGCTGATTCAGCTGGAGACAGCGGCGATTATTTATTTTGCAGCGCTGCTGTTTTATCGGAAAAGACTAGGGGGCTGATATGGAGAATATGATAAGGGAGAGACGCAAGGCGTTAAGGCTGTCTCAGAAGGAACTGGCGAAGAGGTGTGGCGTTTCCAGACAGACCGTAAACGCTATTGAAAACAACAAATATGATCCGACCTTGGCACTGGCCTTTCATCTTGCCAGAGAACTGCAGCTTGCCGTTGATGAGCTGTTCTCTCCGGAGAAGACTGAAGACAATTGACACCTGTTGCTGCGGCAGCCATCAGCATATCTGAGTTCTGGCTGCCGCAGCCGTTTTTTGTGTGGAATAATTGTATAAGAGCGGTATTTTCCGAGATCCTTCTGCAATATATCTGTCTTAAGGTATTCTTAAGAAATAAATAAGATTTCTTTTGTTGTTTAATTAAGAAACTGTTACTATAATCAATGTATAAAGAAGGGGAATTGGGATGAGAGATTCAAGACTGAAAGGAAATCCGGGAAAAGAGAGAATTTATCACAATGCAATGAAGACGCTACCTTTCCTGCTGCTGAGTGTTCTGACACTTCTGTTGCTTTTTCTTCCACTGGGGAAGGGAGAGATGTTCGGCTCGGAAGGAGACTGGTACAGTCAGCATGTAGGGGCAGCGGAAGCATTGCGGCAGACCATGCTGTCTGAACGAACGATATTTCCACAGTTTGTGGGTATCGAAGGCGGCATCAATGCCTATGACCTGGCCTATTATGGCCTGCTCAGACCTGATGTGCTGTTCTCCGTGCTGTTTCCTCAGACCGAGATGAAGCACATCATTTCGGTTTATGCAGCGGCAGAGGCTGTGGCATCGGTGAATCTGATGTATCTGTGGCTGAAAAAAAGGAGATTGTCTGCGGCTTTTGCAGGGGCAGGGGCAGTGCTCCTTGCCGGCGCTTCCTGCTTTTTTCACGCCCATCATCAGATCATGTTTGTCAATTATATGCCTTTTCTGATTATGGCTCTGATGGGAATTGATCGCCTGACAGAAAAGAGAAAAAGCGGCCTTCTTGCCATATCGATCTTTCTAATCTGTCAGCACAGCTTTTTTTATGCACCGGTATCCATTATAATCTGTCTGATTTACGGACTTTGCAGTCTGTGGGAAAAGGGGATCTGCGGAAAGGACTTCATGAAGCTGTCCGCAAAGGGGGCTGTGGCAGCGGCGCTGGGAACTGCCATGGCGGCGGTGCTTCTGCTTCCCACTGGGCTGACCATTCTCTCCACACAGAAAGACGGAGGTATTTTTTCAGAGGAATCATTGAAGGCTGTGGATGTCACCTTCGAAAGTCTGTTATATCAGCCTTACGGCTGCGGGATGAGTCTGCTGGCCCTGTACTGCCTGTTTTTAACGCTGACTCGAAAGAAGAAACGGGTGCTGGCCGGCACAGTATGTGTGATTCTGGCAGTTCCGGCCATATGGCTGTTTTTCAGCGGGTTCCTGTATGCAAGAGCAAAAATTCTGATTCCGCTGGTGCCTGTCGTCGCATATCTCTGTGCAGATGTGCTGCAGGCCATATGGAGAAAAGAGCAGAAGGCCTATTTCCTGCCTCTGGTGCCTGCTGTAATGGCAGCAGGTCTGCTGGGAGCAGAAAGCCGGTGGCAGGGACTGGTCTATATGGATGCGGTTCTGCTGTTTTTAGGAATTTTGGCTTTGAGGCATCCGGGGTTTTCTGAACGGCTGAAACGGTCTGCGCTGGTGCTCCTGCTGCTGGTGCCTCTCTGTGTCAACTATGGAGTCAACTGTACCGTAGAGGACTATCTGGCGGCAGATGATGTGAGACAGAAACGGTTTACCTTCGATGATATCGCTCAGTTTTCGGAGGACACAGGATATCGGTTTGACTATCTTGCCAATAATTATATCAACAGCAATGTGCTTCCTGACGGCAGTCTGAACAAGACAGCCGGCTATTCTTCGGTTACAAACAGCCTGTACAGCGAGTTCTGCTATGATATCATGAAGAATCCCATCAGTCTGCGGAATCGCGTGGTACTGATGCCCAATCAGAACAGTCTGTTCAATTATTTCATGGGAATCCGGTATATAGTGACAGAAGAGGAACGCATTCCCAGAGGGTACCGGGCGGTATTTCGCAGAGACGGCTTTGTTCTGGCGGAAAATCAGGATGTTCTTCCTATCTGTTACGGTACAGATACCCCTTTGGCGGAAGAAGAACTGAAAAGCATGGAGTTTCCGCAAAATGCAGCAGCTCTGTGCGGTATCAGAATTCATGAGGAGAATCCGAAGACGTTTTTCAGCGGGGATTTTCCTGCGGGATATGATGAAGAAAAGGAGGGAAAGGTCGTTCTTCCTCTGACAGAACCTCTCAGGGATCGGATTCTGATCGTCAGCTTTGACGTAAAAAGGAAGAGTGGCAGGGAAGTCTGCATCACCATAAATGGAATGAAAAATAATCTGTCAGGGAAAAATGCGCCTTATCCAAACGGGAACCACACCTTCACCTTTGTTCTCTCAGGAGAAGAGGCAATCAGAGAGCTGGAAATCAGCATGACAAAGGCGAGCTATACTCTTGGAGATCTGAAGGTGTTTACCGGAGAGATACCGGAGCCGGACAGTGAACATATCTGGAAGGCGCAGGGGAAAAAAGAAAGAGGAAAGGTGTTCGCCAGCCGGGTGAATATGAAAGAAGACGGATATTTCATCACCTCCTATCCGTATAAAGAAGGATGGAACATTGTCGTTGACGGAACTCCGGTGAAAGCCGAAAAGGTCAACACCGCTTTTATCGGATTTCCTCTTCAGAAAGGCGACCACAGCATAGAAATCGATTTCAGAGCGCCCGGGTTTGATGCGGGACTCCGGATCAGTCTGACGGCATTTGCCGCGCTGGCAGTGTTAATGATAACAGAGTATTTAAGGGAAAGGAAGAGAGAGCAATGAAAAGGCTGAGAGAATCGCAGCCGGTCCGCTATGTGATGACCGGCGGCATGACAACAGGGGTGAACTACGTGATCTATATCGGACTGCAGGCAGCAGCTGTCGGGTATCTGGCGGCCAATACGGCAGCCTGGGCGGGAGCAGTGATATTTGCCTACTTTGCAAATCGAAGTATGGTTTTTCATTCCAGAGGAGACAAGCGGCAGGAGTTTCTCCGGTTCGTTTCTCTGAGACTGGTCACACTGCTGATTGAAAATCTGCTGCTGTTTTTACTGGTGGATTGTGTGGAAGCCGACTCACTGATTTCCAAAGTCACAGTGAGCATCATGACAGTTCTGCTCAACTACTTTGCCTGTAAGTACAGCATTTTTAAGGAAAGAGGTGTTTCCCGTGACTGAAAGAGATCTGATCAGTGTGGTAGTTCCCTGTTACAACGAGGAAGAGGCGCTGCCTGCCTTTTACAGAGAGACAGAGAGGGCTCTGAAAAAAACGGAAGGCACGGATTATGAATTTGTCTTCGTAGATGACGGAAGCAGAGACGCCACGGGGGCTTTACTGAGAGAACTGTCTCAAAAAGACAGTCATGTCCGTTACGTAATTTTCTCGAGGAATTTCGGGAAAGAAGCGGCGATGTACGCCGGACTGCGTGAAGCACGGGGAAACTACTGCGTGATTATGGACGCTGATCTGCAGCATCCTCCCGCTCTCCTCAAGCCCATGTACCGGGCGGTCAGCAGGGAAGGCTTTGACTGCTGCGGGGGCTTGAGAAAAGACCGCCGAGGCGACGGTCTGCTCCGCAGCTTTTTCTCCAGAAGTTTTTATAAAATAAGCAGATATCTGACGAAGATGGACATGTCTGACGGTCACGGAGATTTCCGCATGATGAACAGAACCATGGTAGACGCCATTCTGGAGATGAAAGAATATAACCGGTATATGAAAGGACTGTTTTCCTTTGTGGGATTCAACACTAAGTGGATCGAGTACGAGGGAGTGGAACGGGCGGCAGGATGCACAAAGTGGAACTTTAAAAGCCTGTTCTCTTACGCTTTTGAGGGCATCCTGTCCTTCTCCACAGCGCCTCTGAAGCTGGCGGGGATTATGGGGGGACTGCTGTTTTTCGCAGGAATGCTGTTTCTGGCCTGGAATCTTGTGGAAAGCATCTGGGTACCTTCTGCATTCACCCGTCTGGATCTGGTGCTGTTCGCAGTGCTGTTTCTGAGCAGCCTGCAGATGGTCTTCCTCTATATTCTGGGGGCTTATGTGTCCAAGGATTATCTGGAGAATAAGAAGCGCCCCATCTATATTGTCAAAGAAAAGATTTAGTCCGGAGGTCAGAACAGTTCCGCTGCTTCTTCCAGACTGCTGACCGGACTGAAGCACACCCCGTCCCTGCAGTAGTAGTAGGCAGGCCTTTCCCGGGAAATAGGATAGTTTGCCATATAGGGGGATACCTGATGGAGCAGTTCTTCGGTTTCAGAGGTTTTCAGCAGAATATCCATATCCAGATCCCACAGTTCACAGAGAGTTTCCGGAGGAAGCGACTCTATATCGTGCATAGTACAGATGAGCTGTCCGTTATCTGCCTGCTCTTCGGTGAGAATCCAGAGATAAAAGCTGTGTCCCGCAGGATTTTCCTGACAGCGCTTTTGGAGAAATTCTGACTGGAGAGACCGCGCTCTCTCCCAGAGCTCTTCCCCGGTGAAAAAAGCCAGCTTTTTCATGACCAGAGCGGCGGCAGCGTTGCCGGAAGGCATTGCGCCGTCGCAGGTTTCTTTGGGTCTGATGAAAAGCTGCTCGCCGTCTTTTGCGTAGAGAAAGCAGCCGCCTTCTGCTTCATCAAAAAACAGTTCCAGCATCTTTCTGCCGATCAGATCCGCCTGCTGAAGATAAAAAGGATTGAAGGTGGTACTGTAGCACTCCAGCAGACCCCATGCAAAAAAAGCATAATCATCCAGTGTCCCTTCAAAGGCCTGGTGACCCCGGCGCCATCTGGCGTACAGACAGCCTTCACCCCGGTGAAGGTTTTTTAGAAGGAAATCACAGGCACGAAGGGCTGCCTCCAGAAAGTCTGCGTTTTTCAGCTGTCTTGCCGCTCTCGCAAGGGAAGCAATCATCAGCCCGTTCCATCCGGTCAGAATTTTATCATCGCAGTGGAGAGAGGTTCTTTCAAGACGGTATTCCTGCAGAATCCGCAGAAGATCCTCATCGGGGAGTTCTCTGAAAGATTCACAGGACAGCAGATTGGGGACACTTTTTCCTTCAAAATTCCCTTCGGGAGTAATGTCGTATCTTGCACAGAAGGCTGCCGCTGATTCCAGGGGAAGCAGTGAGCGGATCTCTTCCGGTGTAAAGACATAGAATTTTCCCTCCACGCCTTCGCTGTCCGCATCCTGGCCGCAGTAAAACCCGCCTTCGCTGTCAGTCAGTTCCCGAAGCACATAAGCCGCCGTCTTTTCTGCCACTGCCCGGTAAAGACTGCTGCCGGTTTCCTGCCATGCCTGACTGTAGGTGAGGAGCAGCAGGGCATTATCATAAAGCATCTTCTCAAAATGGGGGATCAGCCACATTTCGTCGGTGGCATAACGGCAGAAACCGCCGCCGATATGGTCAAAGATCCCGCCCCGATACATCTGTATCAGGGTTTTTTCTGCCATAGACAGATACCTGTCCCCTTTTTTTCCTTTTTGCGCCATGAGGAAGAGGAGGTTGTGCGGTGACGGAAATTTGGGGCTTTGTCCAAATCCTCCGTTTTTCCTGTCAAATGCCCGGGAAAAAGTGGAGAGGGCTTCCTCCGGCAGTTCATGAGCATCCGGCGCAGGCTCCATATCTGCAGGCATTTCCCGCTGTTTCAGAAAGTTTACCACGGCGTTGCTCTGATTGAGAAGTTCCTCTCTGTTTGTCATCCACTTTTCAGATATTGCCGGCAGAAGGTCTGTCAGACCCGGCCTGCCGAATGCGCTGTGTTTCGGGAAATAAGTGCCTGCAAAAAAAGGTTTTTTGTCAGGTGTCATGATGATCGTCAGAGGCCAGCCTCCCGAACCGGTCATGGCCTGACAGGCAGACATATATACACTGTCAATGTCGGGACGTTCTTCCCGATCCACTTTGACTGAGACAAATCCCTCCGACAGAATCCGGGCAATGTCTTCATCTTCAAAAGACTCATGTGCCATGACATGACACCAGTGACAGGTGGAGTAGCCGATGCTTAAAAATATGGGAAGATCCTTTTCTGCTGCCAGATTAAACGCCTCTTCGCACCAGGGATACCAGTCCACGGGATTTTCCGCATGCTGCAGCAGATAAGGGGATTTTTCGTGATTCAGATGATTCATCTTCGTCATTCCTTTCTAAAGATAATCTTACCCTTATTATGGACAGATACGAAAAAAATAACAGAAAAGTGAGGGGCACGCCACTTGATCTGAAAAAAGAATTCTCGTAAAATGGTAGTAAAAGTATGGAAAAAGGAGACAGATATTTTGAAAAGTGTACTGATTAAAAACGGCCATGTGGTGGACCCGAAACAGGACATAGACAAGGTGGCCAATGTATATATAGAGAACGGTCGGATTTCCGCCGTGACAATGGAAGAGCCGGAGACGGATCTGATTATTGATGCAGAGGGCAGGATTGTCTGCCCCGGATTTATTGATATCCATATGCATGAAGACGATTATGACGCCGAGACCGATACTATTGCCGACGGCATGGGAGAATCAGCGCTTCACATGGGGGTTACGCTGGATGTGGGCGGAAACTGCGGCAGCAATGTCTGTGATCCCGATCGGTATTTGGACATTATTGACAGAGACGGAGCTCCCGTAAACCTGGCTCTGCTGGCAGGGCATACTTATCTCCGCAACAGAAACGGCCGCCGCAGCAAATACGATCCGGTCAGTCGGGAAGATCTGGAGGAGATGACAGAAACCTGCCGCAGATTTCTTGACAGCGGCTGTCTGGGAATTTCTTTCGGTGTGAAGTATGTGCCGGGCACTACCTGGGATGAAATCGCGTCTCTCTGCAGTCTCTGCCGGAAAGACGGAAAGCTGGCAGCCTCCCACGTACGGGCTGACGTGGACGGTGTTTTTGATGCGGCGGCTGAACTTGCGCGTATGGGAAAAGAGTGCGGTGTTCGCGTACAGTTTTCTCATATCGGAAGTATGGGAGGCTATGGCCAGATGGAGAAACTGCTGGCAGATATTGAAGATTTTCGCCGGAGCGGCGTCGACATGTTGTGTGACTGCTACCCATATAACGCGTTCAGCACCGGTATCGGAGAGACGACTTATGATGACGGATTTCTTGAGAGCTATCAGTCTGACTACGACAGTATTTTAATTGTAAGCGGCAGATATGCGGGGCAGCGGTGTACGGAGGAAATCTTCAGAGAACTGAGGAAAACTGCGCCGGAGACCGCTACAGTGGGATATTTTATGAGGGAAGACGACGTGGAAAGAGCTTTGCTGTCTCCTCTCGTAATGATCGGCAGTGACGGAACCCGTACCGAGGGGAAAGGGCATCCTCGGGCATCCGGAACATTTGCCCGGTTTATTTCTGAGTATATTCGCACAGGGAAAATCAGTCTCACAGAGGGAATCAGAAAAATGACCACCATGGCGGCCGAGAGGCTGAATCTGCCCCGGAAGGGCAACCTCCTGCCGGGAAGTGATGCCGATATTGTGATTTTTGATCTGAACCGGGTGAAAGATCGGGCCACCTATGAAAACGGACAGATTCCTTCCGAAGGCTTTGACTGGGTACTGATTGGCGGTGAAGTGGCCCTGCACAATGACACTGTTGTCAATAACCGTCTGGGACGTTCAGTGAGACGGTAGAAGGAGGCAGATATGGATCAGATGTTAAAAGACAGCATAATTGCCCGGCTTCAGAAGCAAAAAGGGCATGTAGGGTTTTTCTATAAGAATCTGGTGACGGGAGAAACCCTGGGATTTCATGAACAGGAACAGTTTCTGGCGGCCAGCGTGATTAAACTGCCTGTGTTTATGTGTATTTCCAAATGGGCTGAAGAGGGAAAGGTATCTATGTCGGAAAAAATTACTGTAACAGAGGAAGACAAGGTCCCTGTCTGCGGAGCCCTCACCCTGTTTACGGGCGAAGTGGAAGCGGATATCCGCACCCTGTGCAGTCTGATGATTTCTCTCAGCGACAACACTGCGACCAATGTGCTCATCCGCAGATTCGGCATAGAAGCTTTTCAGCAGGAATTTCTGAAGACAGGACTGAGGGGCACAGAACTGAATCGTCTCCTCTTTGACGCTGAAGCGGGGCAGCGGGGTCTTGAAAATAAAATTGTGCCGTCGGAAATGGCTATGCTGCTGGAACAGATCTACCGCCGCAGTTTTGTCACCGGGCAGGTATCTGAAGATGTGGAACAGACTTTGTTTTTACAGCAGATCAATCATAAGATTTGCGGGATCATCGTAGAAGAGGACGTGGCCGTGGCACACAAGACGGGAGAAGACGAGCACCTTTCCAATGATGTGGGACTGGTATATGCAAAACAGCCTTTCATTGTATGCTTTGCCGGACATGACATCAGCGTGCCGGACTTTGAGGATCTGATCCGGCATATCAGTGCGGAACTGTTTGCAGAGTGTATGAAGTAGCGCTCCGGTTTTCTGTGGCATAGATCACAGAAAAGCATGGAAGAATAACTTTTGGAGGAAAAAAAATCCTCCTGCGGACTTTTGGCTGCAGGAGGATTTTGCATTATCAGTAATGTTAAACGATCAGATTTACTGCTGCGCAATGAGGGTTACAACACGGAGCAGGAAGAGGAGTCCTGAGATCCACATAACCCAAGGGATATCTTTTGTCTTTCCTGTCAGGACTTTCAGGA
>CASEOD010000138.1 GCA_949289445.1 uncultured Eubacteriales bacterium
AAAAAATCCTTGTCCATGAAGCGGTCAAAAGTGAGGACGGAAGCCGGGAACAGGAAGTGGAAATCTTCTACCGCTTTATCGGCAAAATCGAATGACACATCTTGAGATACCCAACAATATCTTTAACTAAGGGAAACGGGAAAAGGTTTTCCCGATATTTCATTGATTGAACCTTTAGCTGAGATATTGCAGGTGTCTCTTCCGGAACTGCTGTCCGGAGAACAAATCATCAATTCCAATCGCTCAGCTAATATTCTGAAGTCAAATCTTTATGTCTGTCCTGTTTGCGGAAACAGTTTTCACTCCACAGGTTCGGCAATGATTTCGTGTTGCGGGATTGCGCTGCCACCTTTGGAGGCAGAGGAGGCTGATGAAGAGCATCAAATAAAATGCGAAAAGATCGAAGATGAATACTTTGTGTCGATGCAGCATCCAATGACCAAAGAACACTATATTTCTTTTGTGGCATACTGTACCGGAGAACGATACGAATTTGTAAAACTTTATCCGGAAAGCAGTATTGAAGTACGATTCTTCAGCCAGGGGCATGGAATACTGTACTGGTATTGTAATCATCACGGATTGTTTAAGAAAAGAATATAGGAAGAAATAATGAAAGTGACCGGTTTCTGTAATGATTTCCGGTCATTTTTACTGTTCAGACGGGATAACCGTGCTGATATGATCAAGGCGCATACAGGAAAGCCGGATGGAAGGGCGAAGGCCTGAGATAAACGGACGGCGCCGGCTGCCGACAGTCCTGGCTGTCTGTTGGGGTGAGGGGATAAGAGGATAAGAAGCGGCAGCAAGAATGCTGCCGCTCCTCCTTTTGTATGTATTTCCATCGGCTGCAGCGGTGTTACTTTACAATCAGACTTTTTCCGGTCATTTCCGGCGGAATGGAAAGTCCCATCAGTTCCAGCATGGTAGGGGCGATATCGCACAGTCTGCCGCCTTCGGCAAGGCGACGGGGTTCCTTTGCGATGTGAACAAGGGGAACCGGGTTGAGAGAGTGGGCTGTCACCACATTGCCTTCTTCGTCTGTCATGCAGTCTGCATTGCCGTGATCGGCAGTCAGCAGTATCTGACCGCCCTGCTCCAGCACAGCGTAGACGATCTGAGGCACACAGGCATCCAGCGTTTCCACGGCAGCCACAGTTGCCTCCATAACGCCGGTATGACCCACCATGTCAGCATTGGCAAAATTGAGGATGATGCAGTCATATTTTCCCGACTGAATCTGTTCCAGCACACGTTCTGTCACCTGAGGCGCGCTCATTTCAGGCTGCAGGTCGTAAGTGGCAACCTTTGGAGAAGGTACCAGAATCCGATCTTCGCCTTTGCACGGCGCTTCCACGCCTCCGTTAAAGAAGAAAGTCACATGTGCGTACTTCTCGGTTTCGGCGATGCGAAGCTGAGTCAGTCCCAGAGAGGCGATGTAGTCGCCAAAGGTGTTTTTCAGAGTCTGCGGCGGGAAGGCAACCTCCACATTGGGCATAGAGGCGTCGTATTGGGTCATGCAGACATATTTCAGATTTTTAATGACCTTTTTCCTGACAAAGCCGTCAAAGTCAGGATCTGCGAAGGCGCGGGTGATTTCTCTGGCTCTGTCGGGACGGAAATTGTACATGATCATGGCGTCTCCGTCGCAGACCGAACTTGTTCCCACTACGGTAGGCTGTACAAATTCATCGTTCTCATCCCGGCTGTAGGCGGCATCTACAGCGGCACAGCCGGTAGATGCAGAAAATCCCTGCCCAAGGGTCATCGCATCATAGGCCTTTTCCACCCGCTCCCAACGCTTGTCTCTGTCCATGGCATAATATCTGCCGGATATTACGGAAATTTCACCGATACCGAGACTGTTCATATGGTTCTGCAGAGATTCGATGTAGGTTTCTGCACATCTGGGCGGGACGTCACGGCCGTCAAGAAAACAGTGGACGAAAACTTTTTTCAGTCCTTTTGCCTTGGCCATATCCAGAAGACCGAAGAGATGACCGATGTGGCTGTGCACGCCGCCGTCAGAAAGAAGTCCCAGGAGATGCAGCGCAGAATGGTTTTCAAGAGCATGATCCATGGCTGCGTTCAGAGCCTGGTTATGGAAAAAATCCCCGTCTTCAATGGATTTTGTGATTCGGGTCAGTTCCTGATAGACGATGCGGCCGGCGCCGATGTTCAGATGACCCACCTCGGAATTTCCCATCTGACCGTCAGGAAGACCTACGTCCAGACCGCAGGCGCCCAGAGAGGTTTTAGGATATTCCGAAAAGATACGATCCAGATTCGGTGTTTCTGCTGCTGCTATGGCATTCCCCTTGCGGGAAGGGTTCAGACCGAATCCGTCCAGAATCATCAGCATGGTGGGTCTTTTTTCCGTGTTCATAAGTTTCATCTCCTGTTTTATATTACATTCTAAAGGGTTTCAATATGTTTTTACAGATTACCTTTTCATTATAGCAAAGTTTTTGGTATAATGAAATACAGAATTGTAGGGGCCTATTGCTGACCCCGATATTTTTCAATGAGGTATGACATGGCTTGGACAAAAGAACAGCAGCTGGCCATTGACCGGCGTGATAAGAATATTCTGGTTGCGGCGGCGGCAGGATCGGGGAAGACTGCCGTGCTGGTGGAGCGCATAAAAAAACTGATTCTGGAAGAAGGCGTGTCCATTGACCGCATGCTTATCGTGACCTTTACCAATGCAGCGGCAGCAGAGATGAAAGAAAAGATACGCAAAGCGCTGATTGCGGAGATTGACAAGGCTCCTGAGGAATCCGCAAAACTCAGACAGCAGCTTTCCCTTCTGCCAAGGGCGAATATCAGTACTTTTCATGCCTTCGCTCTGGATGTGATTCGAAGATTTTTCTATCAGGCAGAGGTGGAACCGGGATTTTCTATCTGTGATGATGCACAGAGAACGATTCTGAAAGAGGATAGTCTGGATCTGCTGCTGGAAAACAGATTTGCGGCTGATGAAGAGGAATTCTATGAGTTTCTTAACTGGTACTCGGGAGATCGAAATCAGAATAGAATCCGAGAGATCATCGACAGCGCCTATAACGTATTGCAGTCCCTGCCTTATCCGTGGAAATGGCTTTCTGAAAAGACAGCCGTGCTGGAGCTTTCGGCTGAAGAACTTGCCGGGTCGGAGCTGATGGACTATATCTGGAATTTTATTGATGAGTCTGCCGGGAAAGCGCTGGGATATGTAAGGCTGGCTGCAGATACCCTGAACCAGGCAGGGCTTTCACGAATGGCAGAGAAAGTAGAAGCGGAAGAAGTCAGCTATTATGAAGAGGTCTGTACCCTTGCGGAAAACAGGAGCTTTCAGCAGCTGGGAGAGCATCTGAGAAAAATGCCGTCATTGAGGCTGACTGCCAAAAAAGACGAAAAAGAGGATTACGGACAGGTCAAAGCGCAGGTGGCGGCCTGTCGCAGCAGAGCCAGAGATCTTGCCCGGGAGATGACCAAAACCTTTTTTATCTCCTCCTTTGAGGAACAGGCTGCAGAGCTGAACAGAACTGCTCCCATGGCGAAGATACTGCAGAAGCTGCTTCTGGAGTTTGACGGTATTTTCAGAGCAGCCAAAGCGGAAAAAAGACTGGTGGACTTTAACGACATAGAACATTTCTGCCTGGAAATCCTTCAGGAGGATGGGGCGGCAGCCTTTTACAGAAACAAATTTCAGTATATCTTTATCGATGAATACCAGGATACCAATATTCTGCAGGAAGAAATCATATCGAAAATCAGGCGGGAAAACAATCTGTTCATGGTGGGAGACATCAAGCAGAGCATTTATAAATTCCGTCTGGCAGAACCTGAGATTTTCAAGGCAAAATATGCTGCCTACAGCAGCGGTGACGAGAATTCCATGAAGATCGATCTGAACAGGAATTTTCGGAGCAAACCTGTGATTCTGAATGAAATCAACAGAGTTTTTGATGGTCTGATGGAGGATTATGATGAGGATGCCAGGCTTTATCCGGGGCTTTCTTATGATGGGGAGTACAGTTACCAGCCTCAGATCAGAGTAGTCAGCACAGAAGGGGCGCAGGCGGATGAAGCGCTTGCGGAGTTAAAGAACACAGAACTGGAAGCCCTTGAGGTCTGCCGCATTGTTAAGGAGAATCTGGGCCGGAAATTTTACGATCATAAAGCCGGCGTTGAACGGGAAATCAGACCGAGGGATATTGTGATTCTTATGCGGGGGGTCCGAAATTATGCCGATGTTTTCTATAATGCGCTGAAACAGAGCGGTATAGAGAGCTTTGTGGATGAAAGCGAAGGATACTTTGATACCATGGAGATCGCAGTATTCATGAATCTGCTCTCCGTCATTGACAACAGACAGCAGGATGTACCCCTTATCAGCGTGCTTCATTCGGAGATTTTCGGATTTTCTTCGGAAGAACTGGGGGAAATTCGAAGCTGCCACAAGGAAGGTTCTTATGCGGACTGCTTTATAAGTTACGCGACAGAGGATGATTCGTGTGAAAGAGAAGACAGGGGTCTGCGGCAGAGATGCTGTTCGGCACTGGACAGCCTGAAGAAATGGAAAGATATGAGCGGTTCCATGCCTCTGGGAAAATTCATCTGGTCTCTTCTTCTGGAGACAGGATACTATCTCAAAATGGGGGCAATGCCGGCAGGGGTGCAGAGACAGGCCAATCTGCGGGCTCTGGTGGACAAGGCTGAGAACTTCAGCAGGGACAGGCAGAGCTCACTGTACAGTTTTGTCAGGTACATTGATGCAGTGAAAGAACGAAAAGTGCCTATGGGACAGGTCAAACTGGTGGGCGAAAATGACGATCTGGTCAGAATCATGACCATTCACAAGAGCAAGGGGCTTGAATTCCCCATGGTTATCTTAAGCGGCGCAGGCCGACGGCTGAATTATACCAGACTGGGAAGAGGGGTCAGTCTTCATAAGGACATCGGAATAGCCATGACTTTGGTGGATTTTGAAGGACACTGGTACAGGCAGACCCTGCTGCAGCGTCTGATGCAGAAACAGGTACACAGAGAAGAGGTACAGGAAGAAATCAGAATCCTGTATGTGGCACTCACCCGGGCAAAAGATATTCTCTATGTGACAGGCACGGTAAAAGACGGTGAGAAGTTTCTGGAAGCCAGAGAAAGCGGTCTTGGCGGAGACTCCACCTATCTGGATATGCTGTTAAACGCGTCTTCACTGCAGCTGACAGACTGCAGGAATCTTTCGGCGGCAGAACTGCAGGAACGGGATTATGCGGAAAACCCCATGGATAAAGATATTTATGACGGACAACCGTCTGTGCAGTTTGCGGCTGAGGTGGAAAGACGGCTGGGGTTTGTCTATCCTTATGAGGCATCAAGGAAGATGAAGTCGAAGTATTCTGTGACAGAACTGAATGATTCCGCTGAAAAAACCGGATATTTTTCCGCAGAACTGGCAGTTCCGAGATTCAAACAGGGTGAGAAGGTTTTAACTGCGGCAGAAAAGGGTACCATCTATCATGGAATTATGGAAAGGCTGGATTTCCATAAAGCTGTGACGGAAGGAGAAGGTTATATCAAGAAGACTGTCAGGGCTATGGCAGATGCCGAGATCTTTACTGAGCAAGAACTTGCGGCAGTAGAACTGCAGCGGGTTGCGGATTTTTTCAGAACGGATCTGGGCTGCCGATGCGGCAGGGCATTTGCTGCGGGAAAACTTCAGAGAGAAAGGCCTTTTAATCTGAGAATGAAGCTGCATGGAGAGCCTGTTATCGTTCAGGGAATCATTGACTGTTATTTTGAAGAAGAAGACGGTCTGGTACTGATAGATTATAAAAGCGGTTTCATGAATACATCCGGAGATTTGGAGAAAGAGAAAGAACGGATGCGGAGAACTTATGAAAAGCAGATTGAAATTTACAAGCGGGCGCTGTCCGCTTCCGGCGGAATGCCGGTGAAAGAAGCCTATCTGTACCTTCTGGGTGCCGGCTTTGAAATCAGAATGTAGATGGAGGGAGAGAGATGAGCAGAGGATTGATTTTAGAGGGCGGCGGAATGCGTGGCATTTTTGTCGCAGGTGTTATAGATTATCTGCTTGATGCGGAAATCGGATTTGACAATGTGATCGGCGTGTCGGCGGGAGCCTGTCACGGGTGCAGTTTTGTCTGCGGGCAGAGAGGAAGAGCCTATGCCACCAATACAGATTACCTCAGGAATCCCGATTACTGCAGCCTGCGGAATCTGAGAAAAACAGGGGATCTGTTCGGCGCTGAATTTCTGTACCACACGATCCCAGAAAAACTGTATCCCATTGACAATGAAGCTTTCCTAAGAAGCGGTATCAGGTTTCAGGCGGCAGTAACCAATTGCGTAACCGGCCGGGCAGAGTACCCCGTGATTGAAGATCTGTTCCGCGATGTTGAGTGGATACGGGCCTCCAGTTCACTGCCTTTTCTGGCAAATATGGTGGAAATTGAAGGAGGCTTTTACATGGATGGCGGTATTGCTGACTCCATTCCGCTGGCGCAGTCCATCAGACAGGGAAATGAAAAGAATCTGGTTGTACTGACTCGTCCGAGAGATTACAGGAAAAAGGCGGCAAAGATCAGTTCCAGACTGCTGATGAGACTGAGGTACAAGGATTTTCCAAAGATGGTGGAAGCTTATGAAAACAGATATAAGACCTACAATGAGTCTCTGGAACTGGTGGCGTCAGAGGAGGCTGAGGGAAGAGCCTTTGTCATCGCTCCCATGGGACCTCTTGACATCGGCAGGACTGAGAAAAATCCAGATAAGCTGAGAAAGGCTTATGAGGAAGGCTACTATGTGGCGGAAGGCCTGGGAAAGAAACTGCAGGCATTTCTGGAAGAATAGTGTTTCGCAGTGCTGATACAAAATACAAATCATAAGTGACAGGGAGCCGTTCACTGCTGTAGTGCAATGGCTCTTTTTTTGCCTGGCTGCTATTGGAAAATGCAGTCGAGGTTCCAATTAACCAATATTTAAAAAAAATGCTGCATTGAGTATAAATATGAGGATTTGTTAACCACAGAAGAATAATATCCGGATTTTGAGTATGAAGTTATGTATCTAAAGTGACGGAAAGAACCTGATTTTTATACTTTTTTTGTTTTTTAACGCTGTTTTGGTTAAAAAAATGGGTGAATATAGAAAAAACAGGAACTTCTGCCTGCTGTTATCCTCTGAATCTTATACTTATTTTCATCAAAATACGCTGCTGTGGTTAATCGCAAAATACGGGAGAGGCAGAAGGAGAGGACAGAAGAAGTTCAGCCACCGCTTTTATTTCCGGCAGGACTGAAAAAAAGGGGCTCTATAATAAATGTTGGGGTGGCTGAAAAAAATTCAGCTGTCTCAACATTTTTTATGAAAAAATATTGAGCATAACCCCAATCTCCCGTACTATTAATGGGTCCAATTCCATCCATAAGGAGGATGCGGTATGCTCAAGACTTATTTTACCGA
>CASEOD010000139.1 GCA_949289445.1 uncultured Eubacteriales bacterium
TGAAGTAAAAAAAAGATGAAAAACCGACGGATGATATAAATTTTTATATGTTTTTTATATAATCTTAGCGAAAAATTGCAGAAAATATTGTTTTTTTATTGCCTGTAAAATCAGAAAGAGAAAACAGGCAAAACTGCTTATACACAGATTGAGGGAAAAGGAATTTTCGGTTAAAAATACCGCCCGGAACTTCCGATCCGGGCGGCAGGCAATCGATTAAGGCCGATTTGTATGACGAAATCTTTATTTATCTTTTCTCAGAGAGAAAGAGTATGTGTTGGTGGTAAGTTTCGGCCCGCCGGATTTTGAACCCGGTTTTACCACATCCATTTCAAACCAGAACGTGCTGCCCTTGCCGACTTTACTGTTGACACCGTAGTTGGCCTTGTGCAGAGTCAGGATTTCCTTTACGATGGAAAGACCCAGACCGCTGCCTTCCGTCGGTCTGACGTGATGGGTGCTTGATTTGTAGTAACGTTCCCATACGTGGTTGATCTCGTCAGGGGCAATGCCTGCACCGTGATCGATGACTTCACAGCGCATTTTCCTGCCGGATTTTTTCAGATTGATGATGATCACCTTATCTTCTCCGCAGTATTTGATGGCGTTGGTAACCAGATTGGAGATCACCTGTTTAATCTTGGCTTCATCACCGTTGACCAGAATCGGGGCAGGTGCATTGAACTTAATCTGATAGCCTTCCTGCTCCTGAAGAATTTCGTAGGAGGCAAGCAGGGATTCTGCTGTTGCCCTGATATCGAAATTTGCGCGTTCTATGGTGATACTTCTGTTCTGCATTCTGGACATGTTGAGCATGTCGCTTACAAGCACATTGAGTCTGTCTGCCTCATCAATGATAACAGAAAGATGGGCAGCTCTTTTTTCAGGATTGTCTCCCGAGAGATCGCGGATCATCTCGGCATAAGATTTTATCATGGTCAGAGGCGTTCTCAAGTCATGGGACACATTGGCAATGAGATCCTTCTGATACATGTCTGTCTTTTCCAGTTCTCTGGATGCATTGGTCAGAGTATTGGCAAGATCGGTGATCTCTGTATAGTGACCGCCTTTGAATTTCACCCCGTAATGCCCTTTTCCCATTTCCGCAGCTGAATTGGTGATATCTTTAATCGGCCGTGAGATTCTGCTTGCCAGATAAAGCGCCAGTGCCAAAGCGAGAAAAATGGCGATGGCTGTGATGTATACCAGTTGGACACGCAGAATGGATACAGTTGATTTCACCGGATAAAGAGGTGAAAAGATATACAGGATGTAATTGTTCTGAGGTACGGATTCAATTTTGCCGTAATTCTTGCCGAAAGAGTCCAGATAACAGGCGTAGCCCAGTGTTTTGGTATTGTCCCCCAATGCATTGGGAGTTGAAGAGATCACGGAAACTTTGTCCAGCAGACCTTCCCGCAGCTTGGTTCTCAGTGTCTGGATCTGCAGAGTGTATCTGTAGAAGGTAAAGTGTCCGTTGTACTCCGGAACGATGGAAACCGAACCGTCTGTACTTTCCACGCAAATATAGAGATCTTCGTTGGAACTGGAGATCTCTTCCAGAACAGATGTCATTTCTGAAAGATTCTGATGACTCTCTTCATAGACTTCGGCAACTTCCTCTGCCAGCCTGGTAACCTCTCTGGTCTTCATCTGCTCGTAGTAATTATTGAGAAAGAAGATCTGGAGAAACCAGATCAGGCAGATAAGCAGCAGTGCAAAGCCGATGAAGTAGGCCCACAGTTTAAACCGAATGCTTTTAAAATCAAATCTATTCTTCAAACTCAAATTTGTATCCCACCCCTCTGAGCGTAACAATGTAGTCGCGGTACGGTCCCAGGTTGTTTCTCAGATTCTTGATGTGGGTATCGATGGTCCTGTCATCTCCGAAAAAATCGTAACCCCAGATGTCGGATAACAGTTTATCTCTGGACAGAGCAATGTTTCTGTGTTCGATGAGATAAAACAGCAGTTCATATTCTTTCGGTGTCAGTTCCACTCTCTTGCCGTCCACAGTGACTGTTCTTGCGGCAATGTTGATCTCAAGACCGCCAAAGACAAGGACATCGGCCTTGTTCTGGGTTGAAGCGTTTCGGCGTGCAAGAATGACATTGATTCTTGCCATCAGTTCTTTCGGGCTGAAAGGTTTTACGATATAATCGTCGATACCCAGCTCAAAGCCGAACAGCTTGTCGTATTCCTCGCCTCTTGCAGAGAGCATGATGATGGGAACATCCTGAATCTTCCGGATTTCTTTGCAGGCAGAGAATCCATCCAGCTTCGGCATCATAATATCTAAAATCACCAGATCGTAGTCGTTCAGTTTGCAGAGACCTACGGCGCTCATGCCGTCTTCGGCCTCAGTGACTTCATATCCGTTAAATTCTGCGTATTCTTTAATTACCTCCCGAATTTTCGGTTCGTCATCAACTACTAGAAGTTTATACATGGTAATCCTCCTTTAATAATCCGTATATTCAAACAGGGAATATATTCAGCTATATCATACAACGGCAGTGTGTTGCTCAAGTGAATTTTGTATAGATAATTTTAACACATTTCATTCTATATTAAAAGAAAAAGAAAATGAAAAAGGCGCAGGGTTGACATTGGCCGCGGATTTGCTCTATACTGTATCTGTATAGCTATAAACTGGGGCAATAGCACCAGTGCCGGCTCACCGGGAGGATCGCTGTTACTGTTTTTCTCCTCTGCGGGGGCATGGCAAGGCTGTCAGTATAGTTTGGGGGAAGGAGGAGACTATGTTTAAAAAACTGACTAGAACTATTTTTACGATTCTGGGCGCAATCTTGGGTTACGGCACCTGGAGACTGCTTGACTTCTGGATGACAAAGAGCGGAACAGATATTGACTCTGTATTTACAGAAGGACAGCAGATTGGTGCGGCAATCATTTTTGCAATCATTTTTGGAATTATTTTTTTCAGATTGACGCCTGTAATCAGACGACAGAGTGTAAAGGTGGCTGACAATATCGAAGAAGACTTAAGCGGAGTGTCGGCAAATGATCTGGTAACCGGCGTTATCGGACTGATTCTGGGTCTGCTGATTGCACTCCTGCTGACACAGATTTATGTCAGCATTACGAACAAATACCTTTATACGGTGATTACAATTATCACCTATCTGATACTCGGCTATCTGGGGGTAGTCATTGCTACAAAAAAAGGCAAGGAAATATTCGGCCTTTTTATCTCCGCGAGAAGACAGGCGACACAGAACTCACCGAATCAGGAGTCACTGTTCTCTAAAGGAAAGAAAAAGCAGGAAGGCATACCAAAGATTCTGGATACCAGTGTCATCATAGACGGAAGAATCGCAGAGATCATGAAAACCGGATTCCTGGAGGGACCGATTGTGATACCGGAATTTGTTCTGGTAGAACTTCGTCACATTGCAGATTCTTCAGATTCTCTGAAGAGAACCAGAGGAAGAAGGGGTCTTGATATTCTCAACAAGATTCAGGACGAGTATGGGATTGAAATCTATAACACTGATAATGAAAAGTCACTGAAAGAGATTCCGGAAGTAGACGTTAAACTGCTGAAACTGGCTCAGCTGATGAACGGCAAAGTGGTAACCAATGATTTCAACCTGAATAAGGTTGCTACCATCAACGGGGTTAAGGTGCTGAATATCAATGAGCTTGCCAATACGCTGAAACCGGTCGTGCTTCCGGGGGAGGAAATGACGGTTACGCTGGTAAAACAGGGAAAAGATAACAGTCAGGCCATTGCTTATCTGGATGACGGAACAATGATTGTGGTGGAAGACGGAAGAAAGATGATCGGGAAAACCGCAGGTATCAATGTGACCAGTGTGCTGCAGACATCGGCGGGCAGGATGATTTTCGGCAGGCTGAAACGGTAAAACGCGGGATGGATAATATGCTGAAGGAAACGAAGATTTACGGACTCATCAGTGCCGCAGGTACAGGCAGCCGCATGGGTGCGCCTGTTCCCAAACAGTTTTTGAAGATCGGCGGCAGAACCATTCTGGAACAGACCGCAGAGATTTTTCTTGGAGCGCCCTTTATTGACGGCATAGTTTTGACAGTGGCAGAAGAATATGTAAAAACAGTGGAAGGGTTTTTCCCTGAGTGGATTGAAAATGGCAGGCTTTCTGTGGTCTGCGGAGGAGCTCAGAGGCAGGACTCTGTTAACTGCGGTCTGAAAGCTTTGCGACGCATGGGAGCAGAGGACAGCAGCATTGTTCTGATTCATGACGGAGTGCGGCCTTATGCCAGCCGCACACTTCTTCAAAAAATAGCCGAAGCTGCGGAAAAATGGGGTGCTGCCGTGCCGGCAGTTCCTCCCAAGGATACGATCAGATTTATTGACGGCGGTACGCCGGAGCGCAGCCGGCTCTGCTGTGTTCAGACTCCACAGGGTTTTCGGATGGCAATCATAGAGGAGGCCATGGAAAAGGCCTGTGCTGACGGTTTTTACGGAACAGATGATGCGGGTCTGGCAGAAAGACTGGGTAAAAAAGTAGCTGTGGTGGAAGGAGAATCTTCCAATATTAAAATTACAACACCGGAGGATTTGCGCATGGAAACCAGAATCGGCACCGGATTTGACGTGCACAGACTGACAGAAAACAGAAAACTGATTCTGGGAGGCGTGGAGATTCCTTATGAAAGGGGACTTCTTGGCCACTCAGATGCGGATGTTCTGGTTCATGCTCTCATGGATGCAATGCTTGGAGCGGCAGCTCTGGGAGATATCGGTAAACTGTTTCCGGACAGCGATCCTGCATACAGTGGGATTTCCAGTCTGCATCTTCTGAAAAAGGTGCGGGATGTTCTGAAAGAAGAAGGATACAGCCTTGATAATGCCGATATGACGGTAATTTGTCAGCGACCCAGACTGGCGCCGTATATAGAGCAGATGAGAGAAAAAATCTCTGAGGTTCTTGAGGTGCCTGTGGAAAAAATCAGCATTAAGGCCACGACGACGGAAAAGCTGGGATTTACCGGACGAGGTGAGGGAATTGCAGCAGAGGCAGTATGCCTGCTTTCCGGGAACCGGTAGAAAACCGGAACCATGCAATGGCCGAAGAGACGACAGATAACTACTGATAAGGAGTGAAACAATACGATGAAATTATCAAAAATGCACATTAAGACACTGCGGGAGGTGCCTAACGAGGCAGAAATCCCAAGTCATATTTTACTGCTGAGAACCGGCATGATCAGAAAGCTGGTTTCAGGGGTGTACGGATTTATGCCTCTGGGCTGGAGATCTGTCAGAAAGATTGAGGAGATCGTACGCCGGGAAATGGATGCCACAGGCGCACAGGAAATCCATATGTCAGCAGTACAGCCTGCCGAGCTGTGGCAGGAGTCAGGCAGATGGTACGCTTACGGTCCGGAGCTGTGGAGACTGAAAGACAGAAACGGCAGAGACTTTTGCCTGGGACCGACCCACGAAGAAATTTTCACAGATATTATCAGAAATGATGTATCCTCCTATAGACAGCTTCCAATGAATCTGTATCAGATTCAGACCAAGTACAGAGACGAGGCAAGACCGAGATTCGGACTCATGAGAAGCAGAGAGTTTATCATGAAGGACGCATATTCTTTTGATAAAGATTTTGAAGGACTGGATGAAAGCTACAGAATGATGTATGAGGCCTATGATCGGATCTTCAAAAGATGCGGACTTGACTGTCGTCCTGTGGAAGCCGATACCGGGGCCATCGGCGGAAGCAATTCTCATGAATTCACTGCAATCTCTGAAGTTGGTGAAAGTGAAATTGCATACTGTGAGCACTGTTCTATGGCAGCGACCACAGAAAGAGCAGAATGTGTGGATGCGGCGCCGCAGCCGGAGGTTGAACAGTTGCCTGTGGAGAAAGTTCACACTCCGGGAACAAAGACCATTGAAGAGGTTGCCGGATACCTGAATCTGGACAAAAGCCGGACCATCAAGGCACTTCTCTTTGTCACCTATGACGAAGAAGGTAAGGAAAACGGTTATGTGGCGGCGTTTATCAGAGGTGACAGAGAGCTGAACATGATCAAGCTGATCAATGCGCTGGGAATTCCGGAACACGCCATTGAATTTGCGGATGAAGAAAAAATGGGCGCGGCTACCGGTTGTGTCGGCGGCTTTACGGGGCCTTGCGGACTCCATGACTGCACGATCGCAGTGGACAGTGAGCTTGTGGGTTTGAAGAACCTCTGTGCAGGGGCAAATGAAACGGATCATCATCTGGTTAATGTCAACTATGGCAGAGACTATAAAGGAGATATTGTAACAGACCTGAAGGTGCTGCAGGAGGGAGATCCTTGTCCTGTATGCGGCGCGCCTGTAAAACATGCCAGAGGCATTGAGGTTGGCCAGGTATTCAAACTGGGAACGAAATATTCCGAGTCCATGGGAGCTTATTATCTGGATGAGAACCAGCAGAAAAAATCAATTGTTATGGGCTGCTATGGCATTGGTGTGACAAGAACTCTGGCAGCCGTTGTGGAGCAGCATCATGACGAAAACGGCATTATCTGGCCTATGTCCGTAGCGCCTTATCATGTCATTGTGACTCTGGTAAAGCCTGATGACGAAGTTCAGGCGGAAGTGGCGGAAAACATTTATCAGCAGCTGCTGAAAGCCGGTGTGGAAGTTCTGCTCGACGACAGAAAAGAACGTCCCGGCGTAAAGTTCAAGGACGCAGATCTTCTGGGTATTCCTGTGAGAATCACAGTCGGTAAGCTGGCCGGTGAGGGCAAAGTGGAATACAAACTGAGAAGAGATGCCGACAAAGAAGAAATCACTATTGAAGAAGCAATTGCAAAAGCAATTGAAATTGTAAACAGGGAAAAGTAAAGTGAACCCGGATTTTATTACAGTTATGGAATGGATTGGAACCATCGCCTTCGCAGTATCGGGGGCGGTGGTTGCCATAGAAAAGGAACTGGATTATTACGGAATCTGCTTTCTGGCCATCATTACCGCTGTAGGCGGTGGAATCATCAGAGATGTGCTGGTGGACAGAAATGTGCCGGCGGCGCTGGACGATCCCACTTATGTTTTTGTCAGCCTTGCAACGGCAGTTGTGGTGATAGTTTTTTATAAGAAAATCAAAAAAATCTCTCATCTGGTATCCGTGGCGGATGCTTTCGGCCTTGCGGCTTTTACGGCTGTTGGCGCGCAGGTGGCAGCCTTTACCGGTCATCCTGCCGTATA
This sequence comes from uncultured Eubacteriales bacterium, assembly GCA_949289445.1. Taxonomy (GTDB): domain Bacteria; phylum Bacillota; class Clostridia; order Peptostreptococcales; family Anaerovoracaceae; genus Senimuribacter. Next base: position 7,211 of record CASEOD010000139.1, read on the forward strand.
TTTTACTATTACAGCGGGGGTTCTGACGGGGACTTTCGGCGGAGTTCTGCGGGATGTTTTTGTGCAGGAGATTCCGAGATGCTTCAGAAGAGAAGTGTATGCCGCCGCATCGATTGCGGGGGCAACGGTATACGGACTGATTTACGGTCATGTGACGATTACAGGGGCACTTTATATCAGCTTTGGAGTGACTTTGGCGATCAGACTTGTCGCCATTTTTAAAGACCTGCATTTGGGGAAAGTGAAACTGGACTGATATGAGAAAAATTGACAGAATAAAAGAAAATCTATATCTGCAGCTGTTCTGGTCATTCTTTAAACTGGGACTTCTCACCATCGGAGGTGGAATGGCTATGATCCCACTGATTCAGGGAATCGTGGTGGATCAGAAGAAGTGGATGACCGAAGAAGAGGCAGTGGACTGTATTGCGGTGAGTCAGGGTCTTCCGGGGGTAATCGCCATCAACATGGCAACCTATATCGGACAGAAGAAAAAAGGCTTTCCGGGGGCGGTGGCGGCTACTGTGGGAATTGTGCTTCCAAGCTTCATCATCATTATCGCTGTGGTGAAACTGCTCCACGGTTTTGGAGACAATGCTTATGTCAATGGCGCGCTGACCGGAATCAAAGCGGCAGCTACAGGTCTGATAGCTTTTTCTACATACAAGGTGGGCAAACAGGTTTTGAAAGGGCCTTTTTCCTGGGCGCTGGCGATCATTTCTTTCGGATTGATCGTCGGGCTCTCTGTCAGCGCTGTATGGGCTATTCTGGGCGGCATGGTGATGGGCCTGATTTATACTTCAGTCAGGAACCGAAACGCCGGAACGGCAGAAGGAGCAGCAGAAACGGCCGCAGCTGCCGGGTCTGACTGTGAATCTGAAGAAGGAAAAGCAGCTGAGTTTTTGCCTTCAGACGACGGAGGTGAGGAGAAATGATGATTTATCTGCAGCTCTTTTTCGTCTTCGCAAAAATCGGCCTGTTCGGATTCGGCGGGGGTATGGCCATGCTTCCGATTATCTATCAGGGAGCCAAGAACTTCGGACTGATGTCCGCGGATGAGTTTTCCAATCTTGTGGCGATTTCGCAGGTAACACCGGGGCCCATTGCAGTCAATGCGGCTACCTATGTGGGCTTTAACTGCGCAGGATATGCGGGAGCTTTTGCAGCTACCTTTGGGGTTGCACTGCCTTCTTTTATTCTGGTTACACTGGCATGTTATTTTATCAACAGATTTAAAAACAGCAAGGTAATGGACGGCGCTTTCGCGGGAATTCGTCCCGTAACAGCGGGACTGATTGCTTCAGCAGTAATCTTTATGGGCCAGAGTGCTTTTGCACAGCTGGATCCTGTGGCTGTTGTGATTGCCCTGGCGACTGTTATCCTTGCAGGCAAATATAAGGTAAGCCCGATTCTGCTGGTTATCGGCGCGGGCGTGATAGGAGCGTTATTATGTGGGTAGGCGGCGTAAGAGTAGTCATCACCGATGACAGTGAAAGAATCCTCATGGTGAGACAGCATCATGAAGATAAGGACATCTGGATGGTGCCGGGAGGCGGCATTGAAGAAGGAGAAAATTCCATAGAGGCGGCGATCCGCGAAGCCAAGGAGGAAACCGGCCTCGACGTAGAAGTGACAGGAGTTGCCTGGCATATTGAAGAGGTGTCCGAAAGAGGTCAGCGTTTTGTCAATTACATGCTGGCTGAGATCAGGGGCGGAGAGCTGGCTTTGGGCAGCGATCCGGAATTTGACCCGGAACATCAGGTTCTGCGTGAAGTAAAGTTTATGACACGGAAAGAGATTTCCGCACTGCCTCATGTATATCCCGGATTTTTTAATGATGAGATTTGGGATATTCTGAAGGAAGAAAAAAACGGCATGACCTATTACAAGTTAAGATATCAAGAATAAAGGAGAAACATACAATGAAAAAAGTAACTATTGAAATGGAAAACGGCGGTGTAATGAAGGGCGAACTTTATGAAGATATCGCTCCGATTACAGTGGAGAATTTTGAAAAGCTGGCAAAAGAAGGCTTTTACGACGGACTGACATTTCACAGAGTTATCCCGGGATTTATGATTCAGGGAGGCTGCCCTAACGGAAACGGCACCGGCGGTCCGGGATACACCATTAAAGGTGAATTTACGATGAATGGTTTTGAAAACAATCTGAAACATACGACAGGGGTGTTATCCATGGCAAGAACCATGATTCCTGATTCCGCAGGTTCACAGTTCTTTATTATGGTGGCTGATGCGCCTCATCTTGACGGGCAGTATGCGTCTTTCGGCAAAATCACAGAAGGCATGGATGTCGCTCAGGAGATTGTAAACGTAAAACGAGACAGAATGGACTGCCCGCTTGAACCCGTTAGAATCAGGACAATTGTGGTAGAATAAAGATAACAGATATAACGAAGGAAGGAAAGTGAAATGGCGTTTTTTAGAGATGTGAGAGAAGATATACAAACGGTGCTGAAGAAGGACCCGGCTGCAAGAAACAGTCTTGAGGTTCTGCTCTGTTACCCCGGAATCTGGTCTCTGATCTGGCATAAGCCTGCTCACTTTCTGTATAAGCATCATCTGAAGCTGCTGGCTCGAATTATCTCCCAGCTGACCAGGTTTTTCACCGGGATTGAGATTCATCCCGGTGCTGTGATTGGACGCAGATGCTTTATCGATCACGGTATGGCGGTAGTTATCGGCGAAACCACCGAAATCGGCGACGATGTGACGCTGTATCAGGGAGTGACGCTGGGAGGTACCGGAAAGGACTCGGGAAAGCGTCATCCGACCATCGGAAACCGGGTGATTGTCAGCTCCGGCGCCAAGGTTTTAGGGCCATTCAAGGTGGGAGACGATGTAAAAATCGGCTCAGGCTCTATTGTGCTCAAGGAAATTCCGCCGGGCTGCACCGTGGTGGGAATTCCGGGAAAGATTGTGAAGCGATACGGAGAAAGTACTGAGGATCTGAATCAGGTTAATCTTCCGGACCCTGTTGCTACTGAACTTGAGTGCCTGAGAAAACGGGTGGTTATGCTGGAGAATAAACTGAATGAGCTGAGCAGACAGCATGAGAAAGGGAATAAAGATGAAAATCTATAATACTTTGACCAGAAAAAAAGAAGAATTTGTACCGATCAGAGAAGGTGGGGCGTCTATCTACGTCTGCGGACCGACGGTGTATAACTTTTTCCATATCGGCAATGCCAGACCTTTTGTTATCTTTGACACTCTGAGAAAGTATCTGGAATACAGAGGGTATAAGGTAAAATTCGTACAGAACTTTACCGACGTGGACGACAAGATCATCAACAGAGCCAGAGAGGAAGGTATCACCGCCCCGGAGGTGTCGGAAAAATACATTAAAGAATATTTTAAAGATGCCGGCGCTCTCAATGTGAAAAAGGCGGATGTGCATCCGAAAGTTTCTGAGCATATTCAGGACATTATTGATTTCGTGGCAAAGCTGGTAGAAAAAGGGTATGCTTATGAGGCGGACGGAGATGTTTATTTCTCCACCAGAAAGTTTCCTGAATACGGAAAGCTTTCCAAACAGAATATCGATGATCTGGAAGCAGGTGCCAGAATCGCAGTTGGGGAAGTAAAACAGGACCCTCTGGATTTTGCTCTGTGGAAGGCAAGAAAAACTGATGATGAAATTGCATGGGAGTCTCCGTGGGGCATGGGAAGACCGGGCTGGCACATTGAGTGTTCCGCCATGTCCAGAAAACATCTGGGTGAAACCATCGATATTCATGCGGGAGGACAGGATCTGCAGTTTCCTCATCACGAGAATGAAATTGCACAGTCTGAGTGCTGCAACGGTGTGCCTTTCGCCCATTACTGGATGCATAACGGCTATATTACCATAGACAACGAAAAAATGTCCAAATCAAAAGGCAATTTCTTTACAGTAAGAGATATTCTGAAGGACTACAGCGGAGAAGTGATGCGTTTCTTCCTACTTTCCGGCCATTACAGAAGCCCTATCAACTTTTCCGATTCTCTCATGGAGCAGGCAAAGGCAGGCCTTGGAAGGATGGAGAACTGCAGGGAAAACCTGAATCATCTGATTGCTGCCGGAGATGAAGGGGATATGACAGCCACAGAAAAGGAAAAGCTGTCCGGTTATGAGAAATACAGGGAAGAATTTATCTCCGCCATGGATGATGACCTGAATACGGCAGATGCCATCAGCGCAGTGTTTGAACTGGTCACTGCCATCAATACAGCTGTAAAAGACGGCGCAACGAAAGAATTTGCAAAGGCTTCTCTGGATACTCTGATGGAGTTTGCAGATGTACTGGGACTTCTGCAGACTGAGGAGGATAACGCAGTGGATGAAGAAATTCAGAAGCTGGTCGATGAGAGACAGGAGGCAAGAAAAGCGAAGAATTTTGCCAGAGCTGATGAAATCAGAGATCTGCTGAAAGAAAGAGGAATTATTCTGAAAGATACACCGCAGGGTGTGCAGATTATCAAGGAATAGGTGTATCGATCAGATATGGAAAAAACAAATTGGAAAGAACTCAACACAACGGCACTGGCCTTTATGGGCGATGCCGTTTATGAGATGTACGTCAGAAAGCATGTGATGGAGCAGGGACTCATCCGGGCAGATATGCTGCACAGAGCCACAGTTCACTATGTGCGGGCAGAGAGTCAGGCCGCGGCAGTCAAATCTCTTATGAAGGATTTTCTCACAGAGGAAGAGACCAACCTTGTTAAGCGAGCCAGAAATCATAAGAGTGTGTCCAGAGCCAGAAGCGCAGGTCCGGTGGCATATAAACTTGCCACCGCCTTTGAAGCTCTGCTGGGCGCTCTTTATCTGCAGGGAGAGGAAGAAAGGCTGTGGGAGATTTGCGGCCGGGCTGTCGAAAGAATTGAAGAGTCGATGCTGCGGAACAGCAAAGAAAAAAGGACAGGGGAAGAACATCATGAGTAAAGCAGATGTACTATTTGTAAATATGTGTCAGAACATCCTGGATAACGGGTTTTCCACAGAAGGTCAGCAGGTCAGAGCGAGATGGGAGGACGGAAGCCCGGCCTATACCATCAAGAATTTCGGTGTTGTCAACCGGTACGATCTGCAGGAGGAGTTTCCGGCTCTGACGCTGCGTCCTACCGCCATTAAATCGGCAGTAGATGAGATGCTTTGGATCTGGCAGAAAAAATCCAACAATATCAGGGATCTGAAGAGCCACATCTGGGATGAATGGGCAGATGAAAACGGTTCTATCGGAAAAGCCTACGGCTATCAGCTTGGAGTAAAATACAGATTTGCACAAGGTGAAATGGATCAGGTGGACAATGTGATCTGGCAGCTGAAAAACACCCCTTATTCCAGAAGAATCATGACGAATATCTATAATTTCTCCGATCTGATGGAAATGGGACTGGAACCGTGCGCCTACAGTATGACGTTCAATGTGACCGGCGATAAGCTGAATGCCATTTTAAACCAGCGTTCTCAGGATATACTGGCGGCAAACAACTGGAATGTGGTACAGTATTCCGTACTGGTGCATATGCTGGCACAGGTCTGCGGGCTGAAAGCAGGAGAACTGGTACATGTCATAGCGGACGCTCATATCTATGATCGTCATGTGCCGATTATTAAAGAACTGATTGGAAGACCTCAGTATCCTGCTCCCAAGTTCAGACTGAACCCGGAAATTAAGGATTTTTACGATTTTACCACTGACGATATTATCATAGAAGACTATCAGAAAAACGAACAGATAAAGAATATTCCCATTGCAGTCTGAGAGGAGGAACTATGAAACTGATACTTGCTGCGGACAGAAACTGGGCCATCGGTTATCAGAACGGCCTGCTCTGTCATCTCTCGGGAGATTTGAAATTTTTTAAGGAGAAAACTTACGGGAAAACGGTGATTATGGGAAGACTTACACAGGAAAGCCTTCCGGGTGCAAAACCGTTGCCGGGCAGAAGAAATATTGTGCTGACCACAAGAAAAGACTATGCTCCGGAAGGTTTTTTCACCGCCCACAGTGAGGAGGAACTGAAGGAGCTCCTTGAGGACTGTGATACAGATGAAGTGTTTGTTATGGGAGGAGGCAGAGTTTACCGGGATTTTCTGCCAAAGTGCGACACCTGCTATATTACTAAAATCGACGCTGAATTTCCTGCCGACACCTGGTTTGTCGATCTTGATGAAAGTGATGAATTTGAACCGGTATGGGAAAGCGAGCCCATGGAGGAGAAAGGAATAGGCTACTGTTTTTTTGAATACAGGAGAAAAAACCATGACGAAAAATAAACGGGACTGGGAGCAGATCAGCAGCCGGAAGGGCAAACGATATGTGGAGAGAGGCGGCAAGCACAGAAAGAGTGAATCCGGCCGCAGTCCGAAACGGAGTGGAACGGAGGTTTCTGTCCAAAAGCTGAATTCGGCGGAGCAGTTTTCCACCGGCGGTGAAATGCCGGAAAATGCGATTGTTGGAAGAAATCCTGTCATGGAAGCATTGAGAAACGACAGGGAAATAGAAAAAATACTGGTGTCAGGCAGCGCGGAAGGCTCCATTGTCAAAATTGTTGCCATGGCCAGAGATAAAGGAATTCCTGTTTATCAGAGTGACAGAAGCGTTCTGGACAGAATTTCGGTCGGAGGAGCCAATCAGGGTGTGATTGCGTTCGCTTCCGCATACCGGTACAGCAGTCTGGAAGAGATTTATGCCAAAGCTGAAGCGGCTGGGGAACCGCCGCTGGTGGTGATTCTGGATAATCTGGAAGATCCTCACAATCTGGGAGCGATTATGCGTACTGCAGAATGTGCCGGTGCTCACGGCGTTATCATTCCCAAGCGAAGAGCCTGCGGTCTGACGGAAACCGTGGCCAGGGCCTCTGCGGGAGCCATAGAGTATATGCCATGTGTCAGAGTGGCCAATATCAGCCGGGTGATCGACAGGCTGAAAGATGACGGATTCTGGATTGCCGCCTGCGATATGGACGGACAGCCTTACTACAGACAGGATCTGAGGGGAAAGCTGGCTGTGGTCATCGGCAGTGAAGGTGCGGGAATCAGTCAGCTTGTAAAGAAAAAATGTGATTTTACGGTTTCCATGCCTATGAAGGGACAGATCACGTCTCTGAATGCATCCAATGCGGCAGCAGTTTTGCTTTATGAGGTTAGAAAACAGAGAGATGATAGATAAAGATCTGAATATACTTACTGACGAGTCCATCGTAAAGATGGCGCAGGAAGGCAGCAGCACGGCTTATGAGTTTCTCATTTCAAAATACAGAGGGCTGGCGAAAAACAAATCCAAGTCTTACTTCATTGCGGGTGGAGACAATGAGGATGTTATACAGGAAGGGATGATCGGGATCTACAAGGCGATTCGGGATTTTGATGAAGATCAGAATGCTGCCTTTCGGACTTTCGTGGAAATCTGTATCAACCGCCAGATCATCACTGCCATAAAAACGGCAAACAGACAGAAGCATCAGATTCTCAATGAGTCCCTGTCTCTGAACGTTCCTTCGGCGCAGGACAGCGATGACGCTCCGGTTCTGGCAGAAATTCTGGCTGCCAACAGCGCGGACACTGATCCAGAAGAGATGATGCTGATGAAGGAAGTGGTGGATTACCTGAAAGCCAACGAGCGAAACTTATTCAGCAATCTGGAGAATGAGATATGGAATCAGATGCTGAAAGGCAGAAATTACAGAGAAATTGCAGTGGCCATGGGGTGTTCCGCAAAGACAGTGGATAACGCGATACAGCGGATTAAGAAAAAAATACAGAATTTCTTGGAGGAATGACGTTTTTACAGCACGCTGCAGGAGAGAAATGAAGGAGGATGAGGAGATGACTGCCATTGAGACAGAAAGACTTTTTATCGAAGAAGCGGGCAGTGAACACATTGAGACGATCATTGAACTTGAATCCCACCCGGAAAACAGAGATTATCTGTGGATCGGAACCTATGAGGAGCATGAGGCCGAAATTGCCGATCCCAACCATCTGCTGCTGATTTTCAGGGAAAAGTCATCAGGCGGAGAAAGGAAGGGGAGTATTATCGGATATGCGTTGGTTCGCCTGGACTTTAAATCCCATATTTTTGAGCTTCGCCGCATTGCCATTTCAAAAAAAGGCTGCGGGTATGGAAGAGAGTCCATGAATGCCCTCATACGGTACGCCTTTGAGGAAACGGAGACCAACCGTTTCTGGCTGGATGTCTATCCGGACAACGTCATAGGTATTGCCCTTTATGAAAGTCTGGGTATGCACAGAGACGGGGTTCTTCGTCAGAATTACAAAGCTGATCGGGGTTATCTGGATCAGATTATCTATTCTGTTCTGAGAAGTGAATATGAAAATGGCAGGATTTCGGTTTAAATGTGACTTTCGATCGGAATCTGACGATTATTTGGAAAAATATCTTCAGAATCATGCCTTCTTGTTGTTGACAAAAGGACAAAAATATAGTAGGATCAGTCTTGTATGACAGGCTGTTGTAGCTCAGTAGGTAGAGCACTTCCTTGGTAAGGAAGAGGTTCGGCAGTTCGAATCTGCTCAACAGCTCCAAATCATTTATTTAAGCAATTTGTTATTAAAGGAGAAACGGAAAAATGGCAAAAGCAAAATTTGAGAGAACCAAACCGCATATCAATATCGGTACAATCGGTCACGTAGACCACGGTAAAACCACTCTGACAGCAGCAATCACAACAACACTGTATCAGAGATATCAGCTGGGAGAACAGGTA
>CASEOD010000140.1 GCA_949289445.1 uncultured Eubacteriales bacterium
GTACCGGCCCCCAGTTCATCCACCAGTACCAGTGTATCGCTTTCCGCTTCTTCCACAATTCTGACAATGTTCTTCATATGAGAAGAAAAGGTTGATAAACTCTGTTCAATGCTCTGTTCATCGCCAATATCGGCGAAAATATTCCGATAAACAGGAATTCTGCTCTGACTGCCGGCCGGAATATGCAGACCGCTCTGAGCCATCATGGATAAAAGCCCTATGGTTTTCAGAGTAACCGTCTTTCCTCCCGTGTTTGGGCCTGTAATGACCAAAGTCCGATAATCGCCCCCCACTGTTACATTGATAGGAACTACCTTTTCCGGATCAATCAGCGGATGTCTGGCCTTTTTCAGTTCCAAAATCCCATCTTCATCCAGCTGAGGCTCTTCTCCCTCCATTCTGCGGGAAAGCTTGCCCTTTGCCATGATAAAATCCAGCTGCAGAAGCAGCTTCTGATTATTTTTAATATCGTGATAATGCTCAGCCACTGCTTCGGAAAGTTCCAGCAGGATTCTGGTGATCTCTTCCTCCTCTGCCATCTCAAGCTCTCTCAGCTCATTGTTGAGATTGACAATCACCTGCGGTTCAATGAACAAGGTTGCGCCGGCCTTGGACTGATCATGGATAATTCCAGGAAATCGTCCTCTGTGCTCGGCTTTGACAGGAATCACATATCTTCCATCCCTCACAGTGACGATGGAATCCTGCAGATATGTCCTGTTGTCTGCCGAATTCAGAATGTGATTCAACTTGTTTTTAATGGCATCATTCTGTCTGGCTATGCTTCTTCTGATATTTCTCAGTTCTGAAGAAGCATTGTCACTCATTTCATCCTCTGACAGAATGCAGCGATCGATGTTGTCTGCCAGGCGAGGCATCGCCACCAGCAGTTCCGTCAGAGAGCGAAGCAGCGGAAGGGGCGGAAGCTCATTTCCCTTCATAAAGGAAATCACCCTTGCCGCAATATTGATATTATAGTGCACCTGAAGCAGCTGCTTCATGGTGAGTGTGCCGCCTTTCCTTGCAAATTCAACACTTGAAACGATATCATAAATACCGCCTGTTGGCAGCGGCCCTTTACGCACAATAAGGTCAACCGCTTCTGTGGTTGACCTTAGTTCTTCCGAAATTACCCGTTTATCCGTATACGGGAGCAGTTCGGAGATGAGCTGCCGCGTCATCTCTGAACCTGCCTCTTCTTTCAAAAGTGCAATAATTTTTTGAAATTCTAACACATCCAGTGCTTTTTTATTCATCATACTGTCCTCTAGCGATTATTCTTCAGTTTTTCCAGCTCACTTTTCAGCTGAATATTTTCCATCTGCAAATCGAAAAAGGAATTCTCGTACTCAGTGCATTTTTCCTGCAGTTCCTTGAAACGCTCATCACTTTCTTTCTTCTGATGTTTCATGCTTTCCATATTCTCTTTATACTGAATAAAGTTCTTTTTCGCATCTTCCCACATCTTCAGATAGTATTTGGAGTCGTTTTCCAGCTGTACTTTCGCTGACTGCATCTGTTCTATCTGCTCCAGCGCCTCAAAATATTCCTCTGCAATATTGACGGCAGTAAGAATACCGATACTGCCCTGAGCGGAGTCTGCGGCAACTCTGCTGATCAGACGCATTCTGTTATCTACGTATTCCGCGATCTTTTCGATTTCTTCTTCCGGTTTGTCTCCCGCAATCGTATATTCCTGTCCGTAAATCTTTACCGTTACTCTGCTGTCCATAGTTCTCCTCCCAGGGCATTTGTGCACTGCACTAATTATCTCTGATGACTGCCTTAAACTTATCTTTCAGGGTTTCCACAACACTGCCGTGAACACTGTCTGCCTCTTCGTCGGTCAATGTCCTGTCGTCATGTCTGTAGGTCAGGCTGAAAGCGACACTCTTCTTACCTTCGCCCACCTGCGTTCCTCTGTAAACGTCAAACAGTTTCACATTCTTCAGTATTTCTGTTCCCGCTTCTCTGATTGCCTTTTCAATGTCAGCCACCTGCAGGTCTTCATCCACTATCATAGCTACATCTCTTGATGTGGATGGATATTTCGGCGGCTGATGATACTGAATCTCTCTGTCAGAAAGTTCCGTGATAAGATCAAAGAACAGTTCGCAGACATATGCTCTGGTTCCGATTCCATAGTTTTCACTGACATCAGGGTGTATTTCACCCATGATTCCCAGTTCCACATCCTGACCGGTGCGATCTTTGGCAATAATTCGAGCGCATCTTCCCGGATGATATACTTTATACTCCGATTCTGCTACAAATTCCGGCTCTTTTATCCCTAATCTCTCCAGCAATGTGCATACCATGCCCTTCAGGCTGAAGAAATCCTCATTCTTGCCATAAAGTCCGATAGACAGATCATAAGATTCAATCGGCAGAGCCTTTTCATCCATCAAATTCTTCATA
>CASEOD010000141.1 GCA_949289445.1 uncultured Eubacteriales bacterium
ATTTGCATACGTTGACTATAATCATGTACGCCCTCACAGCTTCAACGGCTATCGCACACCATACGAGGCACGAATGGCAGCATAGTTGCCAAGCGATATTTTTTAGCCACAAGTGTTACAAAAAAGCTTGACCACAACAGTGAAAGCGGAAAGTGTTGGCTGTGAATATGGTAAATACTAAAACAAGTTTTTCGTCTAGCCCAGATGTAAATCTCCAGTTACAATTGAAAATGGAACTTATTTAATATTTGATCCTGTCTTTTTTAAATATGCTGAAATTTTGATGACAAATTGCACTGGTTTTCTGCCTCATCTAAAAGGTTCATTTCTACAGGAGGCTTCCTTCACGGATGGGAACAAGATCGTGGTGGGACACGCAGGATAGGATGAGAAGTCTGCTGACAAATGGTTCGGAGATACACTTATTCTGGCGAATGATTTTGAAAGCTTTAGAAAAAAGCAGGTGGAAAGAATGATAGATTACAACATAATGAATAATCTGAAGGAGGAGTGCGAGATTCCTGTATAGATATAGATTATTTGCCTAAAATCGCTGAACAAACAGCCGGGTTTCTGGTATAAAGCAATATACCTAATTACCGGTTTTTTCATTCTCTCTTGACTTCTCTTGTCTAATGGTGTAGACTAATTTCAGTCTACACCATTAGACAAGGAGGCTGAACATGGATTTTCCAAAGATTTATGAAAGTGAATACCGTTTTTGTCTGATCATGTGGGAACATGAGCCGGTCACAGCTGTCGAACTTGCAAAATTATGCCTGGTACAGCTGGGATGGAAACGAACCACCACATATACAGTCATCAAACGTCTGGAGGAACGTGGGGTACTTCAGAGAGAACAGGGAATCATCACTTCTCTGATTTCCAAGGATGAAGCTCAGGCCTGGGAGATTGAGGAGCTGGTTGAAACGAAGTTTGAGGGATCTCTGCCTGCTTTTGTTGCCGCATTTACAAGACGTCGGGATATGTCGGAAAAGGATCTGGACGAGGTGCAGCGCATGATCGATCGCATCAGAAAAGGAGAATCTCAATGAATGAAGTATTTTTGAAAGTTGTTAATATGAGTATTGCGGCAAGCTGGATCGTTCTTGCTGTGCTGGTGCTCCGACTGCTGCTGAAAAAGGCGCCCGGGTGGGTCAGTGTTCTGCTCTGGGGGATTGTGGCTGTCAGGCTGATTTGTCCATATTCATTTGAAAGCGCCCTGAGCCTGATGCCCACTACGGAAACCATACCCTTGAATATTGAAATGGATTATTCTCCGGCCATTGACAGTGGAGTCAATGTTATCAACAATGTGATCAATCCTGTTCTTTCTGCCTCTCTGACGCCTCACCCGGGTGACAGCTGTAATCCATTGCAGATTTGGGTTTCTTTCGCCTCAGAACTCTGGATTATTGGTATAACATGTATGCTTCTTTACAGTATTGTCAGTTGTCTGCGGCTTCATCGCAGAATTGCGGTAGCCGTTCGCTGCAGGGACAATATTTTCCAAGCTGAGCAGATAAGCTCACCATTTGTATTCGGCATCATCAGACCGCGGATTTATCTGCCGTTTTCGCTGCAGGAACCGGAGATGAGCCATGTTATCGCTCATGAGATGTCACATATACGAAGAAGGGATCACTGGTGGAAATCTCTTGGGTTTCTTCTTTTGACCATTCACTGGTTCAACCCTCTCATGTGGCTTGCTTACATGCTGCTGTGCCGGGATATTGAGCTTGCCTGTGACGAAAAGGTTATTAGAAGACTTGACAGTAAGCAGAGAGCCGACTACTGTCAGGCTCTTGTATCCTGCAGTGTCAGCCCTCGAACCATGACAGCCTGTCCGCTTGCTTACGGAGAGGTTGGCGTGAAACAGAGAGTAAAATCTGTCATGAACTATCGAAAACCGGCAGTCTGGATAATCCTGATGTCCGTTGCCGCCTGTATTGTCATTGCAGTCTGCTTTCTGACAAACCCTGTGCAGAACAGCTTCAGTCTCAGAATTACCGTACCGGCGGGAAATCAGGATGAAATTGTATATACCCATGAAGAAATTTGTCCTCTTGGAAATTATATTACCGTAACCACAGGTGAAGGAATGGGTGATACAGAGGTATTGCTGAAACCGGCAGAGTCAGACACAGAAGCCTCATTTGGTGAGCCCGCTTATCTGACACCGGGACTGCCTGTGAAAATGGAAGCGGAGAAAGGAAGCTGGTTTCAAATCGGTGTAAAGCTGCAGAATCCTGCCGACGAAGAGCAGACTGTTTATATCAATGTGGAAAATGCAGAGGTCCGAATATCCGATGAACGGTAAGAAGAAAATGGATTTTACTTTGAGTTTTTTGATAACTGATCATATTTCGGAAAAACGGTTTAAGCGTATCAGCAGTTCCGAAAAGTCCTCAGAAGATCTGAGAAGTTGAACTTTTCCACATCCCGGCTGAAATCAATATGCCTGTGCATCCCCCTAAAAGAAAAACGGAAGGTATGGATTCGCTGTTTATGGTAAATACACAACAGAAAAACTGTTGTAGAATAACCGTAAAAATATGAATTGATTTGCTTGCGCGGAGGAAAAAATGGATCAGAAAAAAATTGGCGGTTTTTTGGCTGCTTTGAGAAAAAACAGAGGAATAACACAGCAGGAACTGGGTGAACATTTAGGTGTTACCAATAAAACGGTGTCTCGTTGGGAAACGGGAAAATATATGCCGGATATTTCATTAATTCCCGATCTTTGCCGGTATTTTGATATCAGTGTCAATGAATTTGTCTGTGGAGAGCGGTTTGAGACTGAGAATTTCTGCATTCGTGCCGACGTCAATATTCTGGAATTATTAAAGCAGGATAAAAAGCTTCGTATTCTTAAACAGCTTAGCGAAATGCTGGGTGGAGCAGGTACCGGCCTTATACTGTCTGTTCTGTATAATCCTGACCGGCTTGAGAAAACAGTCGTTGCAACCGTAGGATTCTTTATGATTTGCCTGGGCTGGTATTTTCGGCAGAGAATTGAGAAAAGCAGGATTTCTCTATAAAATAAATCAAAATGTTTAAATGAATGTAAAATAAGAGAAACAGTGTGCGGCCGGATGGTCGCTTTTGTTGTGACGTGAAATTGCAGCTTTTAGCTTTCGGCAATGAGGGGTAAGCTGAAGCGGACGCAGGCGGCAGAATCCATTATTGGAAAACAGGAATCCTCATTGACCTCTTTCCGTAAAAAAGGAACAGATTTTGCCTCAATGTCAAAGTTAAAATACCGGAAAGCTGTATTTTTCCTCAGTTTTACCTGCCTATGCAAAATCTGCTCAAAATATGTGGATAACTTCGTTGTTGACAAAATCAGGAAAGTGTGAAAGCATTGAAATGACTTGAATACAGCTATAAAAGTTTTCCACACGCAAGAGAGGATAAAATTGTATACAATTTGGAAATAATTGTGTATAAGACCCGGACAGGTGTATTTTCAGCCGTGTCATCGCTGTGGATAATCGCTTTACGGTGATAAAGAAAAATGTCTGAATGAAAGGGACGATAAAAAAATATATTTCAGAAATATTTTTGTTTTGTGAATTTTTTAGCAGTATTTGTCATGAAAGTATGATATAATGAAGGCCTAATAAAATCTCAGTTGTTGTGGTTGAGAGACGACTAAAGATTGGAGGATGAAAATGGCAAGACTTTACATGAAGTCCAGAGACAGTGCACAGATAGCAGTAGAAGGTCTGTATAAGGATCTGGAGCGAAGAATTGTTTCAAGTCCGGCAGGACAGTGTCCTGTGGATATGGCTTCTGCTTTTCTGAAAATGTGTCACGCTCAGAGCTGCGGCAAATGCGTGCCGTGCAGAGTGGGTCTCGGCCAGCTGCAGAATATGCTGGAAGAGATTCTGTCCATCGACAATACTGTCGATTTGAGAATTCTGGACAGGCTGGAAAGAACGGCGAAGGCTATCAGAATTTCGTCAGACTGTGCAATAGGAGAAGAGGCTGCGGCCATGGTTCTGCGCGGTTTGGAAGGTTTCAGAGAGGATTATGAATCACATATTCTGAATCACGCCTGCGCAGACAACGTAATCGATCAGAGAGAATCGGTACCGTGCCGGGGAGCATGTCCGGCAGGTGTGGATGTGCCGGGATACACGGCTCTGGTTTATGCAGGACGTTATGATGATGCTGTAAAACTGATTAGAAAAGACAATCCTTTCCCAACGGTTTGTGCTTTGATTTGTGAGCATCCCTGCGAAGAGAAATGCCGTAGAAACATCATCGATGCACCGGTCAATATCCGGGGTATCAAGCGTTTTGCAGTGGACAACTGCTCAGAAACAGTACCGGTACCGGAAAGAATGGATCGGACAGGCAAAAAGGTGGCAGTCATCGGTGGCGGTCCGTCAGGTCTTTCGGCAGCATATTTTCTGTCGATTATGGGACATGATGTTACTGTATTTGAGAAACGCGCACAGCTGGGTGGTATGCTTCGCTACGGAATTCCGAGTTACAGGCTGCCGAGAGAACGACTGCAGTGGGATATTGATGCGATCGCATCTACCGGAGTTGAATTTCAGACAAATTTTGATATAGCGTCTGAAGACGCCATTGCGGAAATAAAAGAAAAATATGATGCTATGTACTTGTCCATCGGTTCGCATAACTTCAAGAATCTGGGCATTCCGGGCGAATTTGCAAAAGGCGTCATTTCTGCGGTGGAAATGCTCAGAGGCATCGGTGATGATGATATGCCGGACTTTAACGGCAAATCTGTGGTAGTTATCGGTGGCGGAAATGTTGCCATGGACGTGGCCAGAACGGCAAAACGGCTTGGCGCCACGGAAGTCTGCATTGTCTACAGAAGACGCAGAGATGATATGACTGCATTGCCTGATGAAATCGGCGGCGCCATTGCAGAAGGTGTTCAGCTGATGGAACTGAAGGCGCCGTCTGAGATTATTGTTGATAAAACCGGTCATGTCAAAGGGCTTTATGTCCAGCCTCAGATAGCAGGGGAGTCCGATGAGTCCGGCAGACCAAGACCGCTGGCAGCTGACCTTCCGAGGGAAAAAATGCGTTGTGACATTGTAATTTCTGCCATCGGTCAGGCCACTGACTTTACCTTCTTTGAACGGTATGGCGTTCCTGTATTTAAAGGAAATATCAAGGCAAAGAGATCAAATGTCGTTGACAAGGTGCAGGGCATTTATGCGGGAGGAGACTGCGTGACAGGGCCTTCTACCGTTATCAATGCAGTTGCGGCAGGAAAGGTTGCCGCAGCCAATATCGACGCATATCTCGGGTACCATCATGAAATTACCGTAGATGTGGACATTCCTGCACCGATTCTGCAGGACAAGCGAGCCAAGGGCAGAGTGGAAATGAAAGAACGTTATGCGTCAGAACGCGGAGGCGATTTCGGCGCCGTGGAACTTCCGATGACGAGAGAAGAATCGCTTTCGGAGTGCTCCAGATGTCTGCGCTGCGACGAGTGCGGTTTCGGTTCATTAAGAGGAGGCAGGATAGAAAGATGGTAAATTTGAAAATAGACGGACAAAACATATCGGTTCCCGCAGGTACCACGATAATGGAGGCCGCCGCAAAAGTCGGCATCAAAATCCCGCATATATGCTATTTGAAAGATATTAACGAAATCGGCGCCTGCAGGGTGTGCCTTGTTGAAAAGGTGGGAATGGATAAACTGATTACCGCCTGCAATACAGAAGTTGAAGAGGGCATTGAAATTCTCACCAACAGTCCGAGAGTCAGAGAAATAAGACGAATCAATGTGGAACTGATCCTTTCTGACCATGACTGTAAATGTGTGCAGTGTGTAAAGAGTGGAAACTGTACCCTGCAGAGGATCGCAAACGATCTTGGAATTATTGAGCAGCCTTATGAAAACATTCATGAAAAGAACCGGTGGAATTTTGATCTGCCGCTGATTCGGGAAGCATCCAAATGTGTAAAATGTATGCGATGTGTTCAGATTTGCGACAAGGTGCAGGGCCTGCAAATCTGGGATGTCAACGGTTCAGGTTTCAGAGCTTCGGTAGGTGTTTCCAAAAATAGAAAGCTGACAGAGTCAGACTGTGCACTGTGCGGCCAGTGTATCACTCACTGTCCTGTAGGCGCTCTGAGAGAAAGAGATGATCTTCAGCAGCTCAGAGACGCTCTGGCAGATCCGGATAAGGTTACCATGGTGCAGATTGCGCCGGCGATTCGTACCGCCTGGGGTGAAGGAATCGGGATTTCCAGTACAGAATCCACCACAGGCAAACTAGTCAGCGCTTTAAGAAGAGTCGGATTTGACTATATCTTTGATACGGTCTACACAGCAGACCTGACTATTATGGAAGAAGGCAGCGAATTTGTTGAACGTTTCAGCAACAGAAAGGATTACAGCTGGCCGATGTTTACATCCTGCTGTCCGGGCTGGATTAGATTTGTAAAAACCCAGTATCCTGAATTTGTGAAAAATCTTTCCACGGCAAAATCGCCTCAGCAGATGTTTGGCGCCATGTCGAAGACTTTTATTGCACAGAAGCTGGGCATTGATCCGGAAAAGATTTTCTCAGTTTCCATAATGCCGTGTCTTTCAAAGAAATATGAAAGAAATGTGCCGCAGGTTGACAATTCCGGTCATGGTAAAGACGTGGATCTGGTTCTGACCACAAGAGAGCTGGATCGTCTGATTCGTGCCGATAATATTCAGCCTCACGATCTGAAAGAAGAGAAATTTGATGAGATCTTCGGTGAAGGTTCGGGAGCAGGCGTCATTTTCGGCGCAACCGGCGGCGTAATGGAGGCGGCTCTTCGCAGTGCTTATTTCCTTATTACCGGAGAAAATCCGGAACCTGACAGTTTCAAAAGTGTCAGAGGTATGGACGGCTGGAAAGAGGCAACCTTTGGAATTAAAGGACTGATGATCAGAGTGGCCGTAGTCAGTGGTCTGGGCAACACCAGAAAACTGATGGAGGCAATCCGCCGCGGTGAAGTGGAGTATGACTTTGTGGAAGTAATGGCATGTCCGGGCGGATGTGTCGGAGGAGGAGGACAGCCGGTCAAGGACGGATGTGAATTTGCGCAGGCAAGAAGCGAAATTCTCTATGGCCTGGATCAGTTCTCCGATCTGAGATTCTCTCATGAAAACTCGGCTGTACAGCTGACTTACCGGGAGTATCTGGAGAAGCCGAATTCTCACAGAGCCCATGAGCTGCTGCATACCGATCTGCAGGAATGGGATCTGGATATGAACAGATAGTGTAAAACAAAAAACGGTAAAAAAAACCGCTGTAAAACGACTAAAAATCGTGAAACAGCGGTTTTCCGGTTTTCGTGATGACATTCCGGTAAATATCAGATTAAATATTCCGTCAGTTTCTTACGGAAGCTTCAATCAGTTCCCGGGCGCTCTGCCTTGTAATCTCCGTAATGTTTTCTCCCCCAAGAAGTCTTGCGATTTCATCGATGGTTTCTTCCCGGGAAAGCTGCTGAACGGTTGTAAAAGTCCTGTCTTCGGTCTCTTCTTTTCGAATGCGGTAATGGACATCACCCGCTGCGGCAATCTGCGGAAGATGGGTAATACAGATAATCTGATGATTCTCTGATATCTGGTGGAGCTTGCGCCCTACAACACTGGCAGTGATTCCACTGATACCGGCATCGATTTCATCGAAAATCATCGTCGGAATATTGTCAAAGGTTCCGGTGATGTTTTTTATTGCAAGCATGATTCTGGAGATTTCACCGCCGGATGCAACTTTAACCAGAGGTTTCAGAGGTTCTCCTCTGTTTGCGGAAAGCAGGATTTCCACATTGTCGCTGCCATCGGGACCGATATCCTTCAGTGGAGTGAATGCGATGGAAAGAGTCGCATTCTGAAAGTTCAGGTCATGAAGTTCTCGGGAAATGGCTTCTTCCAGTTTTGCGGCAGCGGCTTTTCTGACTTGTGAAAGCTGCCGGGCTTTTTCGGAAAGCACCGACAAAGCTTCTTTACATTCTTTTTCCAGGCCGGCCTTTACATCATCAAAGTTCTCAATCCGGTTCAGTTCTTCTGAAATTTCATCGTAATAGGAGAGGATCTCTTCGATGGAGTTTCCGTATTTCTTTTTCAGATTTTCGATGAGACTGAGCCTTGCAATGGCCAGATCCAGTTCTTCGGGGGTAAAAGTGATGCTGTCTCTAATCTCCCGAAGGGAAGAAGACACATCTTCCAGTCTGTAGTAGAGATCTGCGAATTCTTCGGAAACGGTCCGAATACTGTCGGAGTAGGAAGCTATCTGCTGCAGAGCGTGCAGTCCGGTTCCAAGACAGGACATGGCGTTGGTTTCATCCTCGTTGAGCAGCCGATAGGCGGTTTCAATGGCGGCAAAGATTTTCTCGCTGTTCTGCAGGAGATTGATTCTTTCAGACAGTTCGGCATCTTCTCCGTATCGAAGTTCTGCTTTCTCGATTTCATTCTGTTCAAAACGGTAAAAATCCAGTTTTTTTCTATTGTCACGCTCTTTTGACATAAGATCCGACAGGCGGTTCTTTACGTCAAGATACTGTCGGTAGGCGCAGTCGAAGGCTTCTCTGGCAGGTTCCACGGCCTGCCTGTCAAAGCTGTCCACCAGCTGAAGGTGGTTTTCCGGATTCAGCAGCGACTGGTTATCGTACTGCCCGTGAATATCGGCAAGTCTGCGGCAGGTTTCGGAAAGCTGCCCCAGCGTCACCAGCTGTCCGTTGAGTCTGCACAGATTTTTTCCGGAAGAGGAGACTTCTCTGGAAATGATGATCTCTTCTCCGTCCAGTTCTCCGGCCAGCTCCACAATGGCTTTGGATGCACCGTGACGGACAAAAGCAGAATCAGCCCTGCTCCCCAGAGCAAGGCTAACAGCTTCTATGACAACAGACTTTCCGCTGCCTGTTTCACCCGTGATGATATTCAGGCCGTCTTCAAAGTCGATTTCTGTATTCTCTATGATTGCAAAATTACGGATACTGATGTGGTGAATCATTGTCCTCTGGACCTCATAATCAGCATATCGTTAAAGATAGAGAGAATTTCCTCCACATTCTCTTCTTTGTCAATAATCATCAGCAGTGTATTGTCCCCGGCAACGGAACCTACCACATGAGGAAGGCCGATACAGTCTATGGCTTCACCGGCTGCCGGGCCGCATCCCGACAGAGTTTTCACTACGATCAGGTTCTGTGCGGAAGCAAAAGAGGTGATAGTTTCTCTGAAAATCTTGATGAATCGGTCCGAAATCGGAGCATCCTGACGGGCGCTGACCGCATACTTGTATTTTCCGGAGGCGGCAAGCACCTTGATCAGCTGCAGTTCTTTGATATCTCTGGAAATTGTTGCCTGAGTTACCTCAAAACCTTCTTCTTTCAGCATGGCTGCCAGTTTGTCCTGCGTTTCGATTTCGTTGTTTGCGATAAGTTCAAGGATTTTGTTCTGTCTTGAATAGCGCATGGTATTGTTCTCCTTTTTACAAAAAAATCCAAAACCCGTGTATGAATATACTGACGACCGTTTTGTCAGACAGTATGGAATCACAGGATTATGTAGATTTATCAATTTTTTATCCACATAATTATGAATCCATTATACCATATTATGCAGAAAATGAAAAGCGGAATATTCTGCGAAATCCAATATATGAACCTTCAAAAATCCATCGGAATCGAGTGGACAAACGTACGTTCTTATGGTATACTGTTAGGGCAGAACGACCGAAAGGGAAAGGACACATGCGTATTTTGGGAATCGATCCCGGCTATGCAATCTTAGGCTGGGGAGTGCTGGATCTGAGAGGCAACCGTTTCTCCGTGGTGGATTACGGAGCCGTAACCACAGATGCAGGGACGGAAATGCCGTACAGACTTCAGCATTTATATACGGAACTTTCCTCGATTATTGAGGAATACAGGCCGGATGCGGCATCCATAGAAGAACTTTTTTTCAATAACAACGCCAAGACTGCCATTATGGTGGGACAGGCAAGGGGCGTTGCCGTACTGGCATGCGTCAACGGAGGTCTGGAGGTCAACGAGTATACGCCTCTGCAGATTAAGCAGGCGCTGGTAGGCTACGGCCGTGCTGACAAAAAACAGGTACAGGCCATGGTAAAAGCCATCCTCAATCTCAAGGAGGTGCCCAGACCCGACGACACGGCAGATGCTGTGGCGGCTGCCATCTGTCACGGTCATGCCGCTGGAAACCGTGTCAGAAATCTGAAGCTGGGACGATGAAAGGACCGGCAGAACCCATAATCTTTAAGTCAATTACAGAGGAATGAGACATGATTCGATTTATCAAAGGAATATTTCATGCAGGGCTGAACGGCTGCATTATCATAGAAACTTCGTCCGGCATCGGATTTGAAATTCATGTTCCCGCCGGGTCGCCTCTCTACAGGAGCCTTGACGGAGATACGGTCCGTGTTTTTACGTCTATGATCATCAGAGAGGACGATATCAGTCTGTACGGCTTTGCAGACAGAGAGAGTCTGGAACTTTTTGAGCTCCTCATTACGGTCAATGGGGTAGGAGCCAAAGCGGGTATGGCGATTATGAGCGTTCTTCCTCCTGTGGAGCTGAAGAGAGCCATTGCCGCCGGAGATTCCAAGGCAATTTCCGCCGCCAACGGAGTGGGGAAAAAGACAGCAGAGAGAATCATTCTGGAATTGAAGGACAAGGTGGGAACCTTTGAGAACGAATCCGGTTCAGGTACGGTTTCCGCTTTCATTGCTGCCGACGATGAGAGAAGCGAGGCAGTGGCGGCTCTCATTGCGCTGGGATACAGCAGACAAGAGGCAGAAGGTGCTGTCGGCAAAGTGAAAGAGGAAGATCTGACCTGCGAGGGTTACATCAAACATGCATTGAAAAACTTATTTTAGAGGATAATTTATGTCAGAGGAGAGAATTACACAATCGGCTTCAGCAGGGATTTACGAGGAACGTCAGGAATCTACGCTGCGGCCTCAGAAGCTGGATGATTTCATAGGTCAGAAGAACGTAAAAGAAAATCTGAAGATTTTTATCGAGGCGGCAAAGCTGAGGGGCGAACCGCTGGATCATGTGCTCTTTTACGGACCTCCCGGATTGGGGAAAACCACTCTGGCCGGAATTATCGCAAATGAACTGGGTGTGGATATCAAGATTACATCAGGGCCGGCAATAGAAAGAGCCGGAGATCTGGCGGCAATTCTGACAAATCTCAATGAGAACGACGTACTTTTCATCGATGAAATTCACCGTCTCAACAGGTCGGTAGAAGAAGTGCTTTATTCGGCCATGGAGGATTTTGCACTGGATATCATCATCGGGAAGGGTCCATCGGCCCGTTCCATTCGTCTGGGCATTGCCAAATTTACCCTGATCGGTGCGACCACCAGAGCCGGCAGTCTGTCTGCGCCTCTGCGGGATCGATTCGGTGTGATCAGCAAATTTGAACTGTATACTGATGATGAACTGGTTGAAATCATTCGGCGTTCGGCAGGCCTTCTGGGGGTAGAAGCAGATGCGGGTTCCCTGCTGAAAATGGCAGGATGTTCCCGAGGCACCCCTCGGGTAGCCAACCGTCTGCTGAAGCGGATTCGAGATTTTTCCCAGGTAAGGGGAGATGGCGTAATCAACGAAACAATTACAAAAAATGCCCTGGCGGCGCTGGGAGTGGACGAACTGGGTCTGGAACGCCTCGATCGGGAAATTCTTTCAGCCATTATTGAACGTTTTAACGGCGGACCTGTGGGAATTGATACGATTGCGGCTTCTATCGGAGAAGAACGTGTCACCATTGAAGACGCCTACGAGCCGTTTCTGATTCAGTCCGGACTTCTTTACCGCACGCAGAAAGGCAGAATGGTATCGCAGCTGGGATATGAACATATGGGACTGCCTTATCCGCAGAAAGAAGGTCAGGCCTGCCCGGACAATGAGACTGCAGCGGATACTGAAGAAGGCGTGCAGCAGGAGCTGTTTTAGGAATTTACAGATTAAATAAGATAGAGGATAGTTACAGAGGATGAAGATAGACGAATTTGACTATGAGCTGCCGGAAGAACTTATTGCGCAGCAGCCGTCAGCGCAGCGGGACAAGTGCAGGCTGATGGTGATTGACAGAGAAAAGGAAACCGTAGAACACCGGCATTTTTATGATGTTTTGGAGTATCTGAAACCGGGAGACTGTCTGGTGATGAACAATTCCAAGGTCCTCCCCGCCAGACTTTTCGGTGAAAAGGAAGGCACAGGCGCCAAGGTGGAATTCCTGCTGATCAGACGGTTGGAAGGCGACGTGTGGGAAACTATGGTAAAACCGGGAAAGCGCCTGAAACCGGGAGATTGGGTATCTTTCAGCGACAGTTTTCGCGCAGAAATTCTCGATTATGGAGAGGACGGTACCAGAATTGCAGCCTTTCATTATGAGGGAATCTTTATGGAACGGCTGGAAGAACTGGGACGGATGCCTTTGCCTCCGTATATTCAGAGGGAAAGCACTGCTGAAGACAGAGACATGTATCAGACTGTATACTGCAAAGAAGAGGGATCTGTTGCGGCGCCGACGGCCGGACTGCACTTTACGAAGGAACTTCTTGCGAAAGCACAGGAAAAGGGCATCAGACTGGCTTATGTCACTCTGCATGTGGGAATAGGCACTTTTCGTCCTGTCAAGTGCGAGAATATAGAAGCGCATCATATGCATATTGAAGAGTAATTTGGCGATGAGGAGACAGCAGAAACTGTCAACGAT
>CASEOD010000142.1 GCA_949289445.1 uncultured Eubacteriales bacterium
CAATAGAAGTGACTTTTACACTTTCTGTAATGGGAGCAGTCTTTTTTAACATCCTTAATTTAGCCATGGGAAACGGTTTTGAATGTTACAGATTATGTTTTCAGGATGCACGAATTCTGTCAGGTGTTGTATTCCTGGGAATCTGCTGTTCCTGCTTATGCTATCTGATTTATAATTTTGTCCTTGGAAAACTGCCGGCAACCATCGGAGCCAATCTGGTAGCCAATTCAGTGACTGCAGTGGGCGTGATTTCAGGATGTGTCTTTGCGGGAGATCCTTTCGGATGGTATACTGCAGTCGGTGTGACGCTTACTATTACGGGGGTATGTTTGTCTTCTCTGGGCAGTAAACCGGCAGATTCCGGTGATACCGGAATCATTCAGGGTGTGACTCATGAGAAGGAAGACTCCGGTGTCTGAAGGCTTGAAATAAATTTTGAATCAAATAAAAGATGTATGTTAAAATGTGTATCATGGGAGGAACTGAATCTGATAATAAACGGGCAGTTCCCGGAGACGATTTGACATACATCTTTTTTATGGAAAAAAGCCGGCTTGTCAAATTTGCGGAATACAGCGGCGATCAAAGGCTGAACAGAATCGGCAGGAAGTTTATTTATCTGCGACTTTACTGATGGCGACAACATTTATGCCCGCACCCGCAATTGAGATGCTCAGACTTAATCTGTCATCAATACTGTCCGTGTAGACCTGTGTCTGCGGTTCAGTGCTGAGCAGATGAATCCATTCATCGGCAAGAGGCAGCTGTTCAGAGAAACCCAGATGTGACATATGGGCAAAGATTGAACTGGTATTGGTCAGCGCATATTTTGCAATGATGTATTGTCCTGCACTGACGGGAAGACTGAAATCAATATTGAGTTCATCTCTGAAATCACTGATAATATCATTTGTTTCAAAAATACCTGAGCAGCGTTCAGGCAGATGCAGTATTTCCTCATTGTAATTAAGAACAACAATGATATAGGATGTTCGATTTTCTGTAATATCTCTGATAATGTAATAATATTTTCCCCAGTAAAGCAGGTCTCCTCTGATGCTTTGCAACAGTCGGTATGCATAGAATGAGGACTTTGGAATCAGTCCTGAGGTCAGTACACCTGATTCCCCCTTGAGAATTGTCGAAGCATCGCCCTGATCACGCAGTCTGCAGTGCAGGCTGTTTTCTTTTGCAGAGAAGAAGCGCTGAAAAATCTGGATTGCGGCAGCAATGGAATCGAATCCCGCAGATGAGCGGCAGTCAAGACTGTTTTCAAAATGCACGGAAACTTCGTAGCCTGAGAAGGTCAGTCTGTTGGTAATCAGTGTTGTAGTGGTGTTGCTGTCTTCTTTTCGGACTGCGAGGACGACTTTTGAGGCTTTCAGCTGATAAAGCATATTGAACAGCCGTTCGCCCATAGTGTGATAATCATCATGTGTGATTACAACTTCCAGATCAGGCTGAATTTTTCTGAGAGGCGTAACCTCCGGAATCACATCCACTTTCAGGTGAAGGCTGTCTATGACAGAAGTACTGCTTTCATAGTCACTGACTGTGGAAAGGCAGCGTTTTAACAGGCCGATAGTCTGTACTTCGGACAGAGGTTCAATGATTTCCGGATTTTCAGGACTGAGCACACGTGGAAGAAACAGGGTTCTGTGTTCTTCCGGAGTATGTCCGAACCACTTGACAAAAAATTTCTCATAATATGAGGTAGTTGAAAATCCTACATCTTTTGCGATCTGACTGATCCGTCTGCTGCTTTGAAGTAAAGGAATCTCCGACATTTCTGCCCGTGCGAAACACAGAAATTCCTGAAAACTGATTCCCATATTGTCATGAATAAGGTGTGAAAGATAATAGGTGCTCAAATGCTCTTTCTTTGCCAGCTCATCCAGAGTGATCTTTCCCGAATGGTTTTCGTAGACATAGTTGATGATGCGGCTGATCCGATCCGCAATGACAGGATTGTCATTTGTAAAGTTTATCACTGCGTCATTTTCAAAGGCAAACAGATTAAAATTCTGATTAAGGTATTTGATGACTTCGATCATCTGGCAGATACAGGTATTTTTGTAGTTGAAGCTCTTTCTTTCATAATTCAGCAGTATATGAAGCAGCATTTTACGAAGTGTATCCAGTTTGGGATCTTTGCTGTTTCTTATATAGGTCATGAAACATGCTTTATGCAGTTTAGGAAGATACTGGGTAAAAAATCTTGTACTGATCTGAAAGATCGCCACGATGTTTTCATTTTCAGTAGCGGTTAAAGAATGTACTTCCCGGCTGTTATTGGTAAAAATATCTCCTTCTTTCAGGAGGTAATGTGAACAGACGCATTTTGAACGGACTTCACCTTTCAGAACATAGATAAATTCCACATCTTTGTGGTAATGGAGAGGATATTCTGTAATCGAAGCAATTCTGATATTGATCGGAAAGTCATCAAGATAAGTGGTCTTTTCGAATAACATTCTGTACGCCTCCTTACATTGAATCGGATTTGCTGCCGCATATCTTCGGAGTCCGGTTAGCAGTATTGTATATATTATATGACGGATTGCACACAGGGTAAAGCAGTACATCGATTTGTTTCAGCAATTCAATTACAAAACACAGCAACAAAATTACTTGACAGGAAGAACATACCAAAAAAATCAGAAAAAACAGCCATTGAATTAAAAAATACCGCAATGAGGTGCTCGATTTTGATTTGTCAGAAGATTAACATTGTAAATATAGAAATATACGGAAGGAGGATATTATGTTAACACCGAGAGTAAAGAGGATGAAGGAAAAGTATTTTGATACCATTCCTCAGATTACTGCGGAAAGACTGGTTCTGGCAACAGAAGCATATCAGAAATTTGCCGGTGAGTCGATTCCTGTTTTCAGAGCAAAAGTAGTGAATTATATTATGGAGCATATGACTACATTGATCATGGATGATGAACTGATTGTGGGCACGGCTACCAATGCGTACAGGGGCGCAAATCTGCATCCGGAATTTCAGTCGAGCTCATGGTATATCAGTGATATTGATGACTTCTCAACAAGAAGCAAAGACCCGTATTACATATCTCCCGAGGATAAGAAAACAGTTCTGGAGACTTTGAAATACTGGGAAGGTAAATCTATGGAGGACATTTCAGAAACAGCAATGCCTTCTAAGATTAAAGAACTGGAAAAAGATGACGTCATCTGTGTCGGTCTCGAAAACGGCGTTTCCGGAGAAACTACATGTGATCATGAAAAGATTCTGACCGTCGGTCTCAGAGGCTATATGGAGGAGTGTCAGAAAAATATTGACAATCTGATTCCACAGACCATGGAGGAGCAGGCAAAGGTCGACTTCTGGAAAGCCTGTATCATTCAGTGTGAGGGACTGATTACCTACGCACACAGGATGGCTGATGAGGCTGAAAGGCAGGCGGCGCAATGCGCTGATGAAAAGAGAAAACAGGAACTTCTGACCATTGCCAAGAACTGCAGAGTAGTTCCGGAAAATCCGCCGCAGACTTTCTTTCAGGCACTGCAGGCAGTCTGGTTTGTACATGTATATTTTTATATTGAAGTATGTACCACCGCCTGTGGATTCGGCAGGTTTGACCAGTATATGTGGCCTTTATATAAAAAAGACGTGCTGGATGAAAAGAATATTACAGAGCAGGAAGCTCTGGAACTGATAGAGTGTCTGTATCTGAAGACCTGTGAAGTGTATGAGGTAAGAGACAACTGGTACGCCACAGCCTTTGCGGGTTATCCTATGTGGCAGATTCTGATGGTGGGCGGTCAGACACCGGATGGAAGAGATGCAACAAATGAATTGTCCTATCTTGCTTTGAAAGCGGCAGATGAACTTCAGGTAAAACAGCCTGTCATGGCAGTCAGAGTCTGGGAGAACACACCTGAGAAGCTGATTCGTTTTGGCTGCAGAATGATTCAGGAAGGTCAGGCAAATCCGGGATTCTTCAGTGATGATGCAGCGATCGGAATTTGTCTTGAGAAAGGCAGAGGCAGCACCATTGAAGAGGCAAGAGACTGGGCGATTGTAGGATGTACCCAGCCGGCTCCCGGCGGCGGCGGCGCAGACGGTTCTCCTGATGCAGGCTATGTCAATATGGGAAAGATGATTGAATTTGTACTGCATAACGGTGTTGATCCTGCCACCGGGAAACTGATGGGACTTCAGACCGGTGATCCGAGGGAGTTTAAGAATATCGAAGAATTCAAGGATGCCTTAAAAAAACAGATTCTTCATCACTACAGCCTGATCAGAACCGGTTATAATCTGATGCAGAGCATTCATATGAACAGGTATCCGGTAATCTTTGCATCTATGGTTACAAAAGGCTGTGTGGAAAGCGGCAAGTCCGTCCAGCATGGCGGCGCAAAATATTCTACCTGCGGTCTGTATGTGACGGGACCGGCAAATCTGGCAGACTCCATCGTTGCTGTGGAAAAGTGTGTTTTCGAAGATAAAGATGTAACCATGGACGAACTGATCAGAGCCTGTGATTCTAACTTTGAAGGACAGGAGAGGCTGAGGCAGCTGCTTTTAAACAAACCTGAAAAATACGGAAATAATCAGGCACACGTAGATGCAGTGTATAAAGAAATGATGGATTTTATCGCTGAAAATGTACAGCAGTGGCATGATGCCAGAGGGGGATATTATGCCTTTGGTATCGATTCTCAGACCATGAATATTCCTCACGGCGCAGTTACCGGAGCACTTCCTGACGGAAGGCTGGCAGGAGAACCATTCTGTGATGCATCTTCTCCGATGATGGGAAGAGACGTGCACGGCCCTACTGCCACAGTCAAATCTGTAGCCAGCATGGTGGACGAAAAGCTGCACGAAGGGGCGCTTTACAATCTGCGATTTGATCCGAAAGGAATCCAGGGTGAAAAAGGGCTGGACACACTTGAGGGTGTGATTAAGACATACTTTGAAGATGGCGGACAGCATATTCAGATCAACGTTGTGGACAATGAAACCCTGAAAAAGGCTCAGAAACAGCCGGAAAACTATAAAGGACTGATGGTGCGTGTTGCAGGATATATGGCATATTTTACTGAACTTGACAAAAGTGCGCAGGATACCATTATTTATCGTACCGCACATCTGTCTCAGGATCGGTAACGGGGGATTCAGATGAGTAATATATCTGAACGTGTTCTGGTCGGCAGTATTCAGAAGTTTTCAGTTGAGGACGGCCCCGGTATCCGTACAACCATATTTTTGAAGGGCTGTCCTCTAAACTGCAGATGGTGTCATAATCCGGAGCTGATCGATCCGCACCAGCAGCTGATTCAGTCGCCGAACAACTGTATAGGATGCGGGCACTGCATGGAAGTATGTCCGTCAGGTGCAGTTTTCGCTGAACAGCAGAAAGGAATTATGATTGACAGAGACCGCTGCAGCGTGTGTCTGAAGTGCGCCGATGAATGTTATGCCGGAGCACTCAGACCGGTGGCGAAGCTGATGACTGTCGAAGAGATTCTTGATACAGCACAGCAGGATAAGGGATTTTACGATCATACCGGAGGCGGTATTACGATTAGCGGAGGAGAAATTCTGATGCATGCCGTTTTCGTGAATCGTCTGATCGAAGAGGCCGGCCGGCGGGAAATCAATGTATGTCTGGACACTTCCGGTTACGGCGACGATAAAGCGCTGAAAAAGCTGGCACAAAAGAAGAATGTCACAGATATTCTGTATGATATGAAGTGCATTGATGATGAAACCCACAGAAAATACACCGGTGTCAGCAATGAGAAAATCCTTGATAACCTGAGAATGCTTGCCTCAGATGAGAATACTGCCGATAAAATCACTATGCGGATGCCGTTGATCAGAAATGTTAACGATACTGAGGACATTATTGTGAAAACCGGAGAATTCTATAAAGAAATCGGTATCAGAAGAGTTAATCTTCTGCCTTATCATAATCTGGGCATCAGCAAAAAACGAAATGTGGGAGGCGTGCAGGAAGAGTTTCTGCCGCCAACAGATGAAAGACTGACAGAGATGGAGAACTATTTCAGAGATAAGGCAGGTCTGGATGTAGGGATTTTGGGAAGAGTATAGAAAATGTTGAACAAAAAGGAGAAAAGTGATGGATGGAACGAATTTAGGAATTCTTACCCTGATTCCTGTGGTGAGTTTCTTTGTACTGGCATTTCTTACGAAGAAGTGTATTCTGAGTATTATGGTGTCAGGTTTATTGGGATACGTATTATATTATAAAGTCGGTTTCTTTATGCCGATGATGGATGCGATACTAGATGCGTCCTGTGACGGCGACAATAACTATATTGTTATCATTTGTCTGCTCTTTGGATGTTTTGTACAGCTGCTCAGAGAATCAAAAGGGGCAGTGGCTGTGGGCGATCTGGCCAGAAAATATGTAAAAACTGAGAAACAGGTTCTGTTTTTAACATGGTTATGCGGAATTATCATTTTTATCGACGATTATCTCAGTATTCTGGTTACAGCAAACTGTGTACTGACCTTATCCGATGAGCATAAGACACCGAGAGAAATGCTCTGCTATATTATCAATACAACGTCAGCGCCGGTATGTCTGATCATTCCGATTTCTGCCTGGGTTGTGTTTTTCTCCGGTGTCTTTGAACAGCAGCCGGAAACTGCTGTGGTCGGTGACAGCGCAATGGATATTTACTATCATATCATGCCGTATTTCTTTTATCCGTTTCTCTGTGTAATCTTTGTTCTGCTTGTTATCTTAGGAATTGTTCCGAAAATGGGAGGCATTAAAAAGGCATACCGGAGAGTGGCAGAAACCGGGCAGCTCTGGCCGGAAACCAGTAATGCACAGAATCAGGGAAATGAGCTTGGTGAAGTAATGGGTGCCGTTACAA
This sequence comes from uncultured Eubacteriales bacterium, assembly GCA_949289445.1. Classification (GTDB taxonomy): domain Bacteria; phylum Bacillota; class Clostridia; order Peptostreptococcales; family Anaerovoracaceae; genus Senimuribacter. The sequence goes on from CASEOD010000142.1 coordinate 6,889, forward strand.
GCCGGGAGGAAGAGAAAGAAATCACTCCTCATCTCTGGACTTTCGTTGTGCCGATGGCAGTAGTGATTGCCGCAACCTTAATTCTGGACGATATTCTCTACGGTGTAAGTATCGGTATCTTTGTATGCTTTATTCTGTTTATTCCGACCGGAATTATGAGTCTGGGAAAATTCTGCGATTCCTGTTACAAGGGTCTTGAAGATATGCTGTTTATTGCGGTGGTGCTGGTAACTTCCCTGTTTTACAGAGAAGCAATCAATTTAATCGGCCTTCCGGATTTCCTTATCGATGCAGCAGGACCTTATATGAGTGCGGCATGGATTCCGGCAATTTCTTTTGTTCTGATAGGTCTGGTATGCTTTGCAACCGGCAATATCTGGAGTGTACCGGCTCTTTGCACCCCGATTATTCTGCCTCTGGCAGCATCAACCGGAGCAAATATTCCGCTTACACTGGGAGCTATAATTTCTGCCGCCTGCTTCGGTGCTCAGGCATGTTTCTACTCTGATGTCACACTGATGTCCGCATCTGCCTGCCGCATCAATAATGTGGATTATGCAGTGGCGCAGCTTCCTTACATCGGTATTGTTACAGCAATTTCTTTTGTAGGATATGTAATTGCAGGATTTATGCTGGTATAGCCGCGCAGCTGAAAAAAGTATTGTGTAGAAGAAAGACATCCCGAAAGAACGCCTTTTCTGTCCCGGTACAGCTGTTTGAGCCGTATCAAATGAAGGTGAGAGATGAACTTTCAGAAAAAAATTAAGAACTCACAAAGTGGAATTGGGACACCACATCGTGAGTTCTTTTTTATAGGAAAACCTTTTTAGCAGCAAGACCGAAGGCAGGTCTTCGGTTTCTCAGAAAGATTCATGATAAAACAGACGGATCTGCTCTGTCAGAGACAGAAGAGCTTCTTTATCTATCGGCAGGTAACCTGAACCTTTCCGAACCAGGATTCCGTCTTTTTGCCATTTTTTAAGAATATAATAGAGACTTCGGCGGCTGATTCCCACTTCTTCACTGATTGTATCCAGTGTATTCTGCTGCAGGCTTTTTTCGTGAACAAGAAAATACATGGCGGCATTTTCTTCAGTGGAAAACAGGGTCAGAGATAGAAATTTCTTGAACATATAATAGGTTCGGGTGCTGGTGCTGCGGTAGAACTGTAGCGCAAAGGCCGGGTTCTTCATTAATTCAAGAAATATTTTGTCAGGAAAACAGAGATAAACGCAGTCTGTTCGGGTAATCAGACTGGAATTAAAGCTGTATCCTCTGAGTCTGCTGATGTGACCGGTAAATTCTCCCGGGTTGATTTCATCCAGAAGAATTCGGCGTCCCCGTGGTGAGAGACATACGGCTCTTACAGTGCCGTGCAGCAGATAAATAATCTGATAGCCGGGATCGGCTGCGTCGGAGATGCAGACTTCAGCCTCCGCGTGTCTGACCGGAAGCCGGTTGTCTTTGTAATAAGGGTGAATTAACGGGTAAATCTCAGAATCAGCCATAAAAGTATCCGGAATTTTCTTTGTCAAATCCATATCGTCTTGCCTTTCTTTTGAAAAAAGTATGTAGAGAGTATATCACAGGGAAAACGGAAGTGCAAGTTGCACTTCTGTTTCTCCTGACGGTTTGCTACAATGTGCAGAGAATTTGAAAAGAAAGGCAGGTTGAATCATTTTGCAGACGAATGAGCAAAAATTGCATGAGATCCTCAAACAGAGAGGAATTACAGATGAACAGATGAAAGAAGTTCAGGAACAGGATATTCCGGAAGCTGCGGAAAGTTTCCGGCGTATCATGGATATTTACTATATTCTGAAGGTCACTGCCGATATGGAAAGTGCTTACTGGTATAACCGGGTATGGTGGGAAAATGACGGAGATTTGCTGGAAGTTCGCAGAGCCAAGGCTGTGGCGGCTTCTCTGGCGCACAGTACTCCCACTATTCTTCCTTATGAAAAGCTGGTTATGAATAAGACAAAAAATCTTCGCGGCGCTTTTCCGTTTCCCTGGGTATGTGCAAGCTTTTTCAACTCACTGGCAGAATCTCTTATGGAAGAGGTGGATGCTCCAGCTGAAAATGAGGCGGATTCCGTTTCTGTAGTAGGTGCAGGAGGCGGAAATGTCACTGAAAGTTATGGAGAAATCATCTCCATAGCAAAAAAATTCGGTATGAGAAAGGAAGATATTCCGGTACTGGTAAAGGTTTCAAAATACTGGGACGGTATTTCTGTTGAAGATATTTCAACTAAATATGCAAAGACGCTGCCTGACTATGAACAGTTCAAAAATGTCATGGACAGTGTTCTGGTTATGTTTGATTCTTTTGCCATCCCGCAGGGCCGTGAAGTCATGAATTACTACATGCCACTGCAGTATGGATTCGATGGCATTCTGGAACTGTGTGACCGGAAAATTGAAGAGACCATGGGTGAAGCCGGAGGCGACGGTGTAATGGGTATGAGCCGCGGTTATTACTACGTTGCAATGAAAGAAATTGTAAAAGGTTTAAGTCAGTGGTGTGAAAACTATGCCCGTAAAGCAGAAGATCTGGCTTCACGTGAAAGTGATGAGAAGTATAAAAAGAATTATCTGGAAATTGCCGGAGTTATGCATAATATCGCTCACAAACGGCCTTCCACATTCCGTGAGGCACTGCAGATGACACTATGCCTGCATCTTGGAGTGGTTAATGAAGACCCTCAGTCCGGCCAGTCTATCGGTCGTCTGGGGCAGGTCCTGCAGCCGTTCTATGAAAAAGATATCGAAGACGGAACCACAACAGATGAGGAAGTGATCGAACTGCTGGAACTGTACCGTATCAAGATTACCTGTATTGAGTGTTTTGCTTCAGCGGGCGTGTCCGGCGGAGTACTTTCCGGCAATACTTTCAACAATCTGTCATTAGGAGGACAGAATTATGACGGACTTTCTGCAGTAACTCCTCTGGAGTATCTGATTGTGGAGGCAGGTATGCGTGCACAGACACCGCAGCCGACTTTATCAGTCCTGTATGATGAAAAAATGCCTGAGGATTTCCTGATGAAGGCCGCTGCCTGTACAAAACTGGGTATGGGTTATCCGGCATGGATGAACAATCAGGTAGGCATGAATTTTATGCTCCGTCAGTATGGTCCGGAAGGAATGGATCTTTATGATGCCAGAGCATGGTGTCTGGGCGGATGTCTTGAGTCTGCTCCCGGCTGTTTTCTGCCGCTGGAGTATAACGGCAAGGTAACCATGATTCCGGGAGGCGCTTCTCCGACCTGCGGAACAGGAATTCACTTCACAGGCCTTCCTAAGGTTCTGGAACTTGTCCTGACCAACGGTCTGGATAAGCGTACCGGCAAGCAGGTATTTCCGCCTCACAACCGGACACTTGACACCTTTGATGAACTTCTTGATCAGTGGAAGAAGTATCTGGATATCAGCAATCGGATTGTCAATAAAGTCAATAATATTCAGATGGACGTGTGGCGCAAGTATAATATGCCTGCTGTCAACTCCCTTCTCAAACCTGACTGCTTTAAGAAGGGACAGCATATCGGCAACTGCGGTTCCCGCTACAACGGTTGTATCAACTTTGAATCATGCGGCACTGTCACCTTTATCAATTCACTGGCATCGATCAAGAAGAATGTATATGATACCGGAAAGTATTCTCTGGAGGAAATGACAGATGCCATGCTCCACAATTTCGGTTTCCGTACAGCTTATGATACAGGCGTATTTTCACCGGATTATCGTGAAAGCACCGAAGAAGCACAGAAATATGCGGCAATCTTCGCCGACTGTGTCAATGCGCCGAAATACGGCAATGCAGATCCTTATGCAGACAGTCTGCTGAGAGATTACCATATGTATCTGCTCCATTATCTGCCTACCATCGAGTCTTTCTTTGGAAAACCGGAATATCTGTGTCAGATCTCCGTTTCAACTCATGGTCCGCAGGGCTTTATCACACTGGCGACTGCCGACGGGCGTTTAGCCGGTACTACTTACTCTGACGGCTCTGTATCCGCTGCGGCAGGTACGGATAAGAACGGTGTCTACGCCCTCTTTGAATCTGCAACTGTTTATGATCATTCTCAGAACCAGAATGCGCAGATGAATCTGAAACTGCATCCATCGGCAGTACAGGGGGTTCAGGGAACAAAGAAACTGCTGGAGCTTGTCCGCACTTACATGCGCAAAGGCGGATTCCATGTTCAGTTCAACGTGGTCAGCTCTGATACACTGAGAGATGCACAGCAGTCTCCTGACAAATACCGCGATCTGATGGTGCGTGTGGCAGGATTTACACAGTACTGGTGTGAGATCGGCAAGCCTATTCAGGACGAAGTTATCTATCGTACAGAATATGAGGAAGCATAAGTTGGAGGTATGAAAAACAATGAAACATGTAGAATGTATTAACTATATCAGCTTAGACTGCGAAAAAGGAATGTGCGCGTTGTCTAAACAGGTTGTTCCCATTGACGGGAACGGAAGTGAAGCATGCGGTCAGTTCAAGGCCTCTCCGGTATGCGGCAACTGTGCATGCTTTTCCGGCGCAGATTCTTATGGAATAGGCACCTGTACCGGCTTTGAAAAAGAGAACTGGTCCTATGCCAACTGCGGAGCTTTCTGCTGCGAGCATTATAAGGCAATTGAAGGGTAATTACTATGACTGTAACCGGAAAAATTTTTGATATTCAGTCCTTTTCCGTACATGACGGCCCCGGATGCCGAACCACGGTGTTCTTGACGGGCTGTCCGCTGAAATGCATCTGGTGTGCGAACCCGGAGAGCTGGACTGTGGGAAAGCACCTTATGTTTGCAAAAGCTTCCTGTAAATGGGAAAAAGGATGCAATGTCTGTGCAGATGTATGTCCACAACGGGCCATTACTGTTACAGAAGGCCGGGCGCCTGAGGTGGATTTTGAAAAATGCAGAAGCTGCAGAGAGTTTTCCTGTGTGTCAATCTGCCCCAACCGCGCGCTGAAGCAGTGCGTAAAAGAATATACTGCGGAGGAACTGCTGCGGATTCTGAAAAGGGATTTCAGTAACTGGGGGAAAAACGGCGGTGTTACTTTCAGCGGGGGAGATCCGATCATGCAGGATGATTTTCTGAAGGAAGTCTTGAAAGGATGCCGCAGAATGGGAATTCATACTGCCATTGAAACAAGCGCATGTTTTTCACCAGACAGGTTTCTCCAGGTGATGCAGTATATCGACTTCGCTTTTGTTGACATCAAGCACATGAGCACAGAGGCGCATAAAGCCGGAACAGGTGTGGGAAACGAGCAGATCCTTGAAAATATCCGTGCCCTGAAAAAAAGCGGATGGGGTGGACGTCTGGTACTTCGTCAGCCTGTAATCAGCGGATACAATGACAGCGAACAGAATGCAAAAGAAGTTATCTCCTTTATGGAGGAGAACGGTCTCTATGAGATGAATCTGCTGAAATTTCATCGTTTGGGTCAGACCAAATGGGAACAGCTCGGGAAAGAATATGCCTATGCAACAGGCGGTGAAATGACGGATGAAGCTATGGAGTCTCTCCAGCGACTGTATCTGGATGCGGGAATTGCCTGCTATGTGGGACACCGTACATCGTTTTAAGTTTGTAAAGGCATATTAAAAGCTGAAGTCAACAGCCTTTTGTGATATTATTACAGAAGGGCTGCTTATTATGAGACAGACGGATTTCAGATTTATATATGATATTCCCTGTATAATCAAAAAAAGTTCTTGCATTATTTGCTAAAGCTATGATATAATATCTCTGTTCTGTGAGACAGACGCTGTTTGTCATGCAGACTTTTGAATTACGGGCGGTCCTCTGCTGATACAAGTTTATGGATAGTACGCAAGAACGTCTTGGAGGGAAGGAGGATACTATACAATGAATATTTTAGATTCAGTTGCACAGGATTACTTAAAGAAAGAAGTCCCTGCTTTTAACGTTGGAGATACCGTTAAGGTACACGTTAAAATTAAAGAAGGTAACAGAGAAAGAATTCAGATTTTTGAAGGTTTTGTACTGAAGAGACAGAACGGAGGAATCGCTGAGACTTTCACTGTCAGAAGAATTGCTTCTGGCGTAGGCGTTGAGAAGACTTTCCCTGTTCATTCACCATGGGTAGAGAAAATCGAAGTGGTTAGAAAAGGTAAGGTTAGAAGAGCCAGACTGCATTACATGCGCGGAAGAACCGGTAAGGCAGCCAAGATTAGAAGCAAAGAAAATTAATCACGTAAAGGAAACCGGAAGGTTTCCTTTTTTTCTTTAGTGGAAGAAAGTAGACGGAAAACGGATTAGATGATATACTGTTTCTATACGTCTGAATGAGGTAACGAAACATGATTGAAAATATAAACTGGTATCCCGGTCACATGAAGAAAACCAGGGAACTGATTCAGGAAAACCTGAAACTTGTTGATCTGGTCATTGAAGTGATTGATGCCAGAATCCCATTATCCAGCCGCAACCCTGTTATTGATGAGCTGGTAAGAGAAAAAAAACGAATTATTGTACTGAACAAGAGTGACCTTTCCGATGAAAAAGAAAACTCCGCATGGTCAGCGCATTTTTCTCAACTAGGGAACACTGTTCTGACGATGAACTGTATGAGCGGTGCAGGTGTAAATCAGCTGTTCAGGGAATTGGAAAAGGAGCAGACAGCGAAAAACGCGGGACAGCTGAGGAAGAAACCGCTGCGCATGATGATTGTGGGAGTTCCCAATGTGGGGAAATCTTCCCTGATCAACAGAATGACAGGGCGCAAAAGTGCTCAGACCGGAGACAGGCCGGGAGTCACTCGGGGAAAACAGTGGCTGGCGCTGAAAAACGGCATGCAGCTTTTGGACACGCCGGGAATCCTGTGGCCAAAGTTTGAAGATCCGAAAGCAGGCCTCAATCTTGCATTCTGCGGATCTATCAAAGATGAGATATTGGATACGGCAACGCTGGCCATGGAGCTTATCGGAGTGCTTCAGCAGTCATATCCCCAGCTTCTGATGGAACGATATAAGCTGGAAGGGATTTTTGAACAGCCTCTTGAAACAATGGAAGAGATCGCCCGCAGGCGGGGATTTATTCTGCCGGGGAAAAGAATTGACTATGACAGATGTGCAAGAACGGTTCTGGATGAGTTTCGGGGAGGCAAAATCGGCAGGATTACCTTAGAAAGAAAGTAATAATATGAAAAAAGCAGAAAGAGAAGCCTATCTGTTGCAGCGGCTTGAAGAAATGCAGCAGTACGAAAGAGAACTCAGAAACCGGGGATATAAACTGATAGCCGGCGTTGATGAGGTAGGAAGGGGTCCTTTAGCCGGACCGGTTGTTGCAGCAGCTGTCGTCATGCCGGAGGACTTTGATATACCGGGTGTGGACGACTCAAAAAAGCTGTCAGAAAAAAAACGGGAACAGCTTTATGATGTGATTGTGGAACGGGCAGTGTGCTATGGAATCGGGCGAATGGACAATCAGGTGATTGACGAAGTAAATATTCTGCAGGCGACAAAACTGGCCATGATTGAGGCTGTGGAGAATGCGGAAAAAATGCTGAAAGAAAAGAAAGATGAAAGCCGGTCTGTTGATTTTGTGCTTTTTGACGCTATGCAGATTGATGCAGTGAAAAAACCTCAGATGTCTCTGATAAAGGGAGACGCAAAAAGCCTGTCTATCGCAGCTGCATCTATTGTCGCAAAGGTTACACGTGACAGAGAAATGAAAAACTGGCACCGGATTTATCCGGATTATGGATTTGACAGCAATAAGGGGTATGGGACCAGGAGTCATTATGAAGGACTGCGCAGATGTGGTCTTACACCTATTCACAGGAAGAGTTTTTTAAAGAATTTATAATAAAAAGAAAAGGAGAGCTTGATAATGGAAATCAAAACTGACATTCAGATTGCACAGGAAGTCGAAATGACAAACATCCGTGAAATTGCCGCTGCTGCCGGTATTGACGAAAAGTATGTGGAACAGTACGGCAATTATAAAGCAAAAATCGACTACAATCTGCTGCAGGATAAGAAAGATGCCAAAGACGGAAAACTGATTCTGGTCACAGCTATTTCTCCAACCCCTGCAGGTGAGGGAAAAACAACGACTTCTGTGGGTCTGGCGGATGCTCTGCACCGGAAAGGAGTCAACGTGATGGCAGCATTGAGGGAACCGTCTCTGGGACCTGTGTTTGGTGTTAAGGGCGGTGCAGCCGGCGGAGGCTATGCGCAGGTAGTTCCGATGGAAGATATCAATCTGCATTTTACCGGCGATTTCCATGCGATTGGAGCGGCAAACAATCTGATTGCGGCAATGCTTGACAATCATATCCAGCAGGGGAATGCGCTGAATATCGATCCGAGAAAAATCACCTGGAAAAGAGCTGTGGATATGAACGACAGGCAGCTTCGTTTTATCATTGACGGTTTGGGAGGAAAAGTCAACGGTGTTCCGAGAGAAGACGGTTTTGAAATCACTGTCGCCAGCGAAGTAATGGCTATCATGTGTCTGGCGAAAGATATCGATGATCTGAAAGAAAAACTGGCAGACATTATTGTCGGATACACTTACGATGATAAGCCGGTTACCGTCAGGGACATCAAGGCGCAGGGAGCTGCGGCGGCTCTGCTGAAAGATGCACTGAAACCGAATCTGGTACAGACTCTTGAGAAGACACCTGCATTCGTACACTGCGGACCGTTTGCAAATATCGCACACGGATGCAATTCCATCATGGCAACCAGAATGGCGCTGAAACTGGCTGATTATGTGGTTACGGAAGCCGGATTTGCCGCAGATCTGGGTGCAGAAAAGTTTATCGACATCAAATGCCGGAAAGCGGGGCTGAAACCTTCTGCCTGTGTCATTGTGGCCACAGTGAAGGCTCTCAAATATCATGGGGGCGTTCCGAAAGCCGATTTGGCAGAAGAGAATCTTGATGCACTGGAAAAAGGACTTCCGAACCTGCTTCAGCATGTTGAAAATGTGACAGAGCATTTCGGTCTTCCTGCAGTAGTTGCAATTAACGAATTTCCGACAGATACCGAAGCAGAAATTAAGATGGTGGAGGATAAATGCAGAGAACTGGGCGTAAATGTGGTTCTTTCTCAGGTATGGGCAAAAGGCGGAGAAGGCGGGCTTGCCCTTGCTGATGAAGTGATGCGCTTATGCGAGGCAGAAAATCATTTCCGGTTTGTATATCCTCTGGATATATCGATCCGTGAAAAAATTGAAATGATCGCTTCCAAAATCTACAGAGCCGACGGGGTCATTTTTGAGGGAAATGCGCAGAAACAGCTGAAACAGCTTGAAGCCCTCGGATTTGACAATGTACCTGTCTGCATGGCAAAGACGCAGTTCAGCTTTTCTGACAATCCGACGCTTCTGGGAGCTCCGAGAGGCTTCAGCATTACTGTGACGGATCTGAAGATTGATGCAGGAGCAGGATTTATTGTGGCAAAAACCGGTAACATCATGACAATGCCGGGACTTCCGAAAGTGCCTGCTGCAGAAAAAATAGATGTGGATAATACGGGCAGGATTACCGGCTTATTCTAAAAGCCATACGCCGGACTATTCGCAGCATTGTTCCCTCCGTCAGATACATAATCCGACGGAGGGGTTTTCATATGGCAGGGAAACTCCGTCTGCCGAAGAGAAGAGCCTCTGCGACATCCAGTTGCCAAAGGATTACGGCCATGCTATACTGATGACGATGGTCGGTATATTATGAGGATTGAATACATCACAGTTGATATAATATGGAGGGAAAAATGAGTTTTACTGAAAAGAGCTGCAGTGATTTTACAGACGAACTGGCGAGCAAGGCACCGGTACCGGGAGGAGGAGGCGCCTCTGCACTGGCAGGTGCGCTGGGCGCTGCGCTGGGACATATGGTCGGCGAACTGACTGCGGGAAAGAAGAAATATGCAGATGTGGAAGAGGATATTCAGAGACTGATGAAAGAGGCACAACGCCTGAAATCCGAACTTCTGGTTCTGATTGAAAAGGATGCACAGGTATTTGAGCCGCTGGCTGAGGCTTATGGTATGCCCAAAGAAACGGAAGCAGAAAGAGCGGAAAAAGAAAAGGTGATGGAGCAGGCACTAAAAGACGCATCTCTGGTGCCTCTGGAGATTATGGAAAAATGCTGTGAAGTCATCAGAATGCAGAGAGAATTTGCGGAAAAAGGGAGTGTGATGGCTGTCAGTGATGCCGGAGTCGGGGTGATTCTGGCCAAGGCTGCACTGCAGGGAGCAAGTCTTAATGTATTTATCAACACGGCTGCCATGAAAGACAGAGTCTGTGCTTCAGAATTTGATGAAAAAGCTGAGCGCATGCTGCTGGAATATACTCTGACTGCAGATGAAGTTTACGCTGAAGTATACAGCAGACTGAGAAAATAGGGGGAAAAGAAACGGATGACACAGATATTAAAAGGAAAACCGGTGGCAGATGCGATTGATGAACAGCTGATAAGTTTAATGCCGGCATATTATGAGAAAGGAATTGCGCCTACTCTTGCCATTATCAGAGTGGGAGAGAATCCAAGTGACATCGCGTATGAGAACGGCGCCGTAAAAAAAGCTTCCAAAATCGGGATTCAGACGGAAAAATTTATCAAAAGGGAGAAAAAATA
>CASEOD010000143.1 GCA_949289445.1 uncultured Eubacteriales bacterium
TGCTGTGATACAGCGGCAGGAGAAACACCGATGGACTCGGCATATTCCCTGCCGGACATTCCCTCAATGAACATCTTTGATACAAGATGCCTCTGCGTCTTTGTAAGTTCTGCAAAAGCTGCTCTGATTCTCCTTGCTTCAGCTTCTGCCTCAATCATGTTTATCGGGTTGTATTTATCTGAGGCAAGCCACTCCTTCTCATCAACACCATTATCAAGAGTGGTATGCCTTCTTGTCTCTTTGTGATTGTTGTTGTATTCGATTCTGTCAAGTTCCATGTGAAGAGCTGCCATTTCTGCAGACACTTCCATTTCAACTGTTCCTGTAACGAATTCATATCTGATTTTCATCTGTAACCTCCGAATTTTGAAAAAGATGTAACTTGTTCAAAATCCGCCGGTTACGGTCCTCTAATATTTCTCATCTGCACTCCGTTTCCGGAGACCGCTACCATCAGCAGTCTGAAAGAAGCGAATTGCAGACAAAAAAAGAAGGCTGGCAAAACACCTGTCCTTTATAGGACTACTAATGTTTTGTCAGCCTCCTGATGATACTAATGTCAAATTCAGTCTTAGAAACTTTTGGCTATCTACGTCCGGCCCTGAGGGTGCACTTCGGGAGCCCAATTCGCAGGTTCAAATAGATAGCCTCACTTATTCAATTGTAATATTCTCAGCTGTCGCCTTATTTACTGTTATCTGCTGAGTACTGCATCTGAGATTCTCTGATCTGCAGGCTGCCCACCCCTACTCTGACAACATACTGCTTCTTGCATTTCGGACACATGACGTCCTCAACGTCGGCCGAACTAGAAGAAAAAAGCTGCTTTCCGCAAACCGGACATACTACTTTATACTTTTCTGCTGCTCTTGCCATGTTCATAATTCCCCCTTGGACTTGTTACTGGATATATTTTATGTATGTGGAACCAAATGACTCTCTACTTCTGCACTTCAGGGAAACATACCAGCGCAGTAAGCCTTTCAACGGATATATGGGCATTGCTTACATGAGATGGTACAGCAAGTCTGGCAGAAAACGGGGATGTCCTCAGTAACCACTGTAATGCTCTGCATACCTTGGTCATCACGACGGTAATTGCCTGCAGGGCATATTTATCAAACTAGATCTCCCTCCTTCACCCTCTTCTGAAAATTATACTATAACTCGTGAATTTATTATAGAACATTTGTTCGCCAGGTGCAAGGAGTATTTTCGCCCATTAGAAAAAGCGGTGTTTTTTAGCCGCTTTTATTCTTCGTCATCATCATAGAATCTATCTTCCATGATTGCCTTTGCTTTCGCAATATGTTCATTTCTCGCTCTTTCCGGAGCCATCAGTCTGATTTCTCCTGCAAACTTAAACAACCAGCTGTAGAAGTTAGGACTAAGCGCCACTTCCGGATATGCGTAGAAAGTGTTCTCAGTTGCGACTTCAGTTTCTACGCTTTCATCAAAACGGTCAATAACATACTTCATAAGCTCATTCTTACATTCCAGCTTTACTCTTACAGTGTCCCCGTCATACATCTCAAATATCTGATGTGAATACCTGTCCAGGCTGAAGTCCTTAGGCTTCTTACCTGCTTTCTCGCCTGTCATTTCAAGGTGGCAGATGCGATCTGCTCTGAATGTGGATACATTATCATGTTTGTCGGAATATCCTACAACATAGTAGAAATCATCATTCCAGAACAGGGCATATGGACTTAGTATATATATCTCTCCGTCATTACGAAGAATTCTTTTCTTTTCAGGTGTATAGTCGTAATACTGGAAAGAAACTTTCCTCTTACTGGTTATTGCCTTGTTGACGGCATCAACCGTATAAAGGAGGCTTTCGTTCCTGGATTTGATTCTCTTCGTAGCATATATGTTACGCTTAAGGTCATCTCTAT
>CASEOD010000144.1 GCA_949289445.1 uncultured Eubacteriales bacterium
ATTTTAACGTGCAGATACAGGATATTGAAAATCTTGTTACTCCGAAAACAAAGATGATCATCGTCAATTCCCCCAATAACCCTACCGGCTCCGTTCTCAGCCGCGAAAGTCTGGAAAAAATTGCAAAAATTGCAAAAGACAACAACCTGATAGTGCTTTCTGATGAAATTTATGAAAAACTGTTATATGATAACAGTATCCATACAAGCATCGCTTCGCTTCCTGAAATGAGTGAAAGAACTATTATCATCAACGGTGTGTCTAAAGCCTATGCCATGACCGGCTGGCGAATCGGTTTTGCTGCATCCAAAAACCCTGAATTTATCAGTGCCATGATCAGAGTACTCCAATACACTGTCACCTGCGCCACATCTGTATCCCAATACGCTGCAGAAGCTGCACTGAAGGGCCCCCAGGAATGCATCGAGGAGATGCGAGTGCAGTTCGATCGCAGAAGAAAGCTGGTATACCAGTCTATCAACCAGATTGACGGTCTCAGCTGCATCTGTCCAAAAGGAGCCTTCTACTGCTTCGTCAATATTAAAAAACTGGGAATTTCTGACGAAGAAGCCTCCGACTATTATCTCAATGAAGCCGGCGTGGCAATGATCCCCGGTTCTGCCTTTGGGGAGTTCGGCAGTGGCTACCTGCGTATTGCATTCTCCAACTCTTACGAAAATATAGAAAAAGCAATGGACAAGATCAAGGCCGCCACAGAAAAACTATTAGCCAAATAAACTAAAGAGGTATCGCAATGAAACTATTAGACTATGAAATAAAACCCGGAGATAAATTTATTAAGGATTTAACAATATCCGACAGTCAGGGGCATCAAACGCTCCTAACCTATTATGTTATTGCCGGAATACAAAAAGGGCCCACTTTGTGCATAACTTCCGGCATACACGGCACAGAATATCCGGGCATCGGTGCCAATCTGAAGCTGTTCCATGATATCAGTCCCGCAGAACTCTGCGGCACAATCATCGGCGTGCCATATTGCAATTTTGCATCTTTTGAGACCAAGACATCTTTCGTTAATCCTCTGGATGGAAAAAATCTCAATGATACGTTTCCGGGAAGTCCTGACGGTACCATAACAGAAAAGCTGTGTTACACTCTGCTTCATCAGTTTGCCGAAAAAGCCGATTACCATATCGATATGCACAGTGGTGACAGCATTGAATATCTCTGTCCCTATGCGTTCTACCATGTCAGCAAATATGCTCCAGATGTCACTGAAATGTCCCGTAAAATGGCTCTGGCCTATGGCCTTAAATATATTTCCTGTACTGAAACCTCTGGAAAAGGTGCTACAGACAAAGGCAACTTCTATTCTGCAGTCACCGAAATGGGCATTCCAAGCATTCAGCCGGAAATCGGCGGAATCGGTCTGATTACTGAAGAAACAAAACATCTTCACTATCAGGGTGCAAAGAACGTCATGATTCTTTTAGGCATGCTGAATCAGCCGCAGCCAAAGTGTGACAGACAGTCAGAATTATCCCGGTTTTACAGACTTCAAAGTAAGTTTAACGGGATCTATCACTGCTTTGTCAGTCCCGGTGAAAAAGTCAAGAAAGGTCAGCGCCTGGCCAGCATCACAGATTATCACAGTCAGCAAATATACACCGAATTTTTTGCAGAAGAAGACTGTGTTATCCTCTGGGTCATGTCCACCTTTGCCGCCTGCAAAGGTGATAATCTGATGGCGATCGGCATTATTTAGATAAGGAGGTCCAGTAGAATTGAAAATAGCAATCATTGGATACGGTGGTGTAGGCAAGGCATTGACAAGGCTACTGAAAATGCAGAAAGATGTACTTGCAAAGGACTCTCTTTCCATAGAAGTCGACTACATTGTGGACTGCGGCGGCGGAATTTATGTACCTACAGGCATAGATTTAGACAGTCTGATAAAATTCACAGAAAAAGAAAAAGATATTACCCAGTTTCCTGGAGGAAGTACCGATATCACAGTCGAACAGATTGTTTCTGACAACTTGATAGACCTGGCAGTCATCATGACTCCGACAAACAAGGAAACCGGTCAGCCCGGCCTCTCTTACGCCCAGGCTCTGCTAAATGCGGGAAAACATGTTGTGCTATCTGACAAAGGCCCCGTCATGTTGGCATATCAAGAGCTGAAAAAAAACGCCTCTGAAAAAGGGGTTCAGCTTGGGATCGGCTGTACCACCGGCGGAGCGCTGCCGTCAGTCAATGGCGGGCTTATGGATATGGCCGGTGCTGAAATTACTTCCATAGAAGGTATTCTCAACGGTACCACCAATTTTATTCTTAAATACATGGAAGACAACAACTGCGAATATGAGCAAGCACTGAGAATTGCCCAGGAATGTGGTATTGCTGAAACAAATCCGTCCTTGGACGTAGAAGGCTGGGATACTGCTGGGAAACTCCTGATCCTTACCAATGTGCTGATGGGAGAAAGTAAAACTCTGGAAGATGTTGAAGTAGAAGGTATCACCAGCATTACAACAGAAGATATCCGAACTGCTGCCGAAGAAAACTGCAAATATAAACTAGTTGGCAAAACAGTCAAAAGCAGTGAAGGTCTGAAAATGACTGTAAGACTGGAAAAAATATCAGCAGATCAGCTTTTATACAGCGTTGAAGGCAAAAACAAAGCAGTGCGTTACTGCTGCGATACACTGGGAGAACTGGTTCTCATTGGTGGAGCATCCGGAGTGATCCCTGCTGCGGCATCCATACTCAGAGACATGGTCAATATACACAGAGGATATCATTTCTGAACAGCACGCTTCACAATTCACAAAAAACATCCAGTAACAGGAGGCGAAATATGCGTTTAGCAACAATCAAAATAAACAATGGTGAAACCGCCTGCATCATCAGTGAAAAGGGAGT
>CASEOD010000145.1 GCA_949289445.1 uncultured Eubacteriales bacterium
GCAGACCATATCATGGTTATCAGACATATGGGTCAGTCCCATATCGACGGCCTGATGGAAGGTACTCCTCAGGGTATCGGTGGTATTCCTGTAACTCGTAAGCAGGTAAGAGCACAGAGAAAGGCTCTGGATCTGATTGAAGATGAAGTTGGTCGTCCAATCAACTATCATTCCTATGTATCAGGCGTGGCTGGTCCTGACGTAGCTGTTATGTTCGCTGAAGAAGGTATCAACGGTGCTCACCAGGACCCTCAGTACAACGTACTGTACAGAGATATCAACTGCGTAAGATCCTTTGTAGATGCCTGCGAATCCAAGAAAGTTCTGGCATGGGCAGACATTCTGCAGATCGACGGTGCTCACAACGCCAACGCAACTGCAAGAGAAGCATGGAAAGTAATGCCTGAGCTGATCGTACAGCACGCTATTAACTCCCTGTTCTCAGAAAAAGTTGGTATCAAGCCTGAAAACATCGCATTATCCACAGTACCTCCAACTGCTACACCGGCTCCATGCGTATATATGGACCTGCCTTATGCAGTAGCACTGAGAGATTTCTGCGGCAGATATAAAATGAGAGCACAGCAGAACACTAAGTACATCTGCTCCTCTGTAAGAGAAGCTACTGTTACTCACGTAATGAACATGCTGATCTCCAAACTGACCAGCGCTGATATTCAGTCCACAATCACTCCTGACGAAGGAAGAAACGTTCCATGGCATATCTATAACATGGAAGCTGTTGACAACGCTAAGCAGGCTCTGCTGGCAATGGACGGTCTGATGGAAATGGTTGAACTGAAGAAAGACGGTCCGCTGAGAGAAATGGCAAGAGAGATCAAAGAAAGAGCTGTACTGTTCATGGAAGAAATCATCGAAGTAGGCGGTTACTTCCAGGCAGTAAAAGAAGGTTTCTTTGTAGACTCTGCTAAATATCCTGAAAGAAACGGTGACGGTATTGCAAGAAATCCTGAAGGCGGCGTAGGTTACGGCTACATCTTCGAAAGAGAAGATGACTACATGGCTCCTGTAACTGCTCATTACGGATACAACAATGTAGAACAGTATGGTGGAGATCCTGAAAATCCGTCCGCACTCATCGGCGGCTGCACCTTCGAAGACAGAAGCAAGATCGTTTACATCGACGAACTGGATGAAGAAGACTGCGTAGCAAGAAGACTTGAAAAGGTAGAAAAATACCTGGATGGCAAAGCAATCAAACCTGAAATGGAATGGTGCGGAGACGGAGTTGTTCTTATGACAATGATGATTCCTGCCAACACAAGAACTGCAGAAGCTGCAGCACTTGAAATCGGCAGAAAATTAGGTCTGGAAAATCCGGAAGTTACTTCCAAGGAAGTAATGCAGGAAGCTGAAGGTACTCGTATCGAGATGAAGGGTAAAGTAAGCTTTGATGTAGACCCTGAAAATCTGGAGATCCCACCTGAACCACATCACTTAGACGATGCTACTTTATACGATGAGTTTGAAAACCATCCGATGGTAGTTGTATGCGGTACTGTTGGTGAAGACGAACACTCTGTAGGTCTTCGTGAAATCATCAACATCAAGCACGGTGGTATTGAAAAATGGGGTGTAAAGGTGAACTACCTGGGTACTTCCGTACCTGTAGAAAAGCTGGTTGATGCAGCTGTTGAGCTGAATGCAAACGCAATCCTGGCATCCACCATCATCTCTCACGACAACATCCACTATAAGAATATGAAGAGAATCAACGATCTGGCTGTAGAAAAAGGTATCAGAGATAAGGTAATTATCGCTGCAGGCGGTACTCAGGTAATTCCTGAAGATGCTGTCAAGACCGGAATCGATGCCGGATTCGGAAGAGACTCTCACGGTATTGACGTAGCGACATTCCTCTGTGAAGAAGCTAAGAGAAGAAGAGGCGAACTGTAAAAGTTGTTTGCTTTCGCCGGGCGCTATGCTGATCATACGTCTGACATAAAGACGTGCAGAAACGCTTGAATTTCAGGGCGGGCTGTCGGCCCGCCCTGTTTTTCGATACGGGGATGTTTCAGAAAATCTATTTACGAAGCAAATTGCCGGATATTGCAGAATGTAATTTTCTTCGTAAATACATTTTACACTTTATAAAATATGTGGTTTAATTGGAGGAGACATTTTGCTCATAGATATTACGCTAAAAATTACACCAAAGTTAATAAGGGATGCTCAGGGCAATGAAAAAAAAGCGCTGACAGGTCATCTGGGAACTCATTTTGATGTGATGAATCGGGAATTTCCGCTGGAATATACCGGGCGGAAGGGAATCTGTTTCGATGTTCGGGGGAAAGATGAGATCGGAGTGGAGGATATAGATTTGACCCTTGTGGAAGAAGAAATGTTTCTGATATTCCGGACGGGGTTCATAGAAAAAGAGAGCTACGGAACCTCCGCTTATTTCAGTTCCCATCCTCAGCTGTCCCGGGAGCTGATTGAAGAACTTCTGAACAGAGGTGTCAGTCTCATAGGGATCGACGGAGCGGGGATTCGCAGAGGAAAAGAACATACAGCTGCAGATCAGATGTGTGCGGACAGAGGCGCTTTTGTGGTGGAGAATCTTGCACAGCTTGATGAACTTCCTGCAGAACGCAGTTTTGTGGTGCATACGTATCCCGTGCGGTTTGAAGGTATGACCGGACTTCCCTGCAGAGTGATCGCCGAGATTTAGCGAAGGAGGTTTCTATGTTTGCCATTCGCGAATGTGAACTGAAAGATGTGATGGAGTGGATTCAACTGAATCAGGCATTTATGGAAGAGGAGATTCAGGATGAGGATCTTTGGGCAGGCGCTTTAAGTTCCACTGAAACTTTTGCAAAGACTTTTGCTGAAGCGCTGTCCCGCAAAGAACTGATCCGGCTTTTGATCTTTGAAGAGGACGGTGTTCCTGTGGGTTTTGCCAATCTGATGATCATTTTCAGTGTGTGGAGCCACGGAAAAGCCATGATTCTGGACGATCTGTATGTGGGAAAGGAATGGAGAGGCAGAGGATACGGAAAAAAAGCCCTTGATTTTATTGAGGGATATGCGAAGGAAGAAGGGTGCAGGCGCCTTCAGTTTCTGTCGGAGAAGACCAATCCCGGAGCAGAGTCCTTTTATAAGGCTGCAGAATATCTGCCTGCAGATATGAATTTTTATGTAAAGTATTTATGATGAAATAAAACACAGATTCAGAGTTTTGTATAACAGGGAGATTTTATGGTGGCTGCAGTGCAGCCAATCGTTGAAAGGAAATTTGGAGAGGTGATGAAATGAAAGTAGACGTTTTAGTGGCAGAGATCGGTTCTACAACCACGGTTGTAAACGCTTTTAAGGATCTGCAGACAGATAATCCGGTGTTCTGGGCACAGGGACAGGCTCCGACTTCCGTTCTGGACGGAGATGTTCGAATCGGTCTTCAGGGCGCGATTGACGATCTCTGCAGGAAGATGAACATAGATAGTCTGGAATATGATGAAATGCTGGCAACATCTTCAGCTGCGGGAGG
This sequence comes from uncultured Eubacteriales bacterium, assembly GCA_949289445.1. Classification (GTDB taxonomy): domain Bacteria; phylum Bacillota; class Clostridia; order Peptostreptococcales; family Anaerovoracaceae; genus Senimuribacter. Next base: position 3,509 of record CASEOD010000145.1, read on the forward strand.
TCTGAAAATGACAGTTCACGGTCTGGTGTACGATATGACCGCAAAGGCTGCCAAGGAGGCTGCACTGGGAGCGGGCGGCATTATTCATTACGTAACGGCAGGAAAGCTGAGAAGAACCGACCTGGCAAAGATTAAGGAAATCAATCCTAATCTGATCTTAATTGCAGGTGGTGTTGATTATGGTGAAAGGGAGACTGCTATAGACAACGCGGAGAAAATTCGCTCTCTTGGTCTGAAGACACCGATTATCTATGCCGGTAATATAGAGAATCAGGAAGAAATGAAACTGATCTTTGACGAAGAAAGCGGCCAGCAGCTCTATAACGTAGAAAACGTATATCCGAAGATTGACGATCTCAATGTGGAACCGTGCAGAAAGGTGATTCAGGATGCTTTCGAGCAGCATATCACTCATGCACCGGGTATGGAACATGTTCGTGATATGGTAAACGGACCGATCATTCCGACACCGGGGGCAGTTATGGAATGCACCAAACTTCTTTATGACTGCCTGGGTGACCTTATTGTACTGGATGTAGGCGGTGCCACGACAGACCTTCATTCTGTAGCAACAGAATCTGACAAAATTGCCAGGATTATGATTTCTCCTGAACCAAAGGCGAAGAGAACCGTAGAAGGAGACCTGGGGGTTTATGTCAACAGAATGAAAGTCATTGAGTCTATCGGTGAGGAACAGATGCGTAAAGACTGTGAGAAGATGGGCATTGATCTGGATAAAACACTGGAAAGCTATGTGGCGATTCCGAAGACAGAAGATGAATTCAAGCTGGTAGAACGTCTGACAAAAGAAGCTGTTCTTAAAGCGGTGGAACGTCACGCAGGTATCATCAGATATATTTACGGTCCATCAGGCAGAAGTACTGTGGCAGAGGGAAAAGATCTGACTCCTGTAAAATACATTGTGGGAACAGGCGGCGCACTGACAAGACTGCCTCACAGAGTAGAGATTATGCAGGAAATTGCAAAACACAACGAAACAGGTATGATGCTGTTCCCGACAGAACATGCACAGATCCTCGTAGACAATGATTATATCATGGCTTCTCTGGGAGTTCTGTCGAAGAGATACAGAGAGGCAGCTATCCGTCTGCTGGAACAGAGTCTTCAGTTCAAGTTCCCGGAAAAGAAAGAACAGGATTTCACAGCAGCACCGAAATATCTGGAGGATGTGAACCGGGAGCTGGAGGAAGCAAAGAAGAGAGATGAGGAATATAAGCAGCATATCAAAGAGATGGAAGATATGGGTTATGATATGTCCTGCTTTAAAGAAGAAGAAAAGATTGGCGGTGCCAGCGAAGAAGAAATAAGAGCGGCAAAGGAAGCTGCTATGGGTACAGCTGATGAAAAAGAGGAACTTAGAAACGGACAGGGACTGAAAGGAAAATGGGCT